>JANLFK010000003.1 GCA_024655945.1 candidate division KSB1 bacterium
CCCTATTTCACAATCCGAGACCCAATTCCCCTCTATCCTGGGGTCCGAACCAGAATTGGCCACCAGGCCAGTTACCGCATGCCTTATCACCCCGTGCTCCAATAAGGGGGACGAAACTTCACAGTCCACCCCCCTGTTTGCCCACTCCACCCTGGCCCAGCTCAGCTTGCTATCGCCTTCGGCCTGGTTGAATTCGATTCTATTCCAATCAC
The DNA here is from genome assembly GCA_024655945.1 of candidate division KSB1 bacterium. NCBI lineage: Bacteria > Pseudomonadati > Candidatus Zhuqueibacterota bacterium. The sequence goes on from JANLFK010000003.1 coordinate 213, forward strand.
CCTGTTTGGGATTTTCCATATTCGAGGTAAAGACGATCATACTCTTCTCTTCCCCGATCGAGATTAACCTCCCTTCAACCCTCAACTTATAATACCCATCAAACCTGATGACCGCTCCCGGCTCAATGGCCAAGGTAACCCCGGTGGGAACTACTATATCCGAAGTTACTATATAATGTCGGTCGCCTTCCCAAACTGTGTTCTGGGTCACATTTCCGCCCACCTCCACCTCCCGGAGCAATGAAAAATTGGGAATTATGAATGAAGAGTTATTAAGGGCAACATCGTAGATATACTTCCAGCCGTAACCCTCCTTTCGGGCCACGAGGATATATTCTCCATGGGGAACACCCAAAGATAAATTAAGAATTAAGAATGTAGAATTAAGAATCAATATTCGGTTTCTCAAGCTTCCCTTAACGCAGTGTTCATCCTTAATTTTTAATTCTCAATTCATAATTTGGGTTCGTAAACGGAGACGGTTATACCGCTGTGGTCGCTTTCACCCTCTAAGGCTGCCTTGCCTCCAATGGCCCCGCTGCCAGGGCTGGTAGACTCCCCCCAAAAGCATGCCTGCGCGAACCAACCGGCCGCCAGCAACGTCTCTGCCGCCTGCAGGTCTTCCTCTGCCGTCCTCAGCCAACGCTCTGCTTCATAGCGATTCTTGCTCACGCTCATAAATCGTCTCTGCTTCACGCAACGCCGCAGCGATGAAAGAACGGTGCGCGATGTTCTGCAGCTCCTCCGGCGTGTAGATCAACAAATCAACGGCACGTTCCGCAACCGCGCGGGCGATCGGCGTAAGCAAGGCATCGTAGCGATCCAAAAACCGTGCATCTGTATCCATGATCACCATCAAACCAAGATCGCTGTGTCGCGAGGGCGCAGCCGCTCCGCAATCTGCTCCAGTTCGCTCGACATCATCCTGCGACCTTGCATCCACCCGCCCCCAAATCCTCCAAACCTCCCGGAGGTTGGCCTACCAGGTCTCCTTCGCCCATATGCCCCTTTCCCCATGCCCGCAAGAACCTCCCGGAGGTTGCGTCAGTGCCGAACCAGCTCCCCTCAGGCCCTCTCCAAGACCCAGACGACCTCTTCTGCCGCCTTGCCAAAACGCTCCTGCAGTCCGGGTGTGGACCATTCCTCCTGCGTGTACACCAGCACGTCTGCCGGCACCGGCAGCGTCGTCGTGTCCCAGTCGGCAGCCCGGCCGACCAACGGCACCTTCGACTCCCGTACCACCACGATGAGGTCTACATCGCTCCCCACGCCCCAGTCGCCGCGCCCATACGAGCCAAAGTAGCCAATGCGCACCACCTCCGGGCGCTGCCTCGCCATCTCCTCCGCCCATCCCCGCACGGCCCGATCGACGCTCCCCACCTCAGGCCATGTGCGCACGCACGAACTGAAGGATCTCACCGGCATAGGCGATCGCCTGCTCGCTCTGCAGCGGACCGTAATGTTCAAACGGCGCACCTTCCGGGTAGCTGTTCGGGTAACGCGGCGGTATGTAAAAGGAATCCAGCACCCGTGCTTTGTCCACCAGCTCTTTGGGGGCCGAGACCTCCGCCGGCAAGGCGCTCAGGAGCTTTGCCACCACATGGCCCCATGCCTCCTGCCCCACATGGAGGTGCGGTGCCTTCACCGCCTTGTCCGCGGCCTGCTGGGCGGCAAAACAGGCCCACTCATGCCGTCCTGCAACACGGGAATCCTCTGCCTGCTGGAGATCCCGCTCGGCCTGTCTGTACCAGTCTCGTGCCCGGTTGGCCATAACTCCTAACCTCTCCTCCAAACCTCCGGGAGGTTGGTCCACCAGGTCTGCCTGGCCATATGCCGCTTCGCCATGCCTGCCAAGACCTCCCGGAGGTTCGCCCCACGCCTCACGCCTCCCTTGCTGCCCCGGGCATGCGCGTCGCCTGCCGGTCCGTATCGCCGCCTGCCCCCCATGCTATCAACACCGCCACAATGCGCTCCGACACGTGCTCGTCCCACAACGGCGGCACGCCCCCCCTCTTGCCGTCCCCGGCCAGCACGCGCTTGGCCTCTGCCACCAGCCTCTCCGGGTCCGTCCCCACCAGTACGTTCGTGCCCATGGTGATGGTAATCGGCCGCTCCGTGTTCTGGCGCACCGTGAGGCACGGTACCCCGAGAATGCTCGTCTCTTCCTGCACGCCTCCAGAGTCGGTGATGACCAGGCGCGCATTGGCCTCCAAGCAGAGAAAGTCCACGTAGCCCAGCGGGTCGAGTACCACCAGGCTGCCGGGCCCCTCCGCGGGCGACCAGAGCCCAAACTGCCGCAGCCTCTTTTGCGTGCGCGGGTGCGCAGGAAAGATCACCTTGAGCTCCTTGGCGATCTCCTGCAGCGCGCGGAACAGGCCCCGCAGCGAATCGCGGTCATCCACGTTGGAGGGCCGGTGCAGGGTCACCAGGCAATAGTCGCCGCGGCCGACGTGCAACTTCTCGCCGATTGCCGAGCCTTCCGCCTGCGGCAGAAAGGTCAAGAGCGACTCCACCATGGTGTTGCCGACAAAGTGAATCTTGTCATCGCCAATGCCCTCGGCGCGCAGGTTGCCGTTGCCATCCTCACAGGTGGTGAAGAGCAGCTCGCACAGGTGGTCGGTGAGGATGCGGTTGAGTTCCTCGGGCATGGTGCGGTCGAAGGAGCGCAGGCCAGCCTCCACGTGCGCCACCGGCACGCAGAGCTTGGCGCCCGCCAAGGCCGCAGCCAAGGTGGAGTTCACGTCCCCGACGACGATGACTAGGTCAGGCCGCTCGGCGAGCACCACCGGTTCAAAGGCTTTCAGCACCGCGGCGGTCTGTTCGGCATGCGTGCCGGAGCCCACGCCCAGGTAGTAGTCCGGCTCCGGCAGGCCGAGGTCGGCGAGGAAGACGTCGGACATGTCGGCGTCGTAGTGCTGCCCGGTGTGGACGAACACCGGGGCAAAGTGCTCCGGGTAGGCGCGCAGGCGCCTCAGGATGGGGGCCACTTTCATAAAGTTGGGCCGCGCCCCTGCGACGAGCACCACTTTCATTGGCGATTCTCGCAAAGGACGCACAGCTCCGCCGACAGCGCTATGCAGCTCTTACTGTTGCCCCCCAACCCCGCCTGGAAAACTTTGGAGTCGTTTGCGACCGTGGCGGCCCTGGCGAGGGAAGATGTCACACAAAGCACGCAAAGTTTCGCAAAGGACGCAATGACTTTCCTATTGTTCCCACCACCGCCCCATAAAGACGCTCTTGCCAACCCACTTTGCTCTTGCCGACATCTTGGCGCTCTTTGCAAGGATACTCATTCGGGCAATTGAGTGACAATGCGCGTGATGCCCTCTTTGAGGCGGGCGCTGTTGAGTTGCTGAGCAGGCCCAGGCGTTTGTCCGCCAGGCGCAGGTAGGTGAGCAGTTGCTTCTTGTGCACCGGCGCCACCTCCTCCACCGACTTGAGCTCCACCACCACCTTGTCCTCTACCAGCAGGTCCATGCGGAAGCCGACGTCGATGCGCACGTCGTCATAGCGCACGGGCAGGTCTTTCTGCTGTTCCACGCGCAGGCCGCGTCTGCGCAGCTCGTGCGCCAGCGCCGCCTCGTAGACGGTCTCGAAGAGTCCTGGGCCGAGTTTCGTGTGCACCGCAAACGCGGCATCCAGGACTGCTCTCGCAATGTCATTTTCTGTCATCGGGTTTCACGCAAAGAGCGCAAAGTGCCGCCAAGAACGCTACGCCTGTTCTATTGTCACCCCCTCCAGAGCAGCAACCATGAGGAGGGGACAACCGCAAACCTATTTCGGGATGGCCAACGAAGCAACTTGCACCACCAGCTCGGCATCGTCAAGGGCGCGCTCGGCATCCTGGCGCGAGTACCGCTCGGTGGGCACAAAATCCACGTCGCCGTAGAAGGAGAACTCCCGCTCCTTGCGCAGCCAGCTGGAGATGCGTGCCAACTCCTCCACCCTGGGCCTCACCTCCTCCGGAAAGCGCTCCCTCTGCTCCACGAGCAGCGCGCCCACGTCATGCCACTTGGGCGGCTCTACACCCGCCTGGCGCAGCATCCCCTTCAGCGCCAGTTCCACCACTTCCTGTGCCTCGCGCACCACGTCCGAGTAGGCCTCATGCTGCAGGAGCACACGCAGGGCCAGCAGGCGCTTTTGCGCCTTTGTCAGGTAGGCCTGTGCCAAGCTCGTGTTGGTCACAGCTCGAATACCTCGCCCGGCCGATAGTCTGGCTTCAGGTCCCAATACCAGGCATCACCGCGCCAGATGCGCCGCGCGCCGAGCTTCTGGAGTCTCTCTCGCAGGCGCATAAGCGCCGCCTCCAACACCCTGCCCCTGTCATAAAGGATGCGCGCATCCTCCACCATGTCCAAGAGCAGTGGGCTGCCCGCCGCCAGCTCCTCCGGCGTCTTGAACACGGGCGAAAGTTCCGCGGTCACTCCTGCCTCGTGCAGCGCTGCTACCTCTGCGCGCAGCAGCCTCTCCACTCCCTCGAACTCGGTCGCACGCGCCAACCGACCGTCCGGCAATGGGCTGGCGACGATGAGCAGGTCGATGTCCGAGTCTGGGCGCGCAGTGCCTCGCCCCACTGAGCCAAAGACCGCCACGGACACCAATCGCTCGCCGTAGACCTCCTTGCACGCCGCCACCAGCGCCGCCAGCAGTTTCTCATAATGCTTCATTTGGGTTTCACGCCAAGGACGCAAAGTGCCGCAAAGAACGCTACGCCTCTTCTATTGTCACCCCCCACCCACCAAAAATCCTTGGCGACCGTGGCGGCCTTCGCGAGAGAGAATCCGCGCAAAGAACGCCGAGTCCCGCCAAGGACGCAGGTACACGCCTGTTGTTTCCCCTCCCCACCCTATTCGTGAGGGACTTCCACGACGGAGCCCGAGGTAAATCGGTAGGTGCGGGCACAGGCGGGGCACTGGGCCTCGGCACCGTCAGGCGCCTCTTTGGGCAGCGACAGGCGCGTGCCGCACGCGCACATCCAGCCGATCAGCCGCGCCGGCGAGCCCACCACCAACCCATAATCCGGCACGTCGCGCGTGACCACCGCCCCAGCACCGATGAACGCGTGCCTGCCAATGGTCACCCCACAGACAATCGTCGCGTTCGCCCCGATAGAGGCGCCCTCCCTCACCAACGTCGGCACCCACTTGCCGTACTGCGGGTACTTTGCCTTGGGATAACGCGAGCGCGGATTGATGTCGTTCGTGAACACCGCCGACGGCCCGGCAAACACATAGTCTTCCAGCGTCACCAGGTCCCACACGTCCACATTGGACTCTAACTTGACCCCATTGCCCAGCACCGCCCTGCCCGCCACAAAGCAGTTGTGGCCGATGACGCAATTCTCGCCGATCTGCGCCCCGGCCTGCACCTGCGAGTTATGCCAGATCTTCGTGCCCCTGCCGATCTTGGCCCCCTTGTCCACCACCGCGCTCTCGTGGGCGTAAAACTCCCGCGCCGGCGGCCGAGGCGCCACCTTCTTCAGACTCGCCTCCGCCATCTCCAAAATGCGCAATACCTCCACCCCGACGCGCGCGTCGGTAAACGGCACCTTGTCCTGCTCCACGCACTCCACAAAGTGGCGCAGCTCCTCGGTGAGTGGCATCTTCTTCTCATAGTCGATGGCCCGCGTCATCCCTTCGCGCGTCACCGGCTCGCCGGCCACCCAGTCGATCCCCTTCTCGTAAAAGAGCAGCTCCTTGCGCGCACTCGAGTCCTCGAAGGACACCATCCCCTTGGAGCCGATCACCACCAGCCGGTGCTCCTTGAACGGATGCAACCAGCTGACGAAGATATGTCCCACCACATTTTCCGGATAGCGGAGCACGGTCATGGTGGTGTCGTGCACGTCCGGCTGCAGGAACACCCCCCCTTCGCACACCACCGCCTCCGGCATGGCGCCCACAAAGTACTGGAAGATGGAGATGTCATGCGGCGCAAAACTCCACAGGATATTCTCCTCGGTGCGCACCGTGCCCAAGTTGAGGCGGTTGCTGTACATGTACTGCAGCTTGCCCAGCTGCCCCTGGTCCAACAGTTCCTTTATCTTGCGAATCGCCGGATGGTAGAGCAACACATGTCCCACCATCAGCTTGCACCCCTTGCGGTCGGCATGGTCGGCCAGCTCTGCCGCGTCCTTGGAACTCAATGCCAACGGCTTTTCCACCAGCACATGCTTGCCCTGCTCCAACAGGAATTTAGTCACCGCAAAGTGGCTCGCCGCCGGTGTGGCCACCACGTAGCCGTCCACATCAGCCGCAAGCGACTCCTGCACGCTGGCGTACACAGCCACCTTCGGGTAGAGCGCCGCCATCTCTTGGCGCCGCCCAGGGTCGGTCTCGACGATTGCCCGCAGCTTGCCCGACTCGTGCAGCGTCCGCACATGATTCTTTCCCCAACGTCCAGCACCCACCACCGCAAAATTAGCCATGCACTGCTTCCTTTCCTTCTCCTTCTGCGACCTGTTCCTGTCCCATGAAGAACGCCATGCAGCGCCGCAGTCCCTCGGCAAAGTCAGTCTCCGGGTTGTAGCCGAGATACTGTCGCGCCTTACCGATATTGGCCAACGAGTGCTTCACATCACCAAGCCGCGGTTCGGCGTAGACCGGCTCCACACTCTTCCCCAACAGCTCATTGAGCAGGCGCACCAACCCGTTGATGGTCACCCGTCTGCCATAGGCGATGTTGAACACCTCGCCGGAACACTCCTCAGCCCCGGCTTCGCACGCCAACAGATTCGCCTGCACCACATTGCCCACGTAGGTGAAATCCCGCGACTGCGTGCCGTCACCGTACACGGTCGGCCGCTGCCCCTTGGCAATGAGCCTGATGAACTTGGGGATCACCGCCGAGTACTGCGACGCCGGGTCCTGGCGCGGCCCGAACACGTTGAAGTAGCGCAAGCAGACGGTCTCCAAACCGTACAGCCGGGTGAAGACCTGGCAGTATTTCTCTCCGGCTAACTTGGACACCGCATAAGGGGAGAGCGGCTTGGGCAGCATGTCCTCGGTCTTGGGCAGCGTCTCCAGGTCGCCGTAAATGGACGAGGAAGAGGCGTAGACAATGCGTCTCACCCCAGTCTCCTTGGCGGCGTTGAGGATGTTCAGCGTGCCCACCACGTTCACTTCGTTGCTGGTGATGGGATCCTTAACCGACCTGGGCACTGACGGCAGCGCCGCCTGATGCAGGACAAAGTCCACGCCTTCCGCCGCCTCGCGCACGATGTGGTAGCTGCGCACATCCCCTTCGATGACCTCCAGGCGGCCGGCAAAATCCGCCTGCGGCTGTTCCTCGCGCAGGATGGCAAGCAGCGCCGCGAGGTTCTCGCGTTTGCCGGTGGCAAAGTTGTCCAGCACGCGCACCCGGTCGCCGCGCCGCAGCAGCTCTTCCACCAAATGCGAGCCGATGAATCCGCCCCCGCCGGTGACCAAATAGAACGCCACCCTTTCCTCCTTAGCCCCGCAGGGGGAGCCCCATGGCGCGCCAGCGTGCGGCCCACTTGGCGGCGGACTTTTCGCCCCCTTGGCAGGCGGCCACCCGCACCAACTTGCCCTGCTCCACCTCCACCAGCAGCGACTGGCCGGTCACCCCCACGTTGAGCGCCACCTTCTGCCCGCAGCGAAAGTCCACCAACTCCCCTTCCACGCCGGCCAGCGGCCCCTCGACGATGCGCACGCGGTCGCCATAGTGCAACTCCTGGCTCAGCTCAAAGCTCGTCTTGCTGGCAAGCAGGGTGCGCACCGCCTCGATCTCTTCATCGCGCACAGGGGTAGGCTGGTTACCGATGGACACGATGCGCACCACGCCCGGCACGCTGAGCACGTCGTAGCGTTTGAAGTAAGAGATGTGGGCAAAGATGTAACAGGAAAAGAGCGGCACCTCCACGTATTTGCGCCGGTCCTTCCACTGGTGCAGGGTGCGATGCAGGGGCAGGTAGCACTCGACGCCGTTGCCGCGCAGCTGTTTCTCCACGCGCTTTTCGTGGCGCGGTCGGGTCACAAATGCGTACCAGTAGGGGTCTGTCTGGTTAATCATCAGAGCTTCCCCCTTCTCCGGGCGTGCTACCGCCCTGTCACTTACAGAGAGCCACTCTCCCTGCAGAACAAGGCACGCGCACTGCCCGCGGCACACCGGCATGCTCACGCCGGGCATGCGTGGAACAATCTCCACATCACCTCATCCCCTCCCAGGGGCGCTCAGTTGGCGTGGGAAGCGCAACTCCCCGACCGACCCGACCTGCCTCTCCTCACCTGTGGCGCGCCCCGCTTCCCACGCAGCTTGCTCACCTATGCGGCAGGCTTACGCGACCTCGCTGCCGCGATGCCTGCGCTTCTTCACCTTTTCCTCCTTCTTCTCCCCGTCGCCGTAGTAGTAATAGCGGTAGTAGTAATAGTAATAATAGCTGCCGTACATGTTGGTTGCAGTGATCTTGTTGAGCAACACGCCCAACACCGGTGCGTGCACCTGGTCCAACACCTCCTTGGCGCGCAGCAAGGCCTCGCGGTTGGTGCTCCCGGAGTTGACCACCAGCAGCACGCCGTCGACCAAACGCCCCAAGAGCGACGCGTCCGTCACCGCGATCACCGGGGGACTGTCGAACAGCACCACATCAAAGCGCTGGCGGAACTGTTCCATGCAGGCCTGCATCTGCTGCGAGCCGAGCAGCTCAGACGGGTTGGGCGGCAGTACTCCGGCCGGCACCACGCTCAGGTTGTCCACCGCCGTGCTCTGCAGCACCTCGTCCAGGGTCGCTTTGCCCACGAGCAGATTGGTCAGGCCCATGTCGCGGCGCAGGCCGAACAGCTTGTGCAGCACCGGCCGCCGCAGGTCGGCATCCACCAGCACCGTGCGCGTGTTGAGCTGCGCCATGGTGATGGCCAAGTTAGCCACGGTGGTGGACTTCCCCTCCTTGGGTCCGGCGCTGGTGACCAGAATGGTGCGCACCGGCGTGTCGCTGCGCGCGAACTGGATGCTGGTGCGCAGGCTGCGATAGGACTCGGCCACCGGCGACTTGGGGCGGAGATGCGTGACCAGGCGCGCCTCGATCAGCCGTGTCTCGTCGTCTAAGCGTTGGCCCGGCCCCTCTTCCGGGCGCCCGTCCCGCTGCGTGGCACGGATCACCGGAATGGTGCCCATCAGGTTCAGGCCCAGCGCCTCCACGTCCTCAATGCTGCGCACCGAGGTATCCATGTACTCCATCACAAAGGCAAAGCCCAAGCCGAGCATCAGCCCGATGATCGCCCCGAGCATAAGGTTCAGCTGCTTCTTGGGCTTTACCGGCGCTAACGGCACCTCCGCCCGGTCGATCACGGTCACGTTGCCCAATTGCCCCACCTCGGTGATGCGCGACTCCTGGTACTTTTCCTGCAGCATGACATAGAGCTTTTCGTCCACCTGGGCGGCGCGCTGCAGGCGAGCTAACTCCAAGGCTTTCTCCGGCAGAGCCTCCATCTCGCGGTTGAAGCGGTTGACGATCCCCTGCAACGCCTCCACGCGCGGCTGCAGCGACTGCAGCTCGGTCTCCACTTCGATCTTGCGCTGGAAAAGGGCGGTGGACACGCTCATGGGGTCGAGCATCTCGGAGGCGGCCAGGCGCGTGACCTCCTCCTTGAACTTGTCCTTGAGGGCCTCGATCTGCTTCTGCCGCAACAGGATGTCGCTGCGCTTTTCCTCCAAGGCGCCTACCTCCACCAACTGCGCCATGAACACGGCCAGGCTGGCCTCTTTCTCCGCCAACTGCCGCTTGATCTCCTGCAGGTAAGGGCTGGCCGACACCGCGTCGATGTCAAAGTGCTGGCGACTCTTCTCCAACTGCTCGTCGATGAACTTGAGCCGCTCCTTGTTTTCGGCAAGAGCCGTCTGCGCTTCCTTAAGCATAGACTCGAACTGTGCGGCCTTGCGCACCAGCTCTTCCGTTTCCTTATCCAGGGCCACCACCCGCTCGCGCTCCTTGTAGGCACGCAGCGCCTCTTCGGAGCGGCTGAGCTGTTCCTGAATGAGCCCCAACTGCTCCTCCAAGAACTGCTTCACCTGGCGCACCTCGGCCTGGCTCTGCGCCTGGTTGAACTTCTTGAACTCGTCGGCAATGGTGTTGGTGACAAAGGCCGCCTCAAAGGCGGAGGGCGCCTCGAAAGAGAGGTTAATCATGTCGCTGCTGCGCACCGGCGTCACCTTGATGCTCGTGCGGATCGCCTTGATGGCCGCCTCGCGCCGGGCGCGCGCCTCCTCCTCAGGAGAGAGCACCTTCTTAGAGCCGAAGATCCCCAGCCGCCCTCCCCCGCGCTTCTCGCCGTTCTCTGGCTCGTTGCCTAAGATGCGCAGCGTCGCTGCGTGCGGCGAGGCCTCCAAGCTCTGCACCACCCTCTCCGCCACCGACCGGCTCTTCAAGATCTCCACCTGGTTGTTGATCATGGTCTCTTTCTTCATGTAGCCGGTGACGTCGAACACCATCCTGCCGACGCCGCCCTCATCCTGGATCATGAGCTTGGCCGTGCCCTGGTAGATGGGTTCCGCCCGGAAGGTGAAGAAAGCAGTGGACCCCACGACCGCCAGAAAGCAGATGAGGATGATCCACCGCGCCCGATAAAGGACGCGCATATAGTCCTTCAGGGACACCTGTCGTTGGATAGGCTCTTGCATGGTAAGAACCTCACTGCAGGACTGCTAACGTCGCGCCTGCCGGCTGTAATAGTCGGCCATGAACACGATCTGCACCACCAGGGCGATGCGCCAGACGAATTCGAAGAATTTGCTGACGAAATGGAAAGTGGTGCCCGAGACCACCACGGTGTCGCCCGGCTTCAGCCTGGGGATCATGGACGCGTCAGCCGATTTGAGAAACTTTTTCACGTCCACCTCGATGACCTGCGGAGCCCCGCCCTCGCCGCTGCTTGCGCGAATTACCTTGACGCTCTTGATCTTCGCCTCTTCCCGTGGCCCGCCCGCGTAGGAGAGGAGGCTGATGAGGTCGGTATCGTAGGGGACCATGTACTGTCCCGGCTGCCGGACAAATCCCCACACGTTCACCTGCATGAGGATTTCGTCCTCCCTGCCCAAGAAGTAGCGGGCCGCCTGGGGCGCAGCAAGGCCACCGGTGGTCTGCTGGGCCAGCGCAAGACCCGCCCACAGGAGCAGGACGCCGCACGCCAAAGCATGGAATGTTCCATGTCTCGTCATCATCACCGTGCCATCTCCCTCTTGCGCCCCCATCTTGTGCCGATCACTCTCACCGCAATGCCATCCGGCCACGGCTCCCTGGCTCGTGCAGCGTTTCGCGCCGTGCCGTTCCGGCCTCCGCCCTTGCGACAGCTGGGCGCTCCGCGTCTCGCCACCACGCCCAAAGCTTGCGCCTCTTGCCGCCCGCTCTCTTGCTGCGCGACGATGAGCTCATAGCAGCTCGCCGTCTCAGCCATCACGCCAGGCCGGAGCGCTCCCGCCCAGCGCAGGGTAGGAGCGGTCGCACGGTGTGGAGCCTTGCCGCAATCGCGGACATGCGGTAGCGTGCGGGTGTGCGTACGGCCGCAAGAAATTGTCTTCTGGTGAGAAAGGAGCACTGGCAGGCGGCTGAGCGGTTTATCGTTGCCTGGAGAGGCGCTCGCGCTGCCCTTGCGGAAAAAGTTGGTGTGCGGCTCCCCCTCATCGTCGCTGCTGCAGGGCGTTGCGGTGTGGCCGTGCGCGGTAGACGGAGTGCGCGCGCACTGCACCTGGCCGTACCCCAGCCTTTCCCCTGGCCAAGCAGGAACAGCGAGCCTGCGTCGGCTCGTCTGCTCCCCTCTGCTGATCCGCGATCGTACCGTCATCGTCATCTGCCTCTACCGGATCGTCAGCTTCACAGCGGTCGCTACTCCAGAGCCAAAGGTCGGTGGCGACCAGAGAACGCCACTCCGACGAAAACGTTGACCGTGCCAGGCGCCTCAGGGCACCCTGCGCCTCCCGTCTCACCGCAACCCATCCAACCCTGTTGTGCTCTTGAGGTCCCTCCCCCCTGAAGAAGAGCGTGAAGATTTGTCCGCATCACCCTGTCCAGGGCTGCAGCGGACAGTAGCGGAACGATCCGGGCACCTGAGAAGAGACTGTGGTCAGGTGCACCAGAGCACTCCCCTGTTCTCTGAGCAACCCCCTTTGCAGCGCGGCAACCACAGGGGCTCAATGTATGGTTGCCACCGCCAGCGCGCAGGCGGCAAAGAGCACCGCTGCTCCCAAGGCGAGTGGCGCACCGGTGGAGATGCCGCAGCCGGCGCTCACCCCTGCCGCCGCCACGAGCACCATGATGAGCGCCGCCCGCAGACCAGGCCGGGGTTGCAACCGCCTCTTGACGGCACCTCTGAGGCTCATCTCAGGCCCCTTGCTCGGTGCAGCCAGTAGCGTTACGAAATCGAGAGCCACCCCTGCCCACATCCCCGAGTTCCCTTGGCGCCCCGTTTCCCTCAAGGGAGAAAGCAAAGTCCCCGTTCCCCCGCTCGCTCATTGCCACTTGCGCGAGGTACGAAACGGCCTCTTTGGCCTCGCGCCCACGGGCGCAGCCTGGGGTACTCTCACGTTGTTGGTCAGGGGATCCCCCTGCCAGGAGGAGCCGCGGTGCCTGTCCCGCAGGCGCACCCGCTTGTGAAAGTCAAGCGCAATATACGAAAGGCGCTGGAAAAAGTCAAGTAATTTTTTGTGCGGTTACGGAAATGTCACGATCGCAAACCCGCACCCTCAAAACCTCCGGGAGGTTCGCCCACCACGACCGCTCGGTTGCCCCCCGCTCACCTCATATCAATCACCTCCGCCTCGGCCGGCGGCTGAAAGGTGAACAGCGACCCAGCCAGAGTCACATTCAACTCCACGTCCTGCAGCTCATAGAGGTTCACGTTGTCATTCACATCCATCTGCCGCACGCGCAGCGGAATCCACAGCTTGCCATCCACCCAGAGGGTCACGGCGGTGATGAACTCCTCCCCTTTCGGGCGCAGCTCCACCACGTAGCAGTCGCTGCCGCCGATGGCCTCCTGGCCTTTCAGCACCGCCGTGTAGCCTTCGGCGTAGCGCAGCATGAGGTCGCGCATCAGCGGCGCGTCCGCCGTCTTGCCCAGTTCGTCGATGATGACCTGCTTGTTGGCCTTGCTGTAGTTCCACACCGTCTTGCCGTCGGTGACGATGAGCTGGTCATCGGTCTCGATGCGATAGCAGTCGCCCTTGGCCGCAGCCAGCGAGCCGGAGGTCTTCTGGCTCTCGCCCACCAGCTTCCACTCGAAGATCTGCGTAAAGCGCGCGCGCATGCTCTTCAGGGACTCGAAGGTCGCCCTCACCTTGCGCACCACCGCCTGCCCGTCCAGCTGCTGCGCCTCTGCCGGCAAGGACAAACTACTCGTCGCCACGAGCACCGCTACCGCCATTTCGTAAAGCCGCCTGAACATTGTGCTCTGCCTCCGGCAAGTTTTCTAAAGCAACCCCATCTCCGCCAAGCCGTCTTCGTCCACTAACACCTCGCGGGCCTTCGCCCCTTCGAACGGCCCGACGATGCCGGCCGCCTCCAACTCATCGATGAGCCGTGCCGCCCGCGAATACCCCACTTTCAGTCGCCGCTGCAGAATGGAGACCGAGCCCTGCTGGTGGGTGACCACGATGCGCGCCGCCTCCGTAAACAGGGGGTCCCGCTCCCGGTCGCCGCGGTAGGCGACTCCCGGCACCTGCTCCTCCAGCCAGGCCGGCAGCACGAACTTGGGCACCACTTTCGGCTGCCGCTGGATGTGATCGATGAGCCGCGAAATCTCCTCGGTGGAGATGTAGGCGTTGTGCAAGCGAATAGGCTCGGGAGAGGCCGCCGGCAAGAAGAGCATGTCGCCGCGCCCAAGCAACTGCTCCGCGCCGTTCTGGTCGATAATCGTGCGCGAGTCCACCTTGGAGGCCACCTGGAAGGCGATGCGCGCCGGAAAGTTCGCCTTGATGACCCCGGTAATCACATCCACCGACGGCCGCTGCGTGGCCACGATGAGGTGAATGCCCACGGCGCGGCTCATCTGCGTCAGGCGGGCGATGGGCTCCTCCACCTCGCGCGCTGCGGTGAGCATCAGGTCGGCAAGCTCATCGATGATCAGTACCACATACTGCAGCGGACGGGCCGGCTGCCCCTCCTTTCCCTTGATCTGACGCCTGCTCACCTTCTGGTTGTACTCCTCGATGTTGCGCACCCCGGCCTCGTTGAGCACCCGGTAGCGGCGCTCCATCTCCACCTCCAAGCTGCGCAGCACGGCGATGGTGTTGGCGGCGTTGGTCACCACCGTCTCATCCAGACCCTCCAAATAGGTGACGTGGTGCTCCTTGAGACGCGCGTAGGCGCTCAGCTCCAAGCGCTTGGGGTCTACCAGCACCAACTGCACCTGCGACGGGTGCGCCTTGAACAGGATGCTGGCGATGATGGTATTCAGGCATACGCTTTTTCCGGAACCGGTGGAGCCGCCGATGAGCAGGTGCGGCATGGTGGTCAGATCGGCGGTGAAGATCTCGCCGGAGATGGTCTTGCCCATGGCCATGGTGAGCACCGATTCCGCCTCCTGGAACTGCGGCGAATCGATGACTTCGCGCAAGTAGACCGTGGCCGGCCTGGGGTTGGGGATTTCGATGCCCACGGCCGCCTTGCCTGGGATGGGCGCGACAATGCGGATGCGGCGCGCGCGCAGCACTAAGGCCAGGTCATCGGCAAGGCTGGTGAACTGGCTGACCTTCACCCCTACGGCCGGCTCCACCTCGTAGCGGGTGATCACCGGGCCGGGGTTGATCTCCACCACGCGCCCGCGCACGCCGAACTCACGCAACCGGGTCTCCAGAAGGCGCGCGTCCTCCAACAGCTCCTCACGGGTGAGCAACACCTCGCGGTCAGGAGGTGCGTCCAGGAGCTCGGGGCTCGGGAACTGGTACTCGCGTTCCTCCTCCTCAGGCTGTGGCGCGGGCGGTGGCTGCATTCCGGGGCGGGCCTGCGCCCTGGCCATCGCCAGCTCCAACTGCGCCGGCCCTAAAGGAGACGGTTCGGCTTCTACCGCCGGCGCCTGCTGGGTGACTGGCCGCGCAGCGGAGGCCACCTGCAGCGCCCCCCTGACCAGCTCCTCTTGCCGGGTGCGCGTCTTCGCATCCTGACGAGCGACGAGACGACGTTTCCTGAATGACTGCCACCACCCCCTCACCTTGTCGCCCAACCGCGACAAGGTACTGCCTATGCTCACCTGCGTGGCGGAGATCACCATGAGCATCATCAGGGCGATGAGCAGAATGACACAGCCGGTGAGGCCGAATACCCCAACGATCAGGCGGGCCAGGAGCAGGCCCAAGGTACCGGCCAGTTCGCTGGCGCGAAAGTCGCCGTCGTGTATGGCCACCTGGGGAAGGGCGAGCAGGATTGCCGCGTAGAAGGCTAAGGCGACCATGTGCATGCTCCAGCGCCTGGCCGTGGCGCGGGAGCCGTCGCGGAGCAGCACCCATCCCCACAGCGCACAGAGCAGCGGCACCACCATCGACGGGTAGCCAATGGTGTAGCGGAAGAGAAAGTAGGAAATGTACGCCCCAGCCAACCCGAGCAAGTTGCGCGCCGAGCCAAAGCTCACCTGGCCCGGGCGCTCATTGGGGTGATAAGAGATCAAGGCCAACAGGAGCATGACCGCCAAGTAGATGAGCATCACGCCCAGGATTTCCCTGCGGCGCATGGCCACCACCGTCTCCTCCGGCCGCGGGCGCTTGACCACCCGCATGTCGCGCTCCCTGACTTTCACCGCCGATCCACCTCCTTGCAGCGCCTGATGCTCTCCCTGAGCAGGCGGGCGTTGGCCTGCACATCGCCGTCCATGAGCGCCGAGATGACCGCCACCCCGTGCGCGCCCGCCGCCATGACCTCCGCCACGCGCTGTGCGGTAATGCCACCGATGGCCACCACCGGGCACCGCACCCGCTGACAGATTTCCCGCAACCGCTGCAGCGAGGAGAGGTCAGCATCGGGCTTGGTCGCCGTGGGAAAGATGGCTCCCACGCCCACGTAGTCAGCCCCTTCTGCCTCTGCCGCCAA
This sequence comes from candidate division KSB1 bacterium, assembly GCA_024655945.1. NCBI lineage: Bacteria > Pseudomonadati > Candidatus Zhuqueibacterota bacterium. The sequence goes on from JANLFK010000003.1 coordinate 16,243, forward strand.
TGCCTCCGCCACCGTACCGGCAGAGGCGCCGATGAGCATTTCCGGGCCGGCCACGCGACGCACCACCGCCACCGGCAGGTCTTCCTGCCCCACGTGCACCCCGTCGGCATACACCGCCATGGCTATGTCCAGTCGGTCGTTGACGAGAAACGGCACACCATGCGCCGCACAGACCCGCTGCGCCGCCAGGGCATTCTCATAAAAGAGCCGCCCCGAGGACACCTTGTCCCGGTACTGCACCACGGTAACCCCGCCGGCGATGGCTGCCTCAACCACTGCGGCTATCTCGCGGCCACGCAGCCAGCCACAGTCGATGATGCCGTACAGGGAAAAGTCGATGGCGGCCCGCCCGCTGTGCATTCTGCCTGCTGTGACCATGGCTTCTACCGCCACTGCCTTTGACTGAAAAGGCAAGAAGGCTTGTGCAGAGCCTTACCGCCGCAAGGCCTCCACAGGTCCTCCGCCCGCCACTGGGGTCGCTGCTCTGTCAATCGCCTTCTGGGACGACTGCTCCTCCCCTCCGCGCTTACTCGTCTCATCGGCGACAAGCGCACGGGGGCCGAGGCCGAGTAACTCACCAGCTCCCTCGCCGCGCTCCATGCGCACAGAGGCCGCGAAAGGGGCCTCCCTTCGCGCTCTGCCAACTGGCCACGGCATGCTTCAGGCCAGAAGTGCAGGGGCTGCCTATTCACGCCCATTGCGGTTGTCGCTCTCCGAATTCTGCGCCTCCAGAGACCCGCCTGCTCTACCGCCGGCGCGTCCGAATGACCCCGTCCGCATATTGGGGCACGATCTGGTAGGCGTCCACCTCCGCGCAGACGGGGATGTCCTGCCCAAAGCCGATGGTCGCCAGGAAACGGCCGTGCTCGCCCCCTTGCAGCACCTTCAGCGCGCTTTGCCGCGCCGAAAAGAAGCGTCCCGTCGCCTGCGCCGCGTCGCTGAGCTCCACCTGGCCGGGCAAGAGCTGCCGCAGGCGATGCAAAAGCAGCCCGGCGCAGAAGCAGTCCTCCGCAGAAAAACGTCCTTCCCGGCCAGCACAGACCAGCACGGCGTCGCCTCCTTCCTGTACCAAGGCCTGCGCCACCGCCCCGGCATTGACCAGTGCTCCCACCAGCACCGGCGCACCATTTTGCACCATGCGAAACAGGCGCGAGCCGTTGGTGGTGGTAAACACCACGGTGCTGTCCCGCAGGTTGGCGCCACGGTACTCCCGCGGCGAATTGCCCAGCGCAAAACCATCGATGCGCACGCCGCCGCGCTCTCCGCCCAGCAGCACGTGCTGGTCGCCGATGGTGGCGGCGATGCGCTTGGCTTGCTCTACCTCCTCCACTGGGATTATCGCTCGACAGCCATGCGCCAGCGCCGTAACGATGGTCGTGCTGGCGCGCAGCACGTCGATCACCACCACCGCTCGATTCGCCACCTGGCAGTAATTGAGCTCCCCGGGCACAAGACAGACGTCAACCTTCACTGTTTCCCCTCAATACGGTCTCTTGTAGAACGGCGTCTGCACCACCACCGCCGGCACTTCCTGGCCCCGGATCTGTACGGCAAAGATGCTCCCCACCTCCGCCAGCTCAGTGGGCACATAGCCCATGCCGATTCCTTTGTCCAAGCTTGGCGAGAAGGTGCCGCTGGTCACGTGCCCCACCTGCTTGCCATCCTTGACAATGGGGTAGCCGGGGCGCGGGATGGCCTTCTCCACCATCTCGAAGCCGACCAATTTGCGCCGCAGGCCCTGCTCCTTGACCCGCAGCAGCGCTTCGCGGCCGATAAAGTCGCCCTTCTGCAGCTTGGTAATCCACCCCAAGCCTACCTCCAGCGGGTTAGTGGTCTGGTCGATGTCGTTGCCGTACAGGCAGTACTTCATCTCCAGGCGCAGGCTATCTCGCGCCCCCAGCCCTATCGGCTCGATCTGGTACTCCTTGCCGGCCTCCATGACCGCCTCCCAGACCTGCTCGGAGTAGCGGCGGTCGAAGCCGATCTCGAAGCCGTCTTCGCCCGTGTACCCGGTGCGCGAGATGAGCATGTCCACTCCGGCCAGCCGGCCCCGCTGTGACCAGTAGTACTTGATCTTGCTCAGGTCCAGGCTCGTCAACTTTTGCAGGGTGGCCTGGGCGTAGCGCCCCTGCACCGCCAACAGCGTGGTCTCGTCGCTGACGTTCTCTAAGCTCACGTCCTTGATCAGGTGGTCCAGGAGCCAGGCGAAATCCTTCTCCAGATTGGAGGCGTTCACCACCATCATGTAATGCTCAGGCAGGCGGTAGACCAACAGGTCGTCGACGATGCCGCCGTCTGGGTAGCACATGGCCGAGTACTGCAGGCGGTTGATCTCAAGGGCGCTCACCTGGTTGATGGTCATGCGCTCCAGGAACTCCAGCGCCTTTGGGCCGCGGATGATGAATTCCCCCATGTGTGACACGTCGAACACGCCCACGGTGGTGCGCACGCGCCGATGCTCGCTCACGATGCTCGTGTACTGGATGGGCATCCAGTAGCCGGCGAACGGCACCAACTTGGCGTTCAGTCGCTTGTGCACCTCGTAAAGGCCAGTCTTCTTCGGCTCCATTCCCGCTCAGTCCTTTCTGTTCCACCACTGATCACGCATCTTGCCAAGAGCCTACGACGGCGCGCTCATGAGACCAGGGCGGCAAAGCGCTCCAGAGCCGTCTTGATATTCTCCAGCGAGTTGGCATAGGACAGCCGCAGGTAGCCATCGCCGTATTTGCCAAAGGCTGTGCCGGAAAGAGTCGCCACGCCCGCCTCCTCCAACAGGCGCCGCTCCAGTTCCTTGGAGCTGAACCCGGTGCCCGTGATGTTCGGGAAGGCGTAGAATGCCCCTTGCGGCTTCACACACCTCACCCCTTTGATCTTGTTGAGCGCCTCGACGATGTAGTCACGGCGGCGGCGTAATTCGGCCACCATGGCTGCCACCGGCTCCTGCGGCCCGTTGATGGCCGCAATCGCCCCGTACTGGCTAAAGTGCGAGGTACAGGAGACCGTGTTGATCGTCAGGCGCTCCACGTGCCGCGCCAGCTCCCGGGGCATCACCCCGTAGCCCAATCGCCAGCCGGTCATGGCGTAGGTCTTGGACAGGCCGTCCAAAATCACCGTCCGCTCGCGCATCCCCGGCAGCGTGGCGATACTCACGAAGCTGCCCTCGTAGAGGATGTTGCTGTACACTTCGTCCGACAGGACACAGATGTCGCGGGCCATGGCCACCTCGGCGATCACCTCCAGGTCCTGCCGGCTCAACACGCCGCCGGTGGGGTTCTGTGGCGAATTGAGGATGATGAGCTTGGTCTTGTCACTCACTAAGGAGCGAAACTCATCCACATCGAAGCTAAAGTTGCGCTCCTCGCGCAACGGGATCGGCACTGCCTTGCCGCCCGTGAACTCGATCACCGACTCGTAGATGGGAAACCCGGGGTTCGGATAGAGCACCTCGTCACCGGGATCGACCAGGGCGGTGATGACGAAGTACATGATCGGCTTAGCCCCTGGGGTGACCACCACCTCTTCCGGGGAGACAGAAAGGCCGCGCCGTGCCCCCACATCGGCAGCGATGGCCTCGCGGAGCTCCTTGATGCCCGCCGCAGGGCAGTAGCCAGTCTTGCCATCGCGCAGCGCCTTGATGGCCGCCTCCTTGATGTGCTCTGGCGTGTCAAAGTCCGGCTCGCCGATCTCCAGATGGATAATCTTCTTGCCTGCCGCTTCCAGGGCCTTTGCTTTCGCCAATACCTCGAAGGCTGTTTCCGTACCCAGTCTGCTCATCCGCTCTGCCAACCTCATATCGGCCCTCCGCTTGGTCCAGTCCTTCTGCCTCCGGGGCAGCCTGCGCCCCCTTTCTCCCAGAAGTGATCCCACCTCATCCGGCCGACTCCCGCCACCGGTCAAAATTACCAAAAAAGCCACTCGTCGTCAAGCTGTTCTTGCGATTTTAACGCCCTGGGCGGACGCCCATGGTCGCGCGCCTGGCAGGACAACGCCTTCCGTCCCCGCCCGGGCGCCCATCTCACGGCATCTTGCGCATCACGTCGTTGTAGGTGAGCAACAAGAAGCAGGCGAAAATGAGCACCATGCCGATCCATTGGATCACCATGCGCACCTTCACCGGCAGTGGCTTGCGGCGGATTCCCTCGACGATCACCACCACCAGGTGGCCGCCATCCAGGGCCGGCACCGGCAGGATGTTGATGAGCGCCAGGGTCACGCTGAACAGGGCCACCAGCGACAAGAGCTGTCCCGCAGCTTCGGCCACTCCGCGCCGCTGGCGCACTGCCTCCGCCACCCGCTGCCCAGAGCTGGCCGAGATGCGCGCGATGCCCAAAGGTCCTGCCACCTCACTGCAAGAGACCTGGGCCGTGACCAGCCCCTTCACGCTGGCGAAGGTCATGCGGAAGGCGTAGCTGGTCTGGGCAAAGCCGATGGCCACGGCCTCCCACGGCTTGACGCGCCGCGAGGGACCGACCACCTCCTGCGCAATATGCGGCCCGATGCCGATGAGCCCCAAGGGACGCAGCGACCACCCCTCGAGAGCCCACGAGCTTCTCGGCACCACGGTGCGCGTGATGAGCGAGTCGCCCTGCCGCCAGGTGACAAGCAGAGGCCGCCCTGCAGCGCGGTGCACGCGCGCCGTAAGCTCGCCCCAGGAGGAGACCGGCACCTGGTCCACCGCCACTATCTCAGCCCCAGGTGCCATCCCTGCTAATGCTGCCGGCATGCCAGGGATGACCTCGCCGACCACCGGGGGCAGCGAGCGGGAATCCACGCCTTCCGGCCTCTGCGGCACCCGCACGCCAAAAGAAAGCACCGTGTAGACCAAAAAGCCGAAGATGAGATTCATGAGCACGCCGGCGCAGAGCACGTACATCTTCTGCCAGGTGTTCTTGGACATGAATTCGTCCGGCGCGCCGGTGGCTTTTGCGTCCAAGCTCTCGTCGATAAACCCGGCCATCTTGACGTAGCCGCCCACCGGCAGCAGGCCGATGCCGTACTCGGTCCCCTTGCGCTGCAAGCGGAGCAGGCGCAAGCCGAACAGGTCGAAACCCAAGTAGAACCGTTCAACACGAATGCGGGCCAGGCGCGCCGCAAGGTAGTGGCCGAACTCGTGCACAAAGACGAGTATGCCGAAGACAAAGATGAACGAGACAACCGTCGTGAGGATTCTTACCGCCATTCTTCTGATCGCACCTTTCTCTTTCTTCGCAAAGCGGCGCCAGCGCCAGCACTGCTTACCGGTGGCAAAGACTCTCCACGTAGGCGCGCGCCCAGGCGTCACTGGCCAAGATGTCCTCGACACTGGGCTCGGCGATGGTCGTGTGTGCTGCCATGGTCTGCTCGATGAGCTGAGGGATGCGGTCGAAGGTAATCTTACGCCCCAAGAACATCGCCACCGCCACCTCGTTGGCAGCGTTCATCACTGCCGGCAGCGTCCCTCCGGTGCGCGCCGCCTGGTAGGCCAGACTCAGACATGGGAACCGCTGCAAGTCCGGCGGGCGGAATTCCAGGCGCTGGTGGCGAGTGAGGTCAAGGCGGGGCCACGAACCCGGCCGGCGCTCCGGGTAGGTGAGGGCAAATTGGATGGGTAGATGCATGTCCGGCGCTCCCAGTTGCGCCTTTACCGAGCCGTCCACAAACTCCACCAACGAGTGCACAATGGATTGCGGGTGGATGACCACGTCCACCTTCGCCACCGGCATGGCGAAAAGCCAGTGCGCCTCGATTACCTCCAGCCCCTTGTTCATCAGCGTCGCCGAGTCGATGGTGATTTTGGGGCCCATGCGCCAGTTCGGGTGCGCCAACGCCTGTTCCACGGTCACCTGGGAGAAGAGGGCCGGATCCAAGTCCAAGAACGGCCCACCGGAGGCCGTGAGGATCAGCCGGCGCACCGCGCTGCGGTCCTCCCCCATCAGGCACTGCAGGAGGGCGCTGTGCTCGCTGTCGATGGGGATGATGGGCACCCGGCGCTCGGCAGCCCGCCGCATGACGATCACCCCCCCGGCCACCAAGGTCTCCTTGTTGGCCAGCGCGACGCTCTTGCCCTGGTCGATGGCGGCCAAGGTCGGCAGCAGTCCTGCCGCCCCCAGCACGGCGTTCACCAGCAGGTCATAGTCCGGAGCCGCTGCCACCCGCATGGTCGCTTCCGGCCCCAACCAAACCTCCACGCCGTGCTGCTGCAGTTGCTGCCGCACCTGCTCCGGGCAGCGCCCACTGGCAATGGCCACTGCCTGCGCGTGGTACTTCACGGCCTGCTCGGCCACGATGTCGGCGTCATCGAGGGTGGCCAAGTAGGCCACCACAAACTCGTCCCCCAAGCCATCCACCACCTGCAAACAACTGCGGCCGATGGAGCCTGTGGAGCCGAGAATGGCCAGTCGCTTCCGGGCCATGCGGGTCACTCCCCGCCGGTCAACGGATCGTCACCCCCACGCCGACGTTGAACCCGGAGAACGCCTCCGCGAACATGTAATCGATGTTGGCATAGAGCAACGGCAGCGGCTTGATGGTCACCCCCACGTTGCCGTGCACGTTGGTGGAGCTGTAGCTCCCGGTGATGCCGTTGTAGTCCAGGTCTAAGGAGGTGCGGTCCACCCCGATGCCGGAGTAGAAGGTGACAAAGGGCACGCCCTTGCTCACCACAGCCTTGACGCTCATGGTGCTCACCGTGCCGAAGCTGTACTCCTCCGGCACAAAGAAGGCGTGGTAGGAGGCCATCAGCGCCACTTTCGGCAGCAGCGGGCCCTGCAGCAGGCCATACTTGAGGCCGACGCCCGCCAAGGTCACGCCGCCGCGCGTTGGCTCCTCCCCCAACGGGAAATGGAAAAAGCGTCCCATGGCCTCCAGCCGGAACGGCAGCCCGATGCTGGCGTGGATAAACGGCAAGCCGGCAAAGCTGACATCCTCGAACGGGCCGCCGCGCAGTTGCTTGTACTTGTCCGGCACAAACACCGCCACCCCGCGCACGCCCACATCGATCCCAAGAATGCTGTGCAGGTCGGCCGTGTGAAAGGTGCCGCCGGCAGAGAAGGAGCTGAACAGTTTGAGCACCTGGTCAATGTCGTCCGGGCCGACGTAAAAGTTCTGCGCCTGGAGGTGTGGCCCCAAGAAGAGCACCCCCGCCACGAGTACTGCCACGTACAGTTTGCGCATGGTCACCTCCGCGTTGGGTCCTGGTACTTGGCCAAGAGCTCTCTTGCCCTGGCCTTCTCCCTCTCCGTGAGCTGGCCGGAACACAAACTCACACCAAAAACGCGTGCGAACCCTTTGGCAAGCGCTGCAGCCATCTCCGCAAAGCTCACTGTGCGGCCGGCGATTTCGCTCACTGCCGCCGTCCGCTGCCGCAGGTATTCGCGATAGCGTGCGCGCTTTTCCTCATCCAGCCCAGCTAAGTAGTCCACCAGACACAGGTGTGCAGAGCCCAGGAGAATTGAGCCGTGTTGCAGCAACGCCCCCTCGTAACGGCGCTGCGCGCTCCCCACCAACTTGCGTCCCTGCCACAGGACTTCATTGCGCACCGAGCTGGAGAAGCACGGCACGGAAAACTCGGCACGCCGGTAATCCACCTGCGTCTGCTGCGCGCGTTCAAAACGGGCCGCCACCCCGAGGCTGTGCAGCCCTTCGACGAGGGCCAAACTAATCAGCTCATACGTCTGGGCAACTTCCTCGCCGAACCAAGGGCTGCCCGCTGGAATCACCACGCTGTAGGTGAGCTCCTCATCGTGGAGGATGGCGCGCCCGCCCGTGGGACGGCGCACCAGGCCTATGCCGTCGGCCAAGCACCGTTCTACGTCGATCTCCTCCGCGCGCTGGTGATAGCCCAGCGAGATACACGGCGGAGCCCAGGCAAACACGCGCAAGGTGGGCGTCGTCACCCCTTGCGTGGCCTCCATGGCCATGGCTTCGTCCACGGCCATATTCCACGCGCCTGGGCCAGCACCGCTGTCAAGGAAACGCCACGTGCTGCTTGCCGGGCCGTCTGCGCAAGCGAGCATCATATGATCCCGCGCCTGCTCTCCTCGATGAAGCGCACGATGTGCTGGATCTCCTCCGTCTGCGGCAGCTCTTCGCGGATGCGTGCTAATGCCTGGCTCACGTTCAGCTTGGAGCGATACAGCAGGCGATAGGCCCGCTTGAGCAACAGCAACGTCTCTGGCGCAAACCCGCGCCGCCGCAGTCCCACCGAGTTCAGCCCGGCAAACTGCAGTGGCTCGGCCATGGCCAGCACGTACGGCGGCACGTCCTTCATCGCTTTGCAGCCTGCGCCGACAAAGGCGTGGCGGCCGATGCGCACGAACTGGTGCACGGCCAACAGCCCACCCAATGTGGCCCACTCCTCGATGGTCACGTGCCCGGCGAGATTGGCAGAATTGGCCATAATCACGTGGTCCCCCACCACGCAGTCGTGCGCCACGTGCGTGTACGCCATCAGCAGGCAATCGCTGCCCACCACGGTCTTCCAGTGCTCCTTGGTGCCCCGGTTGAGCGTGGCGTACTCGCGGATGACTGTGCGATCGCCAATCTCCAGGGTGGTCTCCTCGAACCCGAATTTCAGGTCCTGGGGCACGGTGCCCAACACCGCCCCGTGGTGCACGCAGCACTCCTTGCCGATGCGCGTACCAGAGGCAATGAGCACGTGCGAGGCAACGGACGTCCCCTCCCCAATGATGACATTCTTCTCGATGACAGAAAACGGGCCCACGGACACGCCGTTGCCCAGTTCAGCAGCAGGTTCGACCAGGGCAGTGGGATGAATGTCGGTCAGACGCGCCTCTCCTCGCTTACTCCTTGTGCGGTACCAGCTTTTCGTCAACTATGGCGGCGGAAAACTCCGCCTCACAGACCAGGTCTCCGGCGACAAAGGCCTTGCCGGCCATCTTGGAAAGCGTCTTGCGGAATTTGACAATCTCCACTTCAAAGACCAATTGGTCCCCAGGCAAGACCGGCTTGCGGAAGCGGACGTTGTCGATGCCGGCGAAGTAGACCAGTTTGCCCACGGGGTCGTCCTCGGCGTCCAGCAGCAACAGGCCGCCCACCTGCGCCATCGCCTCCAGGATGAGCACGCCAGGCATGATGGGCCTGCCGGGAAAGTGCCCCTGGAAAAACCACTCGCTGACGGTGACGTTCTTCACGCCCACCACTTTCTCCTGCGGGATCAGGTCCACGATCTTGTCCACCAGGAGAAACGGATAGCGATGGGGCAGAATGCGCTGGATGCCATCGATATCCATGACCAGGCCTTCCACGGAGGTCTTCTGGTACTTGGCCTTGATGAGCTGCTTCTTGTACTCCTTGCGGATGCCCTTGACCAGCTCGACGTTGGCGGCATGGCCTGAGCGCGCGGCCAACACGTGGGCGCGCAACGGCACGCCCAGCAGCGCCAAGTCACCGATGAGGTCTAAGGCCTTGTGCCGCACCGGCTCGTTGGGATAGCGCAGCTCGCGGCCGTTGAGAATACCGTTCTTGCCCAGTTTGATGTCCTCGCTGAGGTTCAGCTTGCGGCGCAGTGCCTCCAACTCCTCGTCGCTCATCTGCCGGTCGCAGATGACGATGGCGTTGTCCAAGCTGCCACCCTTGATGAGGCCGGCTTCCCACAACTGCTCCACCTCGTGCAGGAAGCAGAAGGTGCGCGCCGGCGCATACTCGCTGACAAACTCGTCGGTCAGCGAGTACATCGAGGTGTACTGCGTGCCCAAGGCAGGGTTCTTATAATCCACCATGAAGGTGATGCGGAATTCGTCGGAGGGCACCACTACCAGATCAACCCCGTTGGCCGGGTCGCTGTAGGTGAGGGTGCGATCGATGTTCAAATAGTCCTTGGGCGAATCCTGCTCCACCAGTCCGGCGTCCAGCAACACCTTGACGAAGGGCATGGCGCTGCCGTCGCCCACCGGCGGCTCGTTGCCGTCGATTTCCACCAGGATGTTGTCGATCTCCAGGCCGGCAATGGCCGCCAACACATGCTCCACCGTGTGGATGCGCACCTCACCAAGGCCGAGAGTCGTGCCACGGGAGATATCCACCACGTGGTCGATGTCGGCGGGTATCTCCACCGAGTTCTCCAAGTCCACGCGCTTGAAGCGGATGCCACTGTTGACGGGGGCCGGCTTGAAGGTGACCTTGGCCTTGCTCCCTGTGTGCAGGCCTATCCCCGAATAGGAGATCGCCTTCTTGATGGTCTGCTGTTGCCGCAACATTAACCGTCCATCCTCATGACTGTCTTCGCCATTGCTGTGGAGAGTTCACTACCCCTGCTTCTTGCCGGTAGCGCGCAGCTCCTCCAGTTCCTTTTCCAACTGCCTGACCTTCTTGATGAGCTCCGGCAGGCGCGCCAACGCCGCCAGCGAACGGTGGTAGCTTGCCATCTCACGGGCAGGGTAGCCGATGACAAACATGCCCGCCGGTACATCCTTGGCCACGCCCGCTTGGGCACCGATGGTGGCATCATCGCCGATGGTCAGGTGCCCGACAAAGCCTGCCTGGCCGCCGATCTTCACGCGCTTACCCACCCGCGTGCTCCCCGAGATACCTGCCTGCGCAGCGATGACCGTGTGTTCGCCCACCTCCACGTTGTGGGCAATCTGGATGAGATTGTCCAACTTTGCCCCGCGCCGGAGAATGGTGGCCCCGAGCGTGGCTCGGTCGATGGTGGTGTTCGCCCCGATTTCGACGTCGTCCTCGACGATCACCGTGCCCGTCTGCGGCAGCTTCTCGTAGTGGTCTTCCTGGAACACAAACCCAAAGCCGTCCGCGCCAAGCACCGCACCGCTATGGATGATGACCCGCCTGCCGATTTGCACACCCTCACGCACGGTGACGTTGGCATGGATGACCGAGTCCTCGCCCACCGTCACATTGGGGTAGAGGACCACGCAAGGGTAGACCTTCACGTTGCGACCCAGGCGCACATTGCGACCGACCACCGCCAGCGGGCCGATGGCCACTCCCTCGCCGAGCTCGGCTGAGGGGTCGACCGCCGCCGCAGGGTGGACACCAGCCGGCAACGTCTCCTCCGGTGGGTGAAAGAGCAGGACAGCCCTCAGGAAGGCAAGATACGGGTCCTTGACGCGAATGGCCGGAATGGGGCATTCGCCCTGAAAGTCCTGGCCGAGGATGATCGCCGAAGCCCGCGTGGAGGGGACAAACTTTGCGTACTTGGGGTTCGCTAAGAAAGTCAACTCCCCTTGGCGCGCATCCTGGATCTTGCCTAGACCGGTGATGCGCACCTGTCCGTCCCCAGTAACCGTGCCACCCACGCGGGCGGCGATGTCAGCCAGCGTCATCGCCACGCGTCGCTCGCCAGCTGCCTCGACCTCTAACCCTTGGAGCCGGTGGTCTTGACGCTCTTGTTGAGTCCCTCAATCACGCGGTCCGTCAGGTCCGGCTGGTCTGGAGCCGCGTACACGATGTTGCCGTTGACGCCGTCGAAGATGTAGGTGAACCCTTCGGCCTCACCGATCTTCTTGATCACTGCGGTGATGGAGTTGATGATCGGCTCCATCAGCTCCCGTTCCTTGCGGAAGGCCTCGCCGTTCTGGCCCCACTTTTCCATCTGAAACTGCTGGATGCTCATGTACAGATTCTGGATCTCCTGCTGCTTCTCCTGCTTGCGCTGTTCGCTGAGCAGCAGGCTCTGGGCTTCCAGCTGGTCAGAGAGCTCCTGCAGCTGGCGCTGCATCTCGCGCACCTGGCCCTCCCACCCCGCATTGATCTCATCGAACTTTTTCTGCGCGTCCTGCGCCTCCTTGTAGTTCTGCAGGATCTTCTGCGAGTTGATGTAGCCGATCTTCATCTTCTGCGCCAATGCCCCGTCGGCAACAAGAGCAATGACCAACAGGCCCATCACCAAGGTCAAAACGCGTGCTTTCACTGTTACCTCCTCACACTTACCTGCTCAACCGCAGCCAGTCGCGAAACGCGATGGCCACACCTTTCACGCTTCTCTCTCAAAAGCCCCTGCCAAAGACAAAGTGCGGCACCCACCTGCCCCGCCGCTCGCCTGTTCGGGCGTCGATGTTGTCGAAACCGTATGCATAGTCAAAGCCGAGGATGCCGATCATGGGCATGTACACGCGCGCGCCTAGGCCCACGGAGCGCTTGAGGTCGGTGGGGTCGGTGCGCGTCATGGTCGGCCAGGTGTTGCCCGCCTCCGCGAAGATCAGGCCGAACACCGTGGGGTTAGGCACAATGGGCAGACGCAGCTCGGCAGTGTACTTGAGCAACACACGGTCACCCCTGGCGCTCGCATAGCCTGCCAAGGGGTCCTGGTAGCCACGGAGCGGCGTGGAGCGCGACATCCCTTCGCCACCGATGAAGAACAGGTCAAGATAAGGGATGCGCGAACCGCGCGCAAAGCCGTCCATGTACCCGGCCTCCAGGCCCAAGTGGAGGATCAACTGCCAGAAGGCCGGCAGGAACCATTCGCTGGAGAACTGATGCTTGTGGTAGCCGACGTTGCCGCCCAGAGGCCCACCGGCAATCTGCGTCTGCAAAGTGACCTGCGAGCCGCGCCGTGGAAACTCCGGATGGTCGAGGCTGTTCCGGGAGATGATCTGCGCGATGCTGCGGCTGGTCAATGGCCCCATCTCTTCATACCGCTTGAAATAAGGGTTGGTCTCCAGCAGGATGGGCAAAAAGTCCGACAGCTGCGTCTGGTCGACGGCGAAGATCCAGTCCCCGCGGAAGTAGTTGTCCGGCCAGCGGAAACGCCTTCCCACGCGCAGCGAACCGCCCCGGCTGCGTTGCCGGTAGCCGATGTACAGCGGGTCCCGCCTTGTGTCGTAGAAGCTAAAGCCCGCCAGGCTGGGCGTGTCGAACAACCATGGCTCGGTGAAGCTAATCATGAACGACCTAAAGCTGCGGCCAAAGTTCCAATCGAAGCTCAGGCGCTGGCCGTTGCCGAACAGGTTGTTCATGGACACGCCGATGCTGCCAATCATCTTGTCGCGCTCGCTCCAGCCGGCGGACATGTTGGCCGTGTCAGTGGACTTTTCTTCCACCTTGAGCTCGACGTCCACCTGCTTCTCGTCCACAGGCTGCACCTTCGGTTCCACGTTAGCGAAGTAGTTGAGCATGTACACCTCGCGCTGGCTGCGGATGAGCAGCTCGCGGTTGAACACTTCGCCGGGCCGGATACGCAACTCGCGGCGGATCACTTTTTCCTTGGTCTTGCTGTTGCCAGTTATGTGAATCTTGTAGATGTGCGCCTGGTCGTTCTCCATCACCACGAAGTGGATATCCACCCGGTCGTTGCCTAGCGGACGTTCCTTGGGGCTGATGGTGGCGTAGATGTAGCCGTTGTCGTAGTACAGGCCGCCGATCTTCTCAAAAACGGCCTTGTTCAGCTTCCCCTTGTCGTAGATGTCGCCCTCCTTGAAATCGAGCAGGCGGGCCAGCTCCTCTTGGGAATAGACCTTGTTCCCTTCCCAGGTGATGTTGCCGAAGCGATACTGCTCCCCCTCGTGCACCCAGATGGCGATGTACATATCGTCGCCGGCACTGCCGTAGTAGACGGAGTCACGAAGGATTTCGGCGTCGCGGTAGCCATGGTTGTGGTAGAACTCCACTACCTTCTCGAGGTCCTGCTCGTATTTCTTCCGGTCAAAGTCCGCGCCGCGCCACCAACGGTCCTCTTTGGTGTCCTTCATCTGCTTGCGCAACTTGCCGTCGTCGAAGGCCACATTGCCGTAGAAGTCGATCTTTTTGATCTGGACCTTCTTCCCTTCGTCGATGACCACCCGCACAACCACGCGGTCGGGCGTCTCGGTGGCGCGCACCTGCATGTCGATTTTGGCCAGCAGATGCCCCTTCTCCTTGTAGGCACCCTTGAGCTTTCTGCGCGCGCGCTGCAGGGCCCGCTGACTCACCACCTGGCCGCGATAGAAGTTCAGCTTGTTGTCGATCTCTTCCTTCTTGAGCTTCTTGTTCCCCTCGATCTCCACCTTCTCTAACCGCGGGTACTCGCTTACTTTTATGCTGAGGAAAACCCCATCAGCCACTTCGCGATCGAGCAGGATTTGCACGTCCGAGAAGATATCCAAGTTCCAGAGCTGGCGGATGGCGTTCTGGATGTCGTCGCTGGTGATCTGGTTGCCCACCGTGAGGCCAGAACTGAGGCGGATCATGTTGCCGTCGGCGGTCTTGTTGCCTTCCACCGACAGGCCCAGCAGTTTGACGCTGCGCTTACCTGTCTGGCCCAAGGCGGCGGTGCCACTGACCGTGAGCATGACCAGCACCAGGCCGGCTATGAGCACTTTGAAGGGTCGAAACCTCACAATCCTACCTCCATCTATTGCCGCGTCAATGTACAAAATCCCAAGAAAATTGCCAAGGAAAAAAAGTGCCTTGCGCCTACCGCTCAGAAGGGGAACCAGTGCCTGATCCACAGACGCGTATCGTCCTTGCGCCACAGCAGCAGCCCGTCATAGTCGTACTCCATTTCGATCAGCAACTTCGGGTTGATGCGCAGTTCCAAGCCGAGGGTGTGATGCAGGCCAAGGCCTGGCGCCTGGTAGCGATAGTCCAGCCCCGACTCGAGCTGGCCGGTATAGACCAAGTACAGGTCGTCGCTCAAGTACTTGCCCACGGTCAGGCGACTGCTGCGCAGGAGGTAGAGCTTGCTGGGCATGGGCGTGGTGGTCGCCAAGTTCATCTCGATCAGGTTGCGCGTCAGGCGCGAGCTGAGGCGCACCACGTCCAGGCCAAGGAAGCGTTCCAGACGGCGTTCGAATGGCCGGAACAGCGGACGGAAGACCAAGTTGTCGGCACTGATGCCGATGACATCCACGGTCTTTTGGCGCAGCCGCTCTGGCGTGTAGCCCAAGCTGGCCAAGAGCTGCGCCTCATTGCTTCCCAGGCTGGCGTTGTCGGAGGAGAGCTGGAAACGCAGCTCATCCCAGCGCGCCCGGTAGCGCTGGTCCAGTGCCCGTTCATCGACTCGGCGCCCCTCCAGCGCGCGGTCCACCGTGGCAAGCGTCAGATAGATCTGCGAGGGGATGCCGTTGGAATCGGCAACCGTCGTGTATGCCCTGCCATAGACCACCGGCACTAACGTGTTGCGGTCGAATTCGATGCCCGCCTGCTCCAGGCGGAAGTTCATGTCCAAGTACTCCACCGTGCCGCGCGTCGATCTGAGCTCGCCCTCGATGCGGAAACTCTTGTCGCGCAACTGCCCGGTGAAGCGCAGGCCTCCGTAGCGCTCATCCAGGTCCAGCGTCACGTACACATTGTCCAGCCCGCCTGGCAGCTGCTTCACATAGCGCGTATTGGTGCCCGGCACGACGCGCAGGTCCCATTCCACCGTCTCCAGCAGTTCGGTCACCTCCGGGCTTACCGCCTGCCCGCCGCCGTTGAAGGGGTACCCGAAACGCACTCCATGGAGCACCATGGTGCCGTACAAGACAAGCCGGTCCACAGGGCCGGCTATGCAGAAGTGGTCGCTACTGCCAGAGCCCAGCAGCTGGAATCGGCCGTACTCGCCGGCCTCCATGAGGCCAGGAAGGTTGAGCACCACGCCGTCCGCGGAGGTTTCCACCACGAGGATGCCGAGACTGACGCCGAGGTCTCCCAGCTCAAATGGCTGCAGTGCCCGGCGGTATTCCGCGCCGACCGCCGGCACGTTGTAGATGACGAAGGGCTCGCCACCCATGAGGCCGCGCAACTCGCTCACCTCCACAAAGCGGCTCTCCGGGTTCAGACGGAACGTCCCCTTCAGCTCTTTGACCACGGGCACCACTGAGGCAAAGCGTAGCTCCCCCTGCTCGATCGTCAGCTCTCCCTGCTCAAGCCGCGGGTCTGCCAAGGCACCTCCGATGCGCAGATGCAGGGCGCCTCGGCTCTTCCCCTGCTTGACAAAGCGGGAGGCTTCGTCCACCAGGGCCAGCGGGTCTCCTTGGCCAGCAATCTCCACCGACATCGGGTCGGCGAGGTTCAAGGGCAGCGCTCCTTTGCCCTGGATGGTGAACACCCCCTTGCGCACCAGGCGCAGCACAGGCATCCATACATAGTCACGCCCGCTCGCTCCTTCGGGAAGGACCTCTGGCCGCCCTGCCGAGACCAGGCGCAACGTGTCAAAAGCGACGTTCAAGAGCCGCCCCTCCACAACCGTCCCATCGCCGTTGAGAGTCAATCCTTGTGGCCCGTCCTGGGCGACCAGGCGGAGGGTAGCCCGCCCCCCGATCACGTCTGTCTTCCCAGTAACGGCTGCCACGATGGCTTCGAGGTCGATGTCGGCACCGGTGAGCTTCAGCTGGGTGATGCGCCGGCCTGGCCCAAGCGCGCCCTCGGCGCTGGCAATCTGCCGGGAGCCATGGCGGATGGCGAGTCGCCGGAGGTAAACAGTCGAATCCTGCACCTGGAAGGCCAGTTCGCCAGCAAAAGGCCCCTGCCGGTGGAAATGGGCGCTGGCAAGCTGCAGGGCGCCCTCGATGCACGGCGACCTCGTCGAGCCGCCCAGGTTGATCTCCCCGGATAGCTGGCCGTGGGCCACGGTGTCCGCCACCAGCGCAAAGTATGCCAAAGGCGCCCCCTGCAGACGCAGTCGGCCCTGCACCTTCTCCCCCTCGATCTTGAGTCCTGCGTTCACCGACTCGCCCAACATGAAGCGGCTGACTTCCACCACCCCTTTGCGCAGGTTCAGCTCCAGCAGGCCATCAACCGGCTCTTGGTCTGCGGGGAAGAACTTGAGGCTGCTGCGCCAGCTGCGGCGCTGCTTGCTGCCGACAAGCAACCCGCTGGTGCTCAGCAGGGGGTGAACGAGGTCGTTTTCGTCCCGCCACCGCCCTTCGACAAGGGTGGCCAGGCTGTCCCGGCGCCCGTGCAGGGCGACGTCGCACTCGAGGCGGCGGCGGAACTGCGCGCGGGCCGGGAGCTTCCACAAGACCGAGGCCGGCGCCTGCAGGTTCTGACCCTCGACGGCCATCTGAGGACCGTCCACCCGTGCCTGGAGATGCAACCCTTGCGGGCCCTCGACCATCACTTCCGTCTTGCGGCCCGCAAGAGCAAGCGTCCCTTGCATGGGCACGGCCGCGCCATGCTCGTCCAGCAGAGCCAGGCCAAACCGACCGCGCAGCCACGGGGCAGCGGCAGAGCCGCCGACCTCCACGGCGAACGAATCCGGACAGCTGGTCACAGAGGCGGCCAGCATGCGACGGAGCTCGCCAGCCAGATCGCCGCGGCCGCGCAGTTGCGCCTGGAGCCGTGCTCCTGCCTGGGTGAAAGTCATTGTCCCCACCCCCTCGACGTCGTTCCCGAAGCAGTTCAGACGCACGTGCCGAACCCGCAACACGGAGTCGGCATAGGAAAAGCCCACCTGTGCCTGCCTGGCCGTGAACCCACCCACCTTGAGGCGCGGAAGCGAGGCCCAGCCGTTCGCCCGCAAGGAATCCGGGCGGCCCTGCACGGCCACCTGCAGCGTTGCCTTCCCGGAAAGCCGAACCTTGGCCGAGGGGGCGACCACCGGTGCCAGCGCCTCCAGCTCGACGCCTCGCCCGCTGAGAACCAGGTCCACCCGGGGCCGCAGCAAGTCGTAGAGATACCCGCGCAGCTTGAGCTCCGCATCCTGCACCAGTCCCTGTGCGGCAAGCTCCAAAGTGTCACCCTTGCTGTCGATGGCAACGGAGAGGTTGTCCAATGAGAGCTCTGTGTCCCGCAGGAGCACTTTGCCTCCAGAGAGCTGCAGCGAGCCGGTCAAAGCCAACCCCCAGGGCCACGTCGGGGCCGAACGCACCAAAAGGGACCCCTCGACCTTTCCCTTCTTGCGAACTATCCGCCCTTTCGCCAGCGGCGGGATTGTGCTCAGGTCGTAGGCGTGGAGGGCAAGCTCTGCTTGTTCCAGCCTAAAGTCGGTCAAGTCAATGGACCCGTGCAAGTGGAGGCTCCGCCCGCTGGAGGAGAAAACTTTTCCGGTCAAATGGAAAGACGCGCGGGTTTCCTGGTCGGCCAGGGCCATTCCCTCGGCATCCCGCACCACCACCAACTGCTGTCCAGTGCTGTCGGCAAGGACAATCTGCCCCCCGCTTATGGTCACTCCTCTCAGCAGGGCAAAAGGCTTCGCGGTGCCAGTTGGCGCAGAATGCTGCGGTTGCGGCGCAGTCGCTTGCACTGAGGCCGCTCCAGTGGCCGGCTGCCGGCGAATGATCAGACGGGGATTGACAACCAGGGCGTTGCCGCCCATCTGTGCGGACTCGAGCCCGCCCAGGAGGAGGCGCATGAGGCTGAAGCCGAGGCGCACCTCGTCGGCTTGCAAAAGAAAGGTGCGACGGTCAAGCTGCACATCGCGCAGGTGGATCGTACCAAAGCCCACCTCCACCCGGTCTACTGAGAAGCTTTCGCCAAGGGCAGACCTAACCGACTCGATCACCAGGTTGTGGATGCGCTGGCTGGCACCACTGATCCGCCAGCCGTAGTAGGCCACCAAAGCCACCACTGCCAGCACGGCAACCACCAGCAACACCCAGCGACGCTCACGCATGACGCCTCATCACCAGGGAGATTCCAGAAAACCAAGACTTAAACGGAACCCTGTCGGGCAAAGTTCCGACTCGAACTGCCGAGGTCCCAGGAAGTTGCGCACAAAACCACTGCAGCTGTTCCGCACATGGGGCAAGATCGCGAAGAAGCGAAGCGCTGGAGGGAGACCCCGCGGTCACTGCCTCGGCTGGAGCACAGGGGCATCAGCCGTCCACGAGCTGTTCGCTCACTCGCCCAAAACGGCGTTCCCTGCGCTGATAAGCCTCAATGGCGGCGAAGAACTCCGCCTTGCGGAAATCTGGCCAAAGCACGTCGGTCACGTAGATTTCGGTGTAGGCCAGTTGCCAGAGCAGAAAGTTGCTGATGCGCAGCTCACCGCTGGTCCTGATGAGCAGATCAGGGTCGGGAATGTCCCGCGTGTAGAGGTAGCGCGACACTGTAGCCTCATCGATCTGCTCTGGCGTCAGCTCGCCGCGCAGGGTGGCGTCGGCAATGGCCCTGACTGCGTCCACAATCTCCACGCGGCCACCATAGCTCAGCGCCAAGTTGACGGTCAGGCCGGTGTTCTTGCTCAGGCGTTGCACGGTCGTCATCATGCCGCGGCGGGCGGCCAGCGGAAGGTCTTCGATGTGGCCGATGGTCATCAGGCGCACATTGTTCTTGTCCAGCTCGTCCACTTCCCTGCGGGTGGTCTCAAGCAGGAGCCGCATGAGGGCCGAGACTTCGTTGCGGGGCCGCCACCAGTTCTCCGTGGAAAAGGTGTACAGCGTCAGCACCTGGATGCCCAACTCGCCGCAGGCCTCCACCACGGCACGCACCGAGTTTATCCCTTCTCGATGGCCTGCCACGCGCGGCAAGCCCCTCTGTTTGGCCCAGCGACCATTGCCGTCCATGATGATGGCCACGTGCCGCGGCAGCCCGCCGCGCCGTTTGATCCGCTCCCGGACTATGTCAAGTTCGTCACCCACCGCCACATGCCTCGACAAGATGTTCAACTGCCGTGAATAAGGTACGCGAAACACTGCTCAAAATCAAGCGAAAACTACGCCCTAACCTTGCTCCCTCGCGTCCCAAGGGCCGGCGACGGCTGTGCCGCGCCACCAACAAAAAGGCCCCGTGTACACGGGGCCTCGCACGCCGATCTGTGCCTTGCGGCTACTTGCGCAGTTCCGCCGCACGGTCGAACGCCTTCTCTCCGTCCTCACGGCGGCCGCAGTTCACATAGGCCACGCCCAAGTTGTACCATGCGTTCGCATTGTCCGGCTTCAGCTGTACGGCTCTCTCCAAATAGGGAATAGCGCCACAGTGGTATTTCTCGATCTGCTTCTTCAGATCTTCAATTTCCTTCTCATTGAACCGCTTCCCCTTCTCCTCCTCTTCTACCGCTCGCTTCCTGATCTGGTCGCCGATGCTCAGATAGGCGTTGCCCACGTTCACCAAGGCGTCGGCGTCGTCGGGGTTCTTCTCGATCACCTTCTCAAACTGCTCGATAGCCTTCTCGTAGTTGCCGCGCAGATAGTGCAAGCGTCCGAGGTTGAAGAGGAGGTCTGGATTGTCGGGCTGCTGCTGCAAGGCCTGCTCGTACTCGCCCAGCGCCTTGTCTCCCTCGCCCATGTAGTCGTAGGCCAGCGCCTTGCTGGCGATGGCATCGACATCGCCGGGGTCCAGCTCCAGGCGCCGGTCAGCAATCCTCAGCACCTGCGGGTACTCCTCAGCCTGCATGTACAGCGAGGTCAGGGAGCGGTAGGCGTCCTTATCATTTGGCGCAAGCTCCACCACCTTCTCGTACATGGCAATAGCCCGCTTCAGACTGTCCAGTTGCACATAGGTGTAGCCCAGATTCTTGTAGGCCTCAGTGCGCTTTGCATCGATGACCAGGCAGGTCAGGAAGTCCTCCTTGGCCGCCGCCAGCTGCCCGGCATTTACCCTCTTGATGCCGTTGTTGAAGTAGGAGACCCAATGGCGCTCGATATCGTGCTTGATGCGCGGCTCAAAACGAGGCGAAATGGCCAACGAGGCGTCAAACTCTTTGCGCATCCCCGCAAAATCCCCGCGCTGCGCATAGGCCTGCCCCAGCAAGAAGTGAGCTTCTGCGTCCTGAGGGTAGATCTTTACCGCCATCTCCAATTGCTCAGTCGCCTTGGCCCAGTCGTCTTGCTGGATGTACACCTTGGCCGAGGTCACCTCCTTGGACTGGCACCCCAACAGAACAAGGCTTGCTCCCAGAAACACCAGTACTCCTACAGCGATCAAACGTTTCCGCATCTTGCAGCTCCCTCGTGAGAATGAGACTTTTCCGCCTTCGCCCTTGACGGTGAAATATACGGCAAAACTCTTACTAAATCAAGCATTATTTCGCAGCTTTTCCGCAAACGGCGGGGTAATCACCCCTTTTTCGGTGATGATGGCGCTCACCAGCTCATGCGGCGTCACGTCGAAGGCGGGGTTATAGACCTTGATGCCTGCAGGGGCAATTTGCACGCCGAAGCCGGAGATGAGCTCTTCCGCGCCCCGTTCTTCAATGGGAATATCGGCCCCGGTGGCTGTCTCCAAGTCAAGCGTGGAGCTGGGCGCCGCGACGTAAAACGGAATCTGATGACACCTGGCCACCACCGCCAGGTTGTACGTGCCAACCTTGTTGGCGACATCGCCATTGGCGGCGATGCGGTCTGCCCCCACCAGGACGCAATCCACCCGCCCCTGCTGCATGAGGAAAGCCGCCGCCGCGTCACAAATCAGAGTCACGTCGAAGCCGGCCTGGAACAGCTCCCAGGCAGTGAGGCGGGCGCCCTGCAGCAACGGCCTCGTCTCGTCCACGTACACGGTCACCTTCTTGCGCATCTCGCGGGCGGCATAGAGCACCCCTAAGGCGGTCCCGTAGCCGGCGGTGGCTAAGGCACCGGCGTTGCAATGGGTAAGGACTGACACCTGTGCTGGCAAGAGGGCCGCTCCGTGCTGGCCGATGCGCTCGCACATCTTGCGGTCCTCTTCCATGATGGCCATCGCCTCCCTGAGCAGCAGCCGAGTAATCTCGCTCACCAGGCGGCTGGGATTCCGTCCCACCACGGCGCGCATGCGCTGGAGCGCCCAGCCGAGGTTGACGCCGGTAGGACGCGTTTCCTTCAGGCGGCTGATAGCGCGGTCAATCTCCTCAAAGAAGCGTGCCCGCTCCGAGCCTGGCACCTTCTGCGCGGCCAGCACCACCCCGAAGGCAGCTGCCACGCCAATGGCCGGTGCACCCCGGATGCGCAGATGCTCGATCGCCTCCGCCACGGCTTCATAGGTGTCCAAATCCAGGTAGACAAGCTCACCAGGCAACTTTGTCTGATCTATGATGCGTAGCTTGCCATCAACCCACTCAAGCGCTCTTACATTCATGGTCACTCCTCTTCTGCCGGGCTCCTGCCACCCCTGGCCTGGGCCCGGCGTCTCGTCAGCATGTATCAGTCCCGCAAAGCTTCATCGCCGTGTCGGCGCAGGCACCGATCCTTCCCTAAGATCGCACCCCTGCCCACCAGCCCGAAGCAAACCGCTTGTGGCAGTCTTTCCTCGCCTCCTTTCCCCTCTCAGCCAGCCAAGCGCCGGCCTGCCTCCTGTCCACCCAAAATCTTCTCCAAAAATTCAACGATGCGTACACTCGCCCCCATGCGCTCTTCCACCATGGCCCGTGCCTGGCTGCCGGCGGTCTCTCGTGCCTTGCCGTTGTGCAGCAGGCGGCTAAGGTACTTTTCGACCTCCTCGGTGCTGTTCACGACAAAGCCGCCACCGCGTCGCACCAGGTCCAAGGCCTCGTTGCTGTTCGAATGGTGCGGGCCAAAGAGCACCGGGATGCCGTACACCGCCGGTTCCAAGACGCTATGCACGCCCGTGGTGAACCCCCCGCCCACATACGCCACATCTGCCACGGAGTAGAGGTTGGCAAGGATGCCCACTTCGTCCACCACCAGCACGGCGCCATCCGCCTTTGCCCCTTGTCGCCAGACGCTGAGTCGCAGACTGGCCAGGCCCTGCGCTGCCAACTGCCGCTCCAGCTCGGCAAGGTGTTCTTGTCCCGGCTCGTGGGGGACGAAGATCACGCGCAGCCCAAGTTCGCCACACAACGATCGCAAGGCGGGCAACAGATGTCGTTCGTCAGCCGGCCAGGTGCTCCCCGCCAGAAACACTGGCTGTGCGCAGGCGCCGAAGTAGTGCTGCAGGTCGCGCACCTTGTCGTTCTCCATTGAGCGGCGCTTGACCTGGTCGTAGCGGGTGTCGCCGACGGGGATGATGGTGGGCCCCGCACCGGCAACTGCCCGCAGCCGTTCGGCTTCCGCCGCGGAGGTGGCCAAGATGTAGTCAAAGCTGCTGTAGAGGAGTCGCCCCACAACCCGGCCACTCCAGCGCCCCGGGCAAATCTTCGCCGACAGGCTGGCGTCAATGAGCACGGCCGGCGCCCTAGAGCGCCTCAGCGCGGCAATGTGGTTCGGCCAGATGTCATGGCGCACAACCACGCCAATTTGCGGCCGCGCTATGCGGATAAATCGCCTTGCCCCAGGGAGGGTGTCCAGGGGCAGGTAGGTGACCACGTCGCACTCAGCGCCTTCGGTGATGTGGTCGCGCACCGAAGGTGAGGTCACGCTGAGCAGAACGGCCACGTTCGGGATGCGTTCCCGCGCCGCGGCAATCAGCGGGCGGGCCTGTTCAAATTCCCCCATGGAGCAGGCGTGGATCCACAGCCGGGGAGCCGTGCGATCCAGCAACGCCATTTTCTTCTGCAGCTGCACAAAAAGAGCGCGGCGCCCGAGTACGGCCCGCCGCACCTTCTTGTTCACCAGCGTGCCAATTCCCACTGTGAAGATAAACAGCGGGATGGCGACAAGGTTGTACAGTAGAAGCCAAAAAGCAGGCATTCCTCTCCTCGGAGGCCACCTGCGCCGGAGGTGGCCCTCACTATTGACGGAACGGGGTCAAGCGCAGGTAGTCCCGTCCTAAAATCACGCTGACCTGGAAGGCAGACTTGGGGTCCAGCTTCGGTACCACGGCCTCCTCGCCGAGCCCCAGCACAGAGGCCACCTTGCGCGCACGTTCCTTTTGCACGGAGAAGTGGTCGACAACCACCGTGCGCTGCACGTTGAAATTGGCATGGTTATCATGACCCACCACGTTGAAGTTGTGGTCCTCGAGGAACCGGCGCGTCTGCTGGGCGACGCCGTTCACACCGCAGCCATTGAAAACCATGACCGTGATGCGTTCTTCCACCGGTACCTTCTGCTCACCACCGGGCACTGCCTGTACCGGAGTCGTGTTACGAGGAATGCGGCTCATCACAAGGAAGCCGGTCAGCACGACGTTGAGCGCGATCACGCCCACAACCACCCACTTGACCGCCGTGGAGGAACCTCTCCTGCCAGAGCTCCGCACTCGCCGTGGAGCCACCCTCCCCTTGCTGAACGATCTTGGCCTCTGCACCGTCCTTCCTCCCTGGAACTCGTTCACCAGCCTCCACACCGCCTTGCCTGCAGTGGGTAACGCACGCCCCGTGCATCCCGGAGCCCGGTCTGCACGGCTCTAAGGGTTTTCCTGCCAACCATCCTGGCGAGCGCTCTCGGGCCGATACAGCCAGTATGCGGGTAGCGCCCGGTACTGCACTCCCAGCGAGAACTTGCTCGACGGCCGGTACTGAATCTCGGCTGCGGACACGAAAGGTCCATTCGCCAAGAGAGAGCCCACGCCGTAGCTCTGCAACGGAGAGTGCGCAATGCCCCACTGCAGCCGCACCTGCAGCGGTTGCGACAGGGCGTACTCGATGGTGTTCAGGTACAGCCCCTGCGCCAGGCTCTGTCCGCCAAAGGAAAAGTAGCTCAGCGTATACGAGTGCGACAAATGCAGCCGCGAGGGGTCAAGCCCCAACAGTCCACCGAACCGCGGAGTGGCCGGCGTGCGCAGCTCCTTAGCCAGATCGAGCGGCTGGCTCTGCTGCTTGAGTTGGGCGGTGGCCGCACCCACCACCAGACACCAGACGACCACTGCTCCGCATCGCCGTATCATTCCATCACCTCCTGTTCTTCTACGGCCCCAAGGCCGACCGTGCAACCCCACTCGATCTGACCACCCGCGGGGACGCCCCCATCACCTGGCGCTCTGACATCGAAACTGCCCGGGGTCGAATTCGATTTCTACTCCGTCGTCCCTCTTCTCGTAGGTAATGAGCACACCCCCCAGTTCCTCACGTTGCACCACCTGAGTGCGCCACGAACTCGGCTTGATGGAAACCTCTCTGTCACCAATGACTCCATCGACGCCGCCTGCCTCCTGTACCGGCGTGGCCAGCCGATAGGCCAGTCCCGTGAGCTCCGCCACCTTCTTCGGGATGGCTTCCTGGTACTTCAACCCCACGAATGTCTTCGCCAAAACGAGGTCCTCGACCCATTTCGTGATCATCTCATCAGTGATGCTCTCCAGAACGCCCTTGAACTTGACAAGCTTCTCCCGAATGAGTCGGCATGCTTCTTCGATTGCGTTTGGAAATCTCGCCTGGTACCAGGAAGCCCAATCGTCAAACGTGTGCCCCTCAAATTCCTGAATCAGGTTCGACATCTGCCCCACGACGCGGGGCCTGGTCGCGCCCGCAAATCGATTGGCCAGATTGAGAAGCGGAGCCACATAAGTCGGCAACTCAGGCGGAGGAGCCGTGAGCAGGTCGCGCAGTTCTGCGAAGGTAATCAGGGTTTTCATTCGCCCTGTCTCGTCGGGACGTCCTCGACGCTACCCTGTCTGTGCAATTGCAACAGGTGCCTGCGGAGACGAAACTCCCTGCTTGCGTCCACGGCGACCAAGCCCGTTCGGGCTAAGTGGCCGTTAAGAAACGTCTTGTTCTTCAGGTAAACGTACGCAAGCAAATTCCCTTGCTCGTCGTGTTTCTCTTTGTCGAAGCGCAGGAAGACCTTGGTACCCCTCGTTCTCTGGCGGAGAAACTCCATCGCCTCCGTCCGAAAGAGAGGTTTCTCCACAATCCCCAACAGCCGCACGCACAGTCCATTGTCAAGCTGCAGTCGTTCGGGAGAAAGGACCTCCTTGACACCAAACAGCTCGCTGCGACACCCCGTGTCCCCATCCTCGACACGGGAACCAAACTTCAGTTTACGCGGGTCGACCCGCTTGTCGAGTCGGTGGGGATCGGAGAATTTGTGGGGCAACCTTGCCATCAGCTCGGAGAACCTTCTCGGAGCAGCCCCCTGCTTGACAAACTCGTACGTGGTCTCGCCGAAAAGGTCACCTCGACCCACACCCAGTTTTTCCCTGATGATCGCCATGAACTTCGCGTTGATCTCGTAGCCAATGGAATTCCGCCCCAACTCCTTTGCTGCCAGTGACGTAGTGCCACTGCCAAGGAAAGGGTCAAGCACCGTGTCCCCCCCAAAAGAGAACATGCGAATCAGCCTCCTCGGAAGCTCCACAGGGAACATCGCCAGGTGTTTGTCCTGCTTCTCGCCTCCAAAGGTCCAGTGACCGGAAAAGTAAGCATTCCACTCTTCGGTACTGAGCTTGGACAGCCCGCGTATCTCGCGGCTCACTTTGGGCGCATCCCCGAGTTTCTTGAAAATGAGGATGAACTCGTAGTCAATCTTCAGGATTCCATTCCGCGGGTAAGGGAAGGATCCCATCACGGTGGCGCCGCCTGTGGTGTTGGTGGTCGTCACCTTCTGCCAGATGATGGCCCCCATGTAGTCCATGCCCAGCGTTTCACAGAACTTGATGATCTCCGTGCGGATGGGAATGACCTTGTAACGCCCGTAGTAGACGGAGCGGGCAAACTGATCGCCAATATTCACACACATCCGGCAGCCCTTGTGCAGGACGCGGAAACATTCCTGCCAGACCAGGTTCAGGTTGTTGATATAGTCCTCATAGGAATCGTGGAACCCGATCTGGCGTTCGTCGCCATAGTCCTTGAGCTGCCAATAGGGCGGCGAGGTGATGATGAGGTGCACCGATTCATCCGGCACCTCGGCCATCTGTCTCGCGTCGCCCAAAATGATGCGGTGATGGGTGCGCATCTGAAACTCCCGCAACCCTCTCTTTGGCCCGCCGCTATGCACCTTGCGGGGACGAACGACCTTTTGAAATTAAGCAAAACGCGGCCTCAATGTCAACCGCTTTTTTCGCCGCGCTGCCGCGCCGCAAGCACCTCCTCTACCTGGCGGAGCTGCTCCACGCTGTTCACCCCCATGCTTTCGGCAAAATCCGGCGTCAGCACCGCCGCCACACGCTCGCCACGGCTCCGCATGATCTTGACCACATCGGGCAAGTAGTATTCGCCCTGCGCATTGTCGTTGCTCACCAGCGCAATGGTGGCGAACAGCTTGCGCGCGTCGAACACGTAGGTGCCGATGTTCACCTCCTGGATGGCCCGCTCCTCGGGGGTGGCGTCCTTCTCCTCCACGATGCGGTCGACAAAGCCGTTCTCGTCACGAATGATGCGGCCGTAACCGAATGGGTTCTCTGTGCGGCCCACGAGCAGCGTCGCTACTGCCTGGGTGTTGCGATGGACCTGGATCAGTTCACGGATGCGCTCCGGGCTGAGCAGGGGCACATCTCCGCACAGCACCAGGACATCACCGGCAAAATCGCGCAGCAATGGCTCAGCCTGCGCCACCGCATGGGCGGTGCCGAGCTGCTCCTCCTGCACGGCGAACAGGACTCCGGTGTGCCGGAGCACTTCCATGACGCGCTCCCGCTGGTGGCCCACCACGACTATGATGGGATGCGCGCCTACTCCGCGCCCCTGTTCGATGACGTACATCACCATCGGCCGGCCAAGCACCTGGTGCAAGACTTTGGCCAGGTCCGATTTCATGCGCTTCCCCTTGCCCGCCGCCATGATGACCGCCGCCAACGGGCGCGGCTCTTGTCCTTGCCCGACCCCTGCGCTCCTCATCAAACCTCCACCATCACATTGTCAATGAGTCGTGTGCTTCCAATCCACACCGCTAAGGCAATCAGCACCTGGCCGCGCAGCTGCTCCACCTCCTCCAGCGTCTGCGCGTCCACCACCGCCACATAGTCGACCCTGGCTGAGGGAGCCGTGCGGATAACTGCTTCCATCTCCATGACCAACCGTGCCGCGCTTCGCTCGCCGGCTGCCACCAGTTCCGAGGCGCGCTGCAGCGCCTTGGACAAGACCACCGCCTGTCTTCGTTCCTCTGGCGACAGATAGGAATTCCGCGAACTCATGGCCAAACCGTCGGGCTCGCGGACGATGGGCGCCACGACGATCTCCAAGTCGAAGTTGAGGTCCTGCGCCATTCGTCTCACCACCAGCGCCTGCTGCGCATCCTTCTGGCCAAAGACTGCCACGTGTGGCTTGACGATGTTGAACAGCTTGGCCACCACGGTGGTCACACCGCGAAAGTGGGTGGGTCGGGAACGGCCGCACAGCACGCCCGTAATCTTCTCCACCTCGACGTAGGTCAGATAGCCGGCAGGGTACATCTCTTCCACGGAGGGATGAAATATCACATCGCAACCGGCTTGCTCGGCGAGGGCCATGTCGCGCGGCAGGTCGCGGGGGTAGCGCTGGTAATCCTCATGCGGCGCAAATTGCGTGGGATTGACAAAGATGCTGGTCACCACCACGTCTGACCGTTCGCGGGCAATGCGAATCAGGCTGAGATGTCCCTCGTGCAGGTAGCCCATGGTCGGCACCAGGCCGACGAGCCTGCCCTCCTGGCGCCAGCGCTCGGCTTGGAGCTGCATGTCCCGCACCTTTCGCACAAGTTGGACTGCCATGCGCCGCAAGGTCTCCTATTCTTGGTCCCCGGTGTAGCTTTCCCCCATGCTGGGGAACTGCCCGCGCTTGACATCGTCGACGTAGCCAGCGCAGGCCTGGCGGATGATGCGCCCCAGCTCCGCATACCGTCGCACGAACTTGGGGCGGAACTTCTCAAAGAGCCCAAGCATGTCGTAGGTCACCAGGATCTGGCCGTCGCAATGGGGGCCAGCCCCGATGCCGATGGTAGGCACAGACACTGCCTCCGTAATGCGCTTTGCCACCTCCAAGCAGACCTTCTCCAGGACAATGGCAAAAACCCCTGCCTGCTCCAAGGCATGGGCGTCGTCCAGAAGGCGCTCGGCCTCTTGCTCAGTCGTGCCCTGCAGCACGTAGCCGCCGAATTTGCGAATGGACTGGGGCGTGAGGCCGAGGTGGCCCAGCACCGGCATTCCCACCGCGGTCAGGCGACGGATGGTCTCTGCCATCTCTTCGCCCCCTTCGATCTTGACCGCCTCTGCGCCGGCTTCCTGGAAGAAACGGCCGGCGTTGCGCACCGCCTCCTCGACAGTGACCTGATACGAGAGGAAAGGCATATCTGCGACCAGGAGCGCCCGCCTCACCCCGCGCCTAACGGCGGCCGTGTGGTAGAGCATGGCCTCCATGGTCATGGGCAAAGTCGTCTCGTAGCCGGCCACCACCATCGCCGCTGAGTCGCCCACCAGGATGAGGTCAAGGCCGGCCTCGTCCAACAAGGCGGCCATGGTGGCGTCGTACGCGGTGAGGGCAGCGATCTTCTCCCTGCGGCGCTTCATCTCCACCAGGCTAGGCACGGTCACTTTCTTGCGTTCCGCCATGGGGCCTACTTTCTCCTGGCGTGAACGACACCGCCGCCGAGCACCACCTCACCATCGTAGAGCACCACCGACTGTCCTGGTGTGACGGCGCGTTGTGGCTTCATGAAGCGCAAGACCAGCCGCTCCTTGTCAGCGTATTCCACCGTTGCCGCAAATCCCGGATCCTTGTAGCGAATTTTGGCGGTCACCACCCGACCCGCCTCCGGGCACTCAACCGCTATCCAGTTCACCGGCGTTGCCTCCAGACCGGTGGACAGCAGCTCTTCGGCGGTGCCCACCTGGAGCCGGTTCTGTGCCGGGTCGATATCTACGACGTAGACAGGGCGCCCGACAGCCACCCCCACGCCTTTGCGCTGCCCAATGGTGTAGAACGGGTAACCACGGTGCTCTCCGAGAACTGTACCCTCCCTGTCCACCACCTGGCCGGGAGGCACGCGCTTGCCCACACGGCCTGCCCACTCATTGACAAAGTCACCGTAATGGCCTTCTGGCACGAAGCAGACCTCCTGGCTCTCCGGCCGGTCGGCGCCAGGCAGTCCCCACAAGGCAGCCAGTCGCCGAACCTCCTTCTTGCGCATTTCGCCCAACGGAAAGAGCGTACGCGCCAACCGTTCCTGCGTCAGTCCCCAAAGGGCATAGGACTGGTCCTTGTGGCTATCGAGCCCCTTGCGCAGCACGAAGCGCCCCGACTCTGCGGAAAAGGCAAGGCGGGCGTAGTGCCCGGTGGCTAACTGAGTGGCGCCTAAGCTCATCGCCACCTGGAGGAGCTCCCCCCACTTGATGCGCGCGTTGCACAGCACACAGGGGTTCGGCGTGCGGCCACGCAGGTACTCTTCCACGAAGTTGACCACCACCTCTCGCTCGAACTCCTGCCGGAGGTCGATGATGTAGTGACGAATACCAAGCTTCTCGCACACCCCTTGCGCGGAGCGCACTGTTTCCGAGAAGCAGCAACTATGCGGCTGCGGCAACGGCCCTTCCCACAGGCGCATGGTCAGCCCTTTGACGGTGTGCCCCTGCTGCTTGAGCAGGGCTGCCGCCACCGAGCTGTCCACGCCGCCGCTCATGGCCACTGCCACCACCTGCTGGTTCTTGTCCGCAAATACGCTCTTCATGAGTCTCGCATCCCCCTTGCCCTTGCCAGGTACAACAAAAAAATCCGCTCCCCGATGCGGGACACGGATCGCTCAGGTGCTGACCGACACTGGCAGCTGTCATGCTCCGAATGGGTCAGAACGCTCCGCTGAAGGTGAACCGATTCTGGCTACCCACTTCGCCCATGGACGAGAAGGAATAGTCGAACCGATACGATCGCCACGTGATCCCGAAACCGAGCGATATGCCCGCCAGATAGTCCTTGCTGCTGCCTACGTCCATATCGGAGCCGATGGAATCGTAACCCCACCTCAGGAAAAGGCCCTCGCCCACCGTGAATTCGCCGCCGATCGTCCACTGCCAGACGTCGTCCGGATACTTGTACGTCGTGACACCCAAGAGCAGGGGCAGATGTTCCAGGCGCTTCATCAGCCCCAGCCGATAAGCCAGCGGGAGCCGGTCTTTTTCCTCGGCAAAGGCCGAAAGCACCGCGCCGGCGTTCGCCACACCAGCCGCCACATCCAGGTCGTGGATGGGCGTATGGTACAGGACACCGGCGTCCGCCACCAGCGCGCTGGAGCGATAGTGATCAATAGAGGCGCACACCAATTTGACCCCGGCGCCGAGGAGCAAGGTCGGCAGGACCTTGTAGGCCGCACCGGCAGCGAACGAAAGTCCGCCGGCACCAAACTCCCCTTGCTCCTGTCCTAACTCGTCCCTCCTCTTGAATGTGCCATAGTTAATGTAGTTCAGGCCCACCGCCGCGACCGTCCGCGGCGCCACCGGTTGTGCGTACGCCACAAAGCCAGAGTGAAAGTCGAGCACGTGCTTCAAGTAGGTGAGGGTCGCGCTGCGGCTACCAATTTCCGCCAGTCCTGCCGGATTGTAGAAGAGGCAGTGGACGTCGCCGGGCACGGCCACGAAGGTACCTCCCATGGCGCTGGGCCTTGCACCTACGTGCGTGCGCAGGAACTGGTAGCCAGTCGTTCCGGGAGAGGCGCCGTGCGCCGCCGCACTCACCACGAGGGCAAAGAGAAGTATGGCGACTGCAAGAGTTCTCTTACGCATGCCTCCACCTCCAGGCGCGACGCACCACGCGACTGCCAGCACATCCCTTTAGCCGCTCATGAGAGCCACCTGTCGGAATCGAACCGACGACCTGCTCATTACGAGTGAGCCGCTCTACCAGCTGAGCTAAGGTGGCAAAGCCGGCTTTCACCACTGGCGCCAGTAATGTAGCAATTTACCGCTTGGGAATCAAGCGAAAATGTGATGCTGGATGGAGAGGTCAGGCAAGTGCCTGCTTCCGCTGCGCGTGTTCATTGCAGGCCCCCCGCTCGAAAAGGCGCAGCCAGCGTTTCCTTCCTCCTGCCCCGCCTTCCGGTTGCTTCAAGACAAACTTCGCCCGACCCCGGCGTTTGCCCCCGCGCTGCGACCAGGGTCTTTCTCGCGCCGGCCTGCCCTTGCTGGCGACGCTGGCCCGAAATCGTACACAATTTCTGGGTTCATTGCTGTCGTCCCCCCTTGATGGTTACCCACCGGAGGCGCTCCGTTTTCGCCAGCCCCAGCTGCTGGCAGGACCAACCTGCGCGTCGGCGCGCTTCAACACACAAACCCCTTGCATTTCCGCAAAAGTTTTGTACTTTTTCAAACCAAAAGGAGGGAAGTACGATGCGGGTAACGCTCTCGGTGGTCTTAAGTACCTTGCTTGTTGCCATTGCCGGCGCGCAGCAGGTGAGCTACGTGACCACCATCCAGCCTTTCCGCTTCATCTTAGAAGAGGTTGTCGGCGAGCGGGCGCAGGTGCGGGCTCTCTTGCCGCCTGGGGCATCTCCGCACACCCACCACCTTCGCCCTTCGGACATCCGTGCCGCACAGGAGGCAACAGCCCTCTTTAGCGGCGGCCCCGGCCTGGACGACTGGGCGGATGAATTGCCGTGTGCCCGCAAGTTCTCGCTGCTCGCCCTGGTCCCCCAGGACTCGCTCCTCCGACTGGGCACCCACGGCAGCCCTCAGCCGGCGCCGCACGCACACTCCCACACGGGGGTCGACCCGCACTTCTGGACCGATCCCGTGCTGGTGCGCGCCATGCTCCCGGCGCTGGTCGATTCGCTGTGCAGGGTGGACCGTGCCGGATCCGCCGTCTATCGTCGCAATGCCTCCATGTTTACCCGCCAGCTGGACAGTCTGACGACCGCGCTCGCCGCCGCGCTGAGCAAGGTACGCGGGGCACGGGTCATCTTGGCGCATCCGTTCTTCAACTACTTCCTGCGCCGCTTCGGCATCGAAGTGGTGGGCACGGTAGAACTCGCTGCCGGCAGCGAGCCGAGCGCCCGGGACATCCAGCGGTTGAGACTCCTCGCCCAGACTACCGGCGCAAAGGCCATCTTCACCCATCCACAGCTTCCGGACCACCCCGCGCGCGCGGTAGCGGAGGCTGCCGGCATTCCCATCGTCCAGCTCGACCCCCTCGGGGGTGCGGAAGGCAGGACCTCCTACGCGCAACTGTTGTGGTACAACGCGCGCATCTTGGCAAGGGTGCTGCGATGAGCAGGATGGCTGTTGAAGTGGACAACCTCAGCGTGCGTCTTGGCGAACACGTGGCTCTTTCGGGCGTGAACCTGGCCATCCCCGAGAACGCCTTCGTGGCCATAGTCGGGCCAAATGGCGGAGGCAAGTCGACATTGTTGAAGGTGCTGCTCGGGCTCTTGCCTCCGACCACCGGGCGGGTGCGCATCTGGGGCCGGGCGCCCGATGAGGTGCCTCCTGAGCTCATCGGCTATGTGCCGCAGGTGAAAACCATGGACCGCACTTTTCCAGCGTTGTCCATCGAGCTGGTGATGACCGGTGTCACCCGGCGTTGGCCGTGGTCGCCCCGCCGGCAAGCCCGAGAGGAAGCCATGGCTGCCCTGGCCCGGGTGGGTGCCGCACACTTGGCGCAGCGCCCCTTAGCCAAACTCTCAGGAGGCGAGCTGCAACGGGTCTATCTGGCCCGCAGCATGGTGCGGCGCCCCAAGCTGGTGATGCTCGACGAGCCTGCCACCGGCATCGACGCCATCGGCGAGGCCGACATGTACCACATGCTGGAAGCGTACCAAGAGGAATCGGTGGCAACGCTGCTCATGGTCACCCAGGACTGGCACGCGGCCACTCACCACGCCGACTTGGTGTTGCTTCTCAACCGCGCCCAAGTCAGCTTTGGGCCGCCGCGGGAGGCGCTGCGCGAGGACAATCTGCGCGCTGCTTTTGGCCACGTCGGCCATCCACACGAACTAAAGTTTCTCATGGACTCCCATGGCTGAGCTCCTTTCGCTCCCCTTCATGCAGAGGGCCCTCCTGGGCGGAGTGCTGGTGGGCTTTCTCGCCAGCTACTACGGCGTCTTTGTGGTGCAACGGGGACTGAGCTTCCTTGGCAGTGGCTTGGCACACGCGGCGTTCGGCGGGGTGGCCCTCGGCCTTCTCCTCAACACCGAGCCCCTCTGGGTGGCGGTGCCGTTCACCTTGCTCGTGGCCCTGGGCATTGCGTGGGTGCACAACCGCACCAAGCTGGGCGGCGACACGGCAGTGGGCATCTTTTTCTCCGTTGCCATGGCCCTTGGCGTGCTGTTCCTTTTCTTGCGCAGGCAGTATACGGCGGACGCCTTCACCTACCTCTTCGGCTCCATCCTTGCGGTGAGCAATGCAGACCTGTGGCTGACTGGCGGGGTGCTGCTCCTCACCTTGTTGGCCCTCCCTCTCTGGCGGCGGTGGTCCTATGCCTCATTTGACCGCGAGCTGGCGCAGGCCGACCGCCTCCCTGTTGCTATGGACGACTACCTCCTCATCCTGCTCATTGCGGTGAGCGTGGTGGTGGCCATCAAGGTGGTGGGCATCGTGCTCATTGCTGCCTTTCTTGTTGTGCCTGCCGCAGCGGCCCGTCTGCTCGGCCGCACCTTCCGCCACATGACCCTTCTTTCGGTGGCCGTCGGCATGAGCAGTGCCGTCGTCGGCCTGGTGGTGTCCTACTACTTGGACGTCCCAAGTGGGCCCACCATCATCCTGGTACAGGCGCTCGTCTTCTTCATTGCCGTGGCAGCCACATCCTCCCTTTCCCGCCGGTGAGTATGAGTCGCCCGCAAGAGTCCGGCACCCCCCAAAAAAGTGCTGTTTCCTTTTGCCAAATTTTCTTATCTTTAGTACCCGTCATCGGCAAAACGTAGCCATTTCGCGGAGGTGTTCCCAAAGGGATGGACGACAACCGCTTCTTGCATGCCGAACGAGCGCAGTGGGAAGAGAAGGTCCTCAATAAGGTGCTGCAAACCCACCCGGAGCGCAAGGCGTCGTTTTCTACGGGTTCCTGGCTTCCGGTTGACCGCCTCTACCTGCCCACGCCACTGACGCCGGAGGAATACCAGGAGAAATTGGGTTTTCCCGGCCAGTATCCTTTCACCCGGGGTGTGCAGCCGACCATGTATCGCGGCAGGCTGTGGACCATGCGCCAGTACGCCGGCTTTGGCACTGCCGAAGAGTCCAACGCCAGATACAAGTACCTGTTGAGCCAGGGACAGACTGGCCTTTCGGTGGCCTTCGATCTCCCCACGCAGGTTGGCTACGACTCGCATGACCCGCGCGCCCGGGGCGAGGTGGGCAAAGTCGGTGTGGCCATCGACACGCTGCGGGACATGGAGATCCTGTTCGATGGCATACCTCTGGACAAGGTATCCACTTCCATGACCATCAATGCGCCGGCCTGTGTGTTGCTGGCCTTCTACATCGTCGTGGCGGAAAAGCAGGGCGTGCCGCCCTCCCAGCTTGAGGGCACTATTCAGAACGACATCCTCAAGGAGTACATTGCACGCGGCACCTACATCTTCCCGCCGAAGCCTTCGCTGCGGCTGATTACCAACATCTTCGAGTACTGCGCGCACGCGGTGCCCAGGTGGAACACCATCAGCATCTCCGGCTATCACATTCGCGAGGCCGGAGCGACGGCTGTGCAGGAGGTGGCCTTTACCCTCGCCAACGGCATCACCTACGTGCAGGCAGCGCTCGATGCCGGACTGGACGTGGACCGTTTTGCCGGCCGCCTGTCCTTTTTCTTCAATGCCTACAACGATCTGTTCGAGGAGGTGGCCAAGTTTCGGGCGGCACGCCGCATCTGGGCGAAAATCATGAAGGAACGCTTTGCCGCCAAGGACCCCAGGTCGATGATGCTGCGCTTCCACACCCAGACAGGGGGGAGCACCCTCACGGCGCAGCAGCCAGACAACAACGTGGTTCGTGTAACCACCCAGACCTTGGCTGCCGTGCTGGGCGGCACGCAAAGTCTGCACACCAACTCGCGGGACGAGGCGCTGAGCCTGCCCACCGAGGAGGCAGTGCGCATCGCCCTGCGCACGCAGCAGATCGTCGCCCACGAATCCGGCGTGACCAACACGGTCGACCCGCTGGCAGGCTCCTACTACGTGGAAGCCCTCACCGATGCCATCGAGAGCGAGGTGTGGAAGTACCTCGACGAGATCGACAAGATGGGCGGCATGGTGGCTGCCATCGAGAAGGGTTACGTCCAACGCGAGATTCAGGAGGCAGCCTACCGCTACCAGCGCGAGGTGGAAAGAGGCGAGCGGATTGTGGTGGGCGTGAACGCCTACGTCATCGACGAAGCACCGCCCGAGAACATCCTGCGCGTGGACCCCAGCCTGCAGCAGGTCCAGGTCAAGAAGCTGGCCGAGGTAAAGGCGCAACGCGACAACGAGGTGGTGCGAACCACGCTGGCCGCCCTGCGCCAGGCAGCCCGCCAGCCAGAGGTCAATGTGATGCCCTTTGTGCTGGATGCTGCCCGCGCCTATGCCACCTTAGGCGAGATCTGTGACGTGTTCAGGCAGGAGTTCGGCGAATACCAGGAAACCGTGGTGCTCTGAGGAACGTGCGATGGCGAAGAAAAAGATCCGCATACTCATTGCCAAACCCGGACTTGACGGCCACGACCGAGGTGCCAAGTACGTGGCCCGCGCCCTGAAGGATGCCGGCTACGAGGTCATCTACACGGGGATCCGCCAGTCGCCCGAAGCCATAGCCAACGCGGCCATCCAGGAAGATGTGGATTTTGTGGGGCTCAGCCTGCTTTCCGGGGCACACAACGAGCTCTTTCCGGAAGTGGTGAAGCTGCTCCGCGAACGGGGTGGCGAGCAGATAATCGTGTTTGGCGGGGGGATCATCCCGCAAGGCGACATCCCCTTCCTGCGCGCGCAAGGCGTGGAGGCGATCTTCACCCCGGGCACACCCATGTCCAAAGTCATCGAGTTCATCGAGGGCAACCGGGCACGGGTCGAGGGCAGATGAGCTTAGCCGAACGCGTGTTAGCGGGCGAGACCGTGGCCGTCGCCCGGGCGATGAGCTGGATCGAGAACGACCACCCCGAGAAGGAGTCGCTCACTGACGCCCTGAGCCTGCACTGTGGCCGCGCCTTGGTCCTGGGTATCACCGGGCCGCCTGGTTCAGGCAAGAGCAGCCTGGTGGACCGCCTCATCTGGCGGGAAAGGGCCCAGGGCCGGCGCGTGGGGGTCATCGCCGTGGACCCCAGTTCTCCTTTTTCAGGGGGGGCCATCCTTGGCGACCGCCTGCGGATGCAAAATCACGCTACTGACAGCGGCGTATTCATCCGCTCCATGGCCTCCCGCGGTCATCTAGGCGGCGTGGCCGGCGCCACCGCCGACGCCATCAAGGTGCTGGATGCTGCCGGCTTCGATCGCGTCCTGGTGGAGACCATGGGTGTGGGCCAGAGCGAAATCGAGGTCATGGAGCTGGCCGATATCGTCGTCTTAGTCCTGGTGCCAGGGTTAGGCGATGAGATCCAGGCCCTCAAGGCAGGCATCATGGAGATCGGCGACATCTTTGTCGTCAACAAGAGCGACAAGCCGGAAGCAGCAAAGGTGCGCGCACAGGTGGAGTACGTGCTGGGCCTTGCGCAGGAGCGAGCACAATCACCGCGCCCCATCGTGATGACCTCTGCTCTGAACAACGAGGGCATCGACGAGCTCGTGGCAGCCTTGGAAATTTACCATGCCACCCTTGTGGCAAACGGGGCCTTAGCTCAGCGCCGGCGGGAGCGCATCGCCCGCGAGTTGCAGCGCCTCGTCGCCGCCAAGGTCCAGGAGAAAGCGAACGCCGTTCTCGACCTGGAGGGGCGCTTGCAGGACTGGGTGCAATGCGTCGCCGAACGACGCTGCGGCCCCTACACCCTGGTGCGCGAAGGTCTTCAGCAATTCTGGCAGGAGCACAGACGACCATGATCAAACAGATCGCCCACATCGGCATCGCCGTTCGTTCCTTGGATAACCACCTGCCCTTCTACCGCGAGGTGCTGCAACTCCCGTTGCAGGCCATCGAAGAAGTGCCCGAACAGAAGGTCCGGGTCGCCATGTTCAAGGTGGGAGAGGCTACCATCGAACTGTTGGAGCCGCTGAGCGCCGATAGCCCCATCGCCTCTTTCTTGGAAAAGCGCGGCGAAGGCCTGCACCATGTGGCCTATGAAAGTGACGACATTGTCGCCGAAATCGCCCATTTGCAGCAACACGGGGTACGGATGCTAGACCAGACCCCGCGCCGTGGGGCCCATGGGACAGAGATCGCCTTCATCCACCCCAGTTCTTCAGGCAAGGTGCTGACCGAAATCTGCCAGCACCGGGGAGAAAGTCATGAGCATTGAGCGCAAAATTCTCGAACTGAAGCAGAAGCAAGAGATCGCCCGCCTGGGCGGCGGCATCGAGTCCATCGAGAAACAGCACGCCAAGGGGAAGCTGACCGCCCGCGAGCGCATCAGCCTGGTCCTGGACAAGAACAGTTTCGAAGAGCTGGACATGTTCCGCACCTCCACCACCAGCCAGGTGGGCCTGGGGGACAAACAGGTCTTTGGTGACGGCATCATCACCGGCTACGGCAGCATCTTCGGCCGCCTAGTGTTCGTCTACTCCTTCGACTTTACCGTCTACGGCGGCTCGTTGTCGCAGGTGGTGGCCGAAAAGGTGGTCAAGGTCATGGACATGGCCGCTAAGGTGGGCGCCCCCATCATCGGCATCAACGACTCGGGTGGCGCCCGCATTCAAGAAGGGGTGGACGCCCTTGCAGGCTATACCGACATCTTCCTGCGCAACGTGCTCTACTCCGGCGTAATCCCGCAGATAAGCGCAGTGGTTGGTCCGGCGGCAGGTGGGGCCGTCTACTCGCCGGCGCTTACCGACTTTATCTTCATGGTGCGGCGCACCTCGTTCATGTTCCTCACCGGGCCCAAGGTGGTCAAGCAGGTGACGCATGAGGAGGTCTCGGCTGACGAGCTGGGCGGCGCGGATGTGCATGCCACCAAGAGCGGCATCACCCACTTTACCTTTGACGACGAGCATAGCCTGTTCGAGGGCATCCGCACCCTGTTGCGCTACCTGCCGCAGAACAACATGGAAGAGCCGGTGGTCATCCCCAACAACGACCCCACCGACCGCCTGAGCGAGGAGCTCAACTACATCGTCCCGGAGAGCCCGAACAAGCCGTACGACATGAAGGCCATCATCAGGACGGTGCTGGACAACAACGAATTTCTGGAGGTGCAGGAGCTGTTCGCGCCCAATCTCATCATCGGCTTCGGCCGTTTGAACGGTCGTTCGGTGGGCATTGTGGCCAATCAGCCCAAGCATCTGGCCGGGGTGCTGGACTGCAAGGCTTCGGTGAAGGCGGCGCGCTTTGTTCGCTTCTGCGACTGCTTCAACATCCCGGTGATCACCTTCGAGGACGTGCCCGGTTTCATGCCCGGCACGGCTCAGGAGTACAACGGCATCATCGCCCACGGCGCAAAGATGCTCTACGCCTATGCCGAGGCCACCGTGCCCAAGATCACCGTGATCACGCGCAAGGCCTACGGCGGTGCCTTCTGCGTCATGAACTCCAAGCAGCTGCGCGGTGACATCATCTACGCCTGGCCCACGGCAGAGATTGCCGTCATGGGGCCGGAAGGGGCGAGCGAAATCATCTACGCCAAGGAGATCCAGGCGGCAGAGGACCCGGAGAAGAAGTTAGCAGAGAAGATCCAGGAATACCGGGAAAAGTTCGCCAACCCGTACGTTGCTGCCAGCCGCGGTATGATCGACGAGGTCATCGAGCCGAAGGTGACGCGCTACGAGCTCATCAAGGCCCTGGAGATGCTCAAGAACAAGCGGGATGAGAACCCGCCCAAGAAGCACGGCAACATTCCCTTGTAGGCAAGTCAATGTTGGGAAGTCACAACCTCTCCGAAGGATTGGTAATCGCCGCTGCGGGCATGGCAGTGGTCTTTGCCGGCCTGACGCTCATCTGGTTAGCTATTTCCCTGTTCAACTGGTTCGTGATCATAGCGAAGCGCCGCCCGGAAGCCGCGGCGGCCCCAGAGGGGGCGGTGGTAACGGCGCCAGCGGCCGAGGTGCCCCGCGAACACCTGCTGGCAATCGGCATCGCCGTGGAGCTCTACCGGCGCCTGCACCTGGAAGTTCCCGAGAGCGCAGTCACCTTTGAACGCGGCGATGTGCGCACCGGTTGGAAGGTCGGTTTCCGCTACGGGCAACGCCAGCGCCCTGCGAGGTAAGAGGAGATGAAGGAAAAGAAACTGGTATTGGAGATCGAAGGAAGAGAGTACACGGTCGTTATCAGCGACTTTGGCCCACAGGAGGCCACCATTGCCGTCGACGGCAAGCCCTACAAGGT
Source organism: candidate division KSB1 bacterium (assembly GCA_024655945.1). Classification (NCBI taxonomy): domain Bacteria; kingdom Pseudomonadati; species Candidatus Zhuqueibacterota bacterium. Next base: position 56,116 of record JANLFK010000003.1, read on the forward strand.
GGCGCTCAAGGACTTGGGCAGTGAGCAGCTCGCCGAGGTACGGCCTGCGCCTGCGCCGCCTCCTTCGGCCTTGGAGCCGCAGGTGCCTGTGTTCGCCCCAGCCAAGCGCGTTGCCCCTGGTTCGCCCATCCATCGCCCGAAGACGGTCGGCAGCGACTATGCCATCGCCGCTCCTTTGCCTGGGCTCATCCTCGAGATCCTCGTGCGCGATGGCGACGTGGTCAGGCGCGGTCAGGCCGTGGCCATCCTGGAGGCCATGAAGATGGAAAACGAAGTTACCTCGCAGACTGAGGGCGTGGTCATCGACGTGCGCTTCCGGGAAGGGGATTCTGTCAACCAGGGGGACGTGCTCGTCCTGCTCAAACCGGTGGAGGGATAGGATGGAGCTCTTTTTCAAGTTGCTGCGCACCACCGGCTTTGCCAACATCGAAGTGGGCAACCTCCTGATGATTGTCGTCGGCTGTGTGGCCATCTATCTGGCCATTGCCAAAAAGTACGAGCCGCTGCTGCTGGTGCCCATCGGCTTTGGCATCATCGTGGGCAACATGCCCTATGGCGCTGGTATGCCCCTTGGCGTGTACGACACGGTGAGCAATGGCTTTCCGCAGAACAGCGTGTTTAGCCTCTTCTACTATGGGGTGACCTCTGGTGTGTTGCCGCCGCTCATCTTCTTGGGGATTGGCGCGTTGACCGACTTTTCCTCCCTGATCTCCAACCCCAAGTCCGTGCTCCTTGGCGCAGCTGCGCAAGTGGGCATTTTCCTGACCTTCTTCGGCGCCATCCCACTGGGATTCACCACGAAGGAGGCTGCCTCCATCGGCATCATCGGCGGGGCAGATGGCCCTACTTCCATCTTCTTGGCCTCGCTATTGGCGCCCCACCTTCTTGGGCCCATCGCCATTGCCGGCTATTCGTACATTGCCCTGGTGCCCCTCATTCAGCCGCCCGTCATGCGCTTGCTGACCACGCGCAACGAGAAGCTTATTCGCATGAAGCCGCCGCGGCCCGTCAGCCAGCGGGAAAAGATCATCTTCCCCATCGTGGTACTGCTGGTGGCAACCCTGGTGGCACCTGGCTCCCTACCCCTGGTGGGCATGCTCATGCTGGGCAATCTCCTCAAGGAAAGCGGGGTGACCGGCCGTCTGGCCAAGACTGCGGGCACCGCCCTGCTGGATATTTGCACCATTCTCCTCGCTTTCTCGGTGGGCGCCAGCACCCAAGCACGGGTTTTTCTCACACCCAAGTCCTTGGGCATATTCGCGCTGGGTTTGCTCTCGTTCATCATCGCCACTGCTGGGGGCGTGCTCTTCGGCAAGCTCATGAACGCCCTCTCCAAAGACCCAGTCAATCCCCTGATTGGCGCCGCTGGGGTCTCGGCAGTTCCCGACTCGGCGCGGGTGGTGCACCAGTTCGCCCAGCGCTACGATCGCGACAATCACCTGCTCATGCACGCCATGGCTGCCAATGTGGCGGGGGTCATCGGCTCGGCAGTCGCGGCAGGGGTTTTCTTGGCAATCTTCCATTGACCAGAACAGACAAGGAGAAGCAAAGGATGCGGACCAGGCACAGAGCAATTCTGCCAGTCACCCTCGTTCTCGCCTTCGGTGCTGCGCCTCTTGCGCAGGCGTGCACGAACTTTCTCATCAGCAAAGGGGCCACTACCGACGGCTCCACGATGATCACCTACGTTGCCGACTCCCACGAGCTCTACGGCGAGCTCTACTACACCCCGGCGGCCACACATTTGCCAGGGAGCTGGCTCGAGGTCTATGAGTGGGACACCGGCAAATATCTCGGCAAGATCAGACAGGTGCCACGGACCTATGCGGTGGTCGGCAACATGAACGAGTATCAGGTGGCCATCGGCGAGACCACTTGGGGCGGGCGTGAAGAACTCCGCGATCCGAAGGGCGTCCTCGACTATGGCAGCCTGATGTACATCGCCCTGCAGCGGGCCACCACTGCGCGTGAGGCCATCAAGGTGATGACTGAGCTGGTGGCCGAATATGGCTACTGCAGCTCCGGCGAGTCGTTCTCCATATCCGACCCCAATGAGGTCTGGATCATGGACATGATCGGCAAGGGGCCGGACAACAAGGGGGCCGTCTGGGTGGCCCGCCGCGTGCCGGACGGCTACATCACCGCACATGCGAACTATCCCCGCATCCGGCGGTTTCCGCTCAAAGACAAGGAAAACTGCCTGTATGCGAAAGATGTCATTTCTCTGGCGCGGGAAAAGGGCTATTTCAGCGGCAAGGACGAGGAGTTCAGCTTTGCCGAGGCCTATGCCCCTGCCGATTTCGGCGCGTTGCGCTTCTGCGAGGCGCGCGTGTGGAGCTTTTTCCGGCGTGCTGCCCCTTCGCAGCACTTTGCGCTGGACTATGTGCGTGGCGACGTGAGCGCCGAGCCCCTGCCGCTGTGGATCAAGCCCGCTAAGAAGCTCAGCGTGCGCGACGTCATGGAGCTCATGCGCGACCACTTCGAGGGCACCGAGTTCGACCTCTCCCTGGGCGTGGGCGCTGGACCTTACGGTCTGCCCTACCGCTGGCGGCCGCTCACCTGGGTGGTGGACAGCGTCCGCTACTTCAACGAACGGGCCATCTCCACCCAGCAGACCGGCTTTTCCTTCATCGCCCAGGCGCGTTCCTGGCTGCCCAACCCCATTGGCGGCGTGTTCTGGTTCGGCGTGGACGACACCTATAGCACTGTTTACGTGCCCATCTACTGCGGCATTAGCGAAGTGCCGAAGAGCTACGCGGTGGGCACAGGCTCCTTTGACCAGTTCAGCTGGGACTCTGCCTTCTGGGTGTTCAACTTTGTCGCCAACTATGCCTACTCCCGCTACTGCGACATGATCCAGGACATTCAGAAGGTGCAGCGGGAGCTGGAGGGCAAGTTCCTGGCGGCGCAACCCGAGGTGGAAAAGGCGGCGCTGGCCTTGTACCAGACTTCGCCACGCCTGGCGGTCGACTACTTGACGCAGTACTCGGTGCGCGAAGCCGAGGCAACCGTAGCACGCTGGAAGACGTTAGGGGAGTTCCTCATCTACAAATACCTGGACGGCAATGTGAAGGATGAGCTGGGGCATGTGAAGCATCCCGGCTATCCGGAGAGCTGGTACCGGCAGATCGTGCGCGACAGCGGCGATCGCTATCGCGTGCCGAAGTGAACAGTTGCCCCCAGTGAGCAAGATGGAGGAAAGATGAGCACAATCTCCGTGACCCACAATCCTGCTCCAGAAACCCTGGAGAAGCTGGGCGTGAAGAGGTGGCCCATCTGGACAAGAGAGGCTTCCGAGTTTCCGTGGTTCTATGAGGAACAAGAGACGTGCTACTTCCTGGAAGGCGAGGTGACCGTCACCCCGGAGGGCGGCGAGCCGGTCAAGATTGGCAAGGGCGACCTGGTCGTCTTCCCGCAAGGGATGTCCTGCACCTGGAAGATCCACAAGGACGTGCGCAAGCACTACCGCTTCGGATGAGCTCGCCACGCACCAAGGCGACTTTCTCTGGAATGGGTTTGCAAGAAAGTGACCGGCTCGCCCCTGGCCGGCGTGTGACGCGGCCTTCGATGCTGGTTAGCCGCAGGAATGGAGCTTTCTCTCCCCGTGAAGCAGTTCACGGCGCACCCGGCCAGCTGAGGGGGTAAGTCGGCCACATGTGCAGCTGAGTTGGTCATGAATCAAGAGCACCTCCCCATCTACCTCGACAACAACGCCACCACTCCCATCGACCCGGCAGTGGCACAGGCGATGCTGCCGTACATCCAGCGCGACTTTGGCAACCCGTCCAGTGCCCATGCCTACGGCGTGGCCGCCAAGAAGGGCGTCGAACGCGCCCGGGCACAGGTGGCCGCAATGCTGGGCTGCCGGGCGGAGGAGGTCATTTTCACCTCCGGCGGCACAGAGTCCAACAACATGGCCATCCTCGGCGTGGCTTACGCCCATCGGCACAAGGGGCACCACATCATCACCTCACAGGTGGAGCACCCAGCAGTGACCGAGGTCTGCCGGTTCTTGGAGAGGCAGGGTTACACGGTCACCTACCTGCCGGTCGACCAGGACGGCCTAGTGGACGTGGCGCAGCTGGAACAGGCCATCACTCCGCAGACGGTGCTGGTGACCATCATGCACGCCAACAACGAAGTGGGCACCATAGAGCCGATTGCGGCCATCGCCGAGGTCGCCCATCGCCACGGCGTGCTGGTGCATAGCGATTGCGCGCAATCCGTGGGCAAGATACCCGTGAAGGTCGACGAACTGGGAGTCGACCTCCTGTCGGTGGCTGGGCACAAGTTGTATGCACCAAAAGGCGTCGGCGCGCTCTGCGTGCGCACCGGCGTGGACCTTGCCAAGTTCATGCACGGCGCCGGCCAGGAGCTGAATCGTCGACCGGGCACGGAGAACGTCGTGGAAATCGTGGGGCTCGGCGAGGCGTGTGCCTTGGTGGAACAGCACCTGCCGACCTACGCGGCGCACATGCGTGCCATGCGCGACAGGTTGGAGAAGGAGCTCGTCAGGCGCCTCCCCCAGCTGCGCGTGAACGGCCACCCTGAGCAACGCTTGCCCAACACGGCGAGCATCAGCTTCCCAGGTCTTGAGGCAAATACCATTTTGGCAGAGCTCACCGGGGTGGCTGCTTCGGCTGGTGCCGCCTGCCACAGCGACAGTGTGGAGATTTCTCACGTGCTGCGCGCTATGGCCGTGCCAACCGACTATGCCATGGGCACCATCCGCTTCTCCACTGGACGCTACACGACTGCCGCCCAAATCGACCAGGCAGTGGAGCAAGTGGTGTCGGTGGTGGAACGCCTCTCGGCGCGCAGGCCCGTGGTGGTCTCTGCCGGCGAAGAGGTGCGCCTCACTCGCTTCACCCATGGGCTCGGCTGCGCCTGCAAGCTCCGGCCACAGCTTTTGGAGCAGGTGCTGCGCAGCATGCCTCTGCCTACCGACCCCAACGTGCTGGTCGGCCCGGAGACCTCCGACGATGCCGCCGTCTACAGAATTGACGAGCACACTGCGCTGGTGCAAACGGTCGACTTTTTCACGCCAGTCGTGGACGACCCCTTCCAGTTCGGGGCTATTGCCGCAGCGAATTCCCTCAGCGACACCTACGCCATGGGCGCTAAGCCGCTCTTTGCCCTCAATGTGGTGGGCTTTCCCAGCAATCGCTTGCCGTTGGAAGTGCTGCAGCACATCCTGCGCGGGGCCGCCGCAGTGGCCGAGCAGGCGGGAATCGCCATCGTCGGCGGGCACACCGTCGATGACACCGAGCCGAAATTCGGCCTGGCAGTGACCGGGGTAGTTGACCCGCGCGCGGTGGTCACCAACCGCGGCGCAAGAGCCGGTGACGTGCTCGTCTTGACCAAGCCCTTGGGCACCGGCATCCTCTCCACTGCCCTCAAGCAGGGACTCTTGTCGAAGGAGCAGGCCGAGCTGCTCTACCGCACCATGGTGGAACTGAATCGCGCGGCGGCCGAGGCCATGATGACCGTGGGCGTGCACGCCTGTACCGACGTCACGGGATTTGGGTTGCTGGGCCACCTCTTGGAGATGATGAACGGTTCGCAGACAGCGGCTGAGCTTCTTGCCGCGGAGGTACCCATCTTGCCCGGCGTAATGGAGCTGGCCACCGCCGGCGTAGTGCCAGGCGGCAGCAAGGACAATGAGCGCTTCACTGCTCCACAGGTGAGCTATGCTTCGCACGTTTCCCAGAGCCAGCGTTTAGTGCTCAACGATGCCCAGACCTCCGGCGGCCTGCTCATCGCCGTGGCCGAAGCGAAAGTGCCGCGCCTGATGGAAGAGCTCCGCCAGCGCGGTGTAGCAACGGCTGCCATCGTGGGACGTGTCCGCGAGCGGGGCGAAGGCGCCCTCATCGTGGTGCAATGAGATGAGCGGAGAGAGTTTGGACTTGCAACCTTCTGATGCGCCAGTCAGCAACGGTCCAGGCGCGCCGCTTTCCGCCAAGCAGGTGGCCGATTTTCGGCAAGTCATCTTGGCCTACTATCGACGCCACGGGCGCGACTTGCCCTGGCGACGCACCACGGAGCCCTACCACATCCTCGTCTCTGAGGTGATGTTGCAGCAGACCCAGGTGGAGCGCGTGCTGCGCATCTATCCCGAGTTCATTTCTCGGTTCCCTTCTCTGCGCGCCCTGGCCGGCGCCACGGTGGCCGAGGTGGTAGCTGCCTGGCAGGGCTTAGGGTACAACAGGCGAGCTCTCGCTCTCCAGCGAGCCGCCCACCTGCTCGTGAAAGAGCACGGGGGAACACTCCCCCGCGATGAGGCCCTGTTGGCGACCTTGCCGGGCATAGGGCCGGCTACGGCTGCTTCCATCTGCGCCTTTGCCTTCAATATGCCGACGGTCTTTGTGGAGACCAACATTCGCACTGTGTTCATCCATTTCTTCTTCCCGCAGGAAGAGAAGGTGCCGGATGCGGAGATTCTCCCTCTGGTCGCCGCCACCCTGGAGCGGGGCAATCCCCGGCTCTGGTACTCTGCGCTGATGGATTACGGGGTGATGCTCAAGAAGAGGGCGGGTAATCTGGCGCGGCGTAGTGCATCCTACCGGCCACAGAGTGGCTTTGCCGGCTCCGACCGCCAGGTGCGGGGCCAAATGTTGCGGTTGCTTCTTGCCGGCGAGCAGTTGAGCATAGCAGGCCTCGCCGCCGCGTTGCAGCAACCGGAGGAGCGCGTGGCACGCATCGCAGACGCCCTGGTGCGCGAGGGATTCGCCGCCCGGGAGGATGGCAGCCTCCGTCTGCGCTGACTGCGGGGCCACAAGCGTGTCGCTCACACAAAGGGGAGTTCACGACCGAGGACTTGCAAAAGGGAGGGTTTGGCCATGTACAGGCACGTTATTGGTGGCCTCTGGAGCGAGCAGGCGCGGAGCCCTTGGGCAGCACGAGCGGGCATGGTGGCCTTGGTAGCCTCAGGCCTGCTGAGCGGCTGCGCCGCCCTCAAGACCATCGGCATGAAAGAGCCCACTGCGACGGTAAGAGGGGTGCGTCTGACCTCCCTTTCTTTCGAGCAACTGGGCCTGGCCGTGCAGGTCGCCGTGCACAATCCCAATGCGGTGGCTCTGACGCTGGCTGGCTACGACTACCAGCTCAAATTGGGGGGCACGCCCCTTTTCTCTGGCACCCAGGAACAGGCGCTGACCGTGCAGGGCCAGGCAGAGAGCGTGGTGGAGGTCCCCGTCGCCCTACGCTTCGCCGAGCTCTTCGATACGCTGCAGAACCTGCGCGCGCAGGACAGCACCGACTTGGGAGTAACCGCCAATTTGTGGTGTGACCTCCCGGTGCTGGGGCGCAAGAAACTTCCCATGAACGTGAGCCATCGCGTTCCGCTCCTCAAGCTGCCGGCGTTGACGGTCGAAGGGGTCAGCGCCAAAATGGTAGGGCTGACCAGTGCCGAGATAGGGCTCCGCGTGCGCGTGCGCAACCCCAACTCCTTGGGGTTCAACATCAACCAGCTCAGCTATGCGCTCACCCTGCACGACGAGGTTCCGGCTAACGGCGTCCTCCAGAACCTGCAGCTCCCCGCGCACGGAACCGCCGACTTTACTGTGCCAGTGACCGTAGACCTTGTCAAAGTGGGGCAAGCGCTTTTCTCGGGGTTGACCTCAAAGCAGCCGGTCAAGTACGACCTTAAGGCGGATCTGGTGATGGGCTCCGGCCTCGACCTGTGGCGCGAGTCTGCATTGCACCTCAGCCACAGCGGCCAAATCACGCCCTGAAGGCAGGCAGAAACAAGGTGCAGCACTTGCCCCGCGCATGCAAGCGATCGGGCACCAGGCAAGGGGTTACCCCACCTCCTGGGCTCTTTGGGCTCATCGCGCCCTGTTACGACCTGCTCAATCGCCTCATCTCGTTCGGGCAAGACAAAGGCTGGCGCCGCACGGCTGCCGCCTGGTGCGGCTCGCTGGCAAGACTTGGGGTGCTGGACGTCGCCACCGGAACAGGTGACCAGCTATTGGCCCTGTCCAGGCTGCCAAGCGCGCCCCACCATCTCGTGGGCATCGATGCGGCAGAAGAGATGCTGTGGCGCGGCAGACGGAAGGTCAAGGCCCTCAGGCGGCCTGTTTGCGTCCACTTCTGCCAGGCAATGGCTCACAGCCTACCGTTCAAGAACCGTTTCTTCGGCGCGGTCACCATGGCGTTTGCCATCCGCAACTTTGCCGATCGCCTCCAAGCCCTCGGCGAAGCGCGGCGCGTGCTGGTGCCGGGCGGCCGGCTGGTCATCCTGGAGGCTGGGGTACCTGACAAGCCGCCACTGCGCCTGCTCTTCCGGGTCTATTGCCGCTACGTCATGCCCACCCTCGCCGGGTTGCTTTCTGGCCAGCGGCGCGCCTATCGCTATCTATCTGACGCCATTTTCTCCTTCCCTGCACCACAGGAGTTCAGCCGGCTCCTCGCGCAAGCAGGCTTCACGGTACTGCGTGTGGAGAGCCTGGCCTTTGGCGCCGCCAGAATCTTCGTCGCCTCTACTGGCAGTAGTGACGATGCCCCGGGAGACTCTTTTTCCGCTTGATAATCAAGCAGGATTTTGCTAAAATCTAAGCCTCACGTGGACAGGCGGCTCCCCGGCGGTGCAGTTCCCTCCGGGTCTGAGGCAATGGTTGGAAAGTGCCCGGGCCTATAGAGGCACATGCTCGTCCCCGCCGCCGGGAGGGAGCAAGCCTGGGCCCAAGAGGAAGCCCTGCGGCGAAACAGCACCAATGCCAAGAGACGACGTCGAGACCTCTTTCCGGCACGGCCCAGGGCAAATAGGCCCGCTTCTTACGTGACGGTTGGCAGGTCAGCAAGAGAATGAGCATGAAGATCAAGATTCTCACCACAGGTGGCACCATCGACAAGATTTACTTCGACCGGAAGAGCGAGTTCCAGGTGGGCGATCCACAGATCGCCGAGGTCCTCAAGGAGGCCAACGTAGTGCTCGACTATGAGATCGAGCAGCTCATGCGCAAGGACAGCCTGGACATGACCGAGGAGGACCGCCAGCTCATCCGGGAGGCGGTCGTGCGCGACAAGGTCCACCGCCACTTCGTCATTACCCACGGCACCGACACCATGATCGAAACGGCGCGCCTCTTGCAGGGAATCCCCGACAAAGTCATTGTTCTGAGCGGGGCCATGCAGCCCGCGCGCTTCCGCCTCACCGACGCCGTGTTCAATATCGGCTGCGCCATCATGGCCGTGCAGACCCTCCCCGAGGGCGTCTACATCGCCATGAACGGACGAGTCTTTCGTCCCGAACAAACCGTCAAGAACGTTAAGCTGAACCGCTTTGAGGAATTGTCAGTCCCTCCCTCTCTCCAGTTCGAGGGAGGACAGCATTAGCAACAACAAAGGAGGAACGGCTTATGCGGCTTCTCATCTTCGACGACTATGAGAGGCTGAGCAAGTGGGTAGCCTACTACGTGGCCAGCAAGATTAATCACGCCAGGCCGACAAAGAGAAAGCCGTTTGTCTTGGGTCTGCCCACCGGCTCGTCGCCCATCGGCACCTACCGGCACCTGGTGCAGCTCCACAAGGAGGGCAAGGTCTCGTTCAAGAACGTAATCACCTTCAACATGGATGAGTACGTGGGGCTCGCTGAGGACCACCCACAGAGCTACCACCGCTTCATGTACGAGCACCTTTTCGACCACATCGACATCCCCCGCGGCAACATCAACATCCTTAACGGCAACGCGCCCGACCTCCAGAAGGAGTGCGATGCGTACGAGGCTAAGATCCAGCGCGTCGGGGGCATCGACCTCTTCTTGGGGGGCATCGGACCGGACGGCCACATCGCTTTCAACGAGCCCGGCTCGTCGCTCGGCTCGCGCACCCGCATCAAGACCTTGACCCTGGACACGAGGAAGGCGAACGCCCGCTTCTTCGACAATGACGTGAACAAGGTCCCCAAGACGGCGCTGACCGTTGGCGTAAAAACCGTGATGGACGCCCGCGAGGTATTGATCATCGTCAGCGGCTACTCAAAGGCGCGGGCCTTGCGCAGGGCAGTCGAAGAGGGCGTCAACCACATGTGGACCGTCTCCATGTTGCAATTGCACCCCCATGGCATCATCGCCTGCGACGAGGAGGCCACCATGGAGCTGCGCGTGGGCACCGTCAAGTACTTCCGCGACATCGAAGCACAGGCGCTGGCCACCCTGCCTGAGCTGTAGTAGAGGGTTCAGCCATGCCTTATCGCAACCTTTCCGCCGCAGAGATCCGCCTCTTAGAGAAACAAGGCTGCCGCGCCGAGGACTGGAGGGCCGTGGAGGTGGCGCCGGATTTTGACCCCCGCTGCGTGCAGCAGACGACCTTTGCAGGACGCGTGCGTCTGGGCACCTTCGACGACTGGGTGGACCTGCATGAAGGCATACGAAAGCCGTGCGGGGTCTATCGCTCCTCGCTGCAGGATTGCACCATCGGCGCCAACTGCTACATTGCCGATGTGCGGAGCTTGGCCCGCTACGACGTGGCCGACCGGGTGGCTATCGAGAATGTGGGCTGCTTGACGGTCACGGGCGAGACAACCTTTGGCAACGGTGTGCGCATCCAGGTACTCAACGAGGCAGGCGGTCGGGAGAAACCGCTCTTCCGGGGAATTACGGCCCAGATCGCCTACCTCATCGTCACCTACCGCCACAACCACGAGCTCATTGCTAAGCTGTACGAGCTTGTCGACCAGGAGGTGTCAGCAACCAAGTCCGACCGGGGTGCCATCGGCGAAGGTGCGCGCATCACCGACTGCCTCACCATTCGCAACGTGGCCATCGGCCCGCACGCGACGATAATGGGCGCCTTGCACCTCGAAGAGGGGACCATAGCGAGCAATGAGCACGACCCGGTCCTTATCGGCCAGGGGGTCATTGCTAAGAAGTTCATCGTGCTCTCCGGCGCCCACATCGACGGCGCGGCAATCGTGGACAAGTGCGTCGTGGGCCAGGGCGTGCGCATCGGCAAGCAGTTCTCGGCGGAGAACTCGGGCTTTTTCGCCAACTGTGAGTGCTTCCACGGCGAGGCGGTGAGCGTCTTCGCCGGCCCGTACACTGTCACCCATCACAAATCCACCCTGCTCATTGCCGGCATGTTCTCCTTCTACAACGCCGGCAGCGGCTCGAACCAGAGCAACCACATGTACAAGTTGGGCCCCGTGCATCAGGGCATTTTGGGACGGGGCGCAAAGACAGGTTCTTTTTCCTACATGATGTGGCCATGCCGCGTCGGGGCCTTTACCGGCGTCATCGGCAAACACTATGCGAACTTTGACACCTCCGAGTTCCCCTTTTCCTACATGTTGGAGGCGGAGGGAAAGAGCCTGCTCATGCCGGCCATGAACCTGTGCACGGTGGGCACGCGTCGCGATAGTGCCAAGTGGCCGCGCCGCGACCGGCGCCGCGACCCGGACAAACGCGACCTGATCAACTTTGCCTTGTTCAGTCCGTACACAGTGGGCCGCATCCTTGTGGGCATGGAACGCCTGGGCGAACTGGAGGCGGCAACGCCTGCTGAGCAGCCGTTCGCGCAGTACGCCGGCGTGCACATCAAGCGCGCCAAGATACCACCTGCGATAGAACAGTACGAGATGGCCGTGCACATCTACCTGGGTGAGGAGCTCGCCAAGCGCCTTGAGGCCCATCGCGATGCTCGCTCCTACCAGGAGCTGCTCGCCGCCCTGCACAAACCCCGTCCTGAGGCCATCGGCCGCTGGATCGACATGGCCGGCATGCTCGCCCCGCGACAGGCTGTGGAGAAGCTCATCGCCGCAGTCACTGCCGGCCAGGTGCGCAGCCTGGAAGAGTTGCGCACCCGCCTCAAGGCCCTGCACGAGGACTATGACGGTCTGGCCTGGGGTTGGTGCGTCGACCTCATCGAGAAGAGGTTGGGCACGGCCTTCCCCCGCCTCAGCAAGGCGCAGCTCGTGGACATGCTGCGCAAGTGGCAGGAGAGCGTGGCGCGCTTCAACGCCCTGGTGCTGGAGGATGCGCGCAAAGAGTTCTCCGAGCGCAGCCGCATCGGCTATGGCCTGGACGGCAGCGTGGACGAACGCGACCGAGACTTTGAGGCGGTGATAGGCAAATACGAGGAGAACAAGTTCGTCAAAGAAGTGGAGGCGGAAACGGCAACCGTGCAGCAACGCGCCGCCCAGCTCATTTCCTTTGTCGAAGCACTGCCGGAGGCAGATGCATGAACGCGCGTGTGCCCATCCCTCCAGACGACCTCTGCCTCAAGGCGATTGACCTGTGGACGAACAGGTGGCTCCTGCTCACCTCTGGGGATTTTCGGGCAGGCCACTTCAACAGCATGACCGTAGCCTGGGGCAGCATCGGCCAGATGTGGGATAGGCCCTTTGCGCAGGTGGTGGTGAGGCCTTCTCGCTACACATATGGGTTCATGGAGCGCTATCCCACCTTTACTTTGTGCGCCTTTCCCGAGGCCTACCGGGGAGCCCTCGAACTGCTCGGGAGCAAGTCCGGGCGCGATGGTGACAAAATCGCCGAGGCAGGACTGACGCCGCAGGCCGCCAGCGTGGTGGCCGCGCCATGCTTCGCCGAGGCCGACTTGGTCATCGAATGCCGCAAAATGTACTGGGACGACTTGGCGCCGGAACGTTTCGGCGACGCCGCCATCGCCTCGCTCTACCCTCGGGGCGACTATCACCGCGTCTATTTTGGTGAAATCCTCGCCGTGAGCGGCAGCCCCGACTATCGCGCCTGCAAGGCAAAATGAGCGAAGTCCAGGTCGCAACACGCGGAGGAGTGCTCGCATGGCTGACTTCAATGGCAAGGTGGCCATTATCACCGGCGGAACTGGGGGATTGGGGCAGCACGTGACACGCATCTTTCTGGAGCAGGGGGCCACCGTCGTGGTGCCGTACAGGGAAGAAAAGACCTTTGCGGCGCTCCAGGAAGTTCTCGGCGAACTGAAGCAGGCTCTTCACGGTTTGCAGGCCGACCTGCTCGAGGAAGCAAGCGTGGCGCAGATGGTTGAGGAGGCCGTGCGCCGGTTCGGGCGCATCGACGTGCTCGTGCACCTGGTGGGCGGGTTCCTGGGCGGGGTGCCAGTTGCCGAGACCACCTTGGCCCAGTGGGAACAGATGCTGCGGTTGAATGTCTTGTCCACTTTCCTCTGCTGCCGGCAGGTGGTGCCGGTGATGATCCGCCAGGGCTACGGCAAGGTGGTTGCCGTTGGCGCGCAAGCCGGCTTACAAGGTCGCGCCAAGGTCGCCGCTTACGCCGCGGCTAAGGCGGCAGTGCAAAATTTCACCCAGTCCCTGGCAGCGGAAGTGAAGAGGCACCATATCAACGTCAATGCCGTGGTGCCCAGCACCATCGACACGCCCGCCAACCGTGCCGCCATGCCCGATGCCGACTTCTCCCAGTGGGTGAGGCCGCAGTCCATAGCGGAGGTGATCCTTTTCTTGGCCTCCGACGCGGCACGGGATGTGCACGGGGCGATTGTGCCGGTGTTTGGGTAGAGAATGTGGCCCAGTGGCGGTCCCATATTTCGTTCCCGGAGGCAGAGGTATCCAACGGGGTTCGCCACCCTTGTAGTGGGTGATCGGGGAGGCAGGTGATCCCTGCACCACACGTTGTCTTTTCCCTTGACTTTCTTGCGCACGTTTGCTACAATTCACAGGTCGAATGAGGTTCGACGGCAAGTCGGCGGCACCGAGCCACCGGACAGGGGGAAAGGAAGCAGATAGGGAGACACAAGCCATGAGACTGCTCTGGGTGATCACGATCCTCTTGCTGCAGATTGGCAGCGTACTGGCCCAGACGCTCCCCTCCGGGGACAAGGCCATGGGCACCAAGAAGTACGACCAGTTCGAGCGGCCGGAGGTGTGCAAGAGCTGCCACGGGGATTTCTACCAGCAGTGGCGCCAGGCCATGATGTCACAGGCCTACACCCACCACTGGGACGAAATCGAGTACTTCGACCTGGCGGTCGCCCATGCGGCGAAGGTGCCAGAACTGAAGCCGGTGGTGGATGGCTGTAACGGCTGCCACGCCCCCTTGGCCTTTCTGGCCGGCGACGTCCCGCCGCCGCGGCCTGCAGCCAACTCCCGCGCCAACGAGAGCGTGAGCTGTGACCTCTGCCACTCCATCCGTGGCTACGAGGGCCAGATACCACACAACTTCAGCTACATCTCCTCGCCCGGTCGGGTCAAATATGGCCGCAAGCCGGGACGCACCTCGCCCCACCACGAGACGCAGTATCTGCCTCTCTTTGCCCAGACAGAATTCTGCGCCAACTGCCACAACGAGCGCAATCCCTACGGCGTCTGGGTCAAGTCCACGCAAATGGAGTGGAAAGAAGGGCCTTACAGCAAGGAAGGCGTCACCTGCATGCGGTGCCACATGCCCAAGGCGCTGGGCCGCAACGCGACCATGGCAGAGGAAGACACCATTGCGCTGCACCTCTTCCACGGGGCACATGACCCAGGCAAGTTGGCGAGCTCCATCGAGTTGCGCATGCACCCAGAGGAGCGCGAGGTTGAGCGCGGTGGCACAGTGGTCATCCATGTGCAATTGTTCAGCGCCAAGCCCGGCCACAAGTTTCCCACCGGCTCGGTGGAGGACCGCATCGCCTGGTTGCACGTGACCGCCGTGGACGCCGCCGGCAAGGAATACCACTTGCCCGTTGACCGCAAGGGGTTCGCCGGCGAGGAGTACACCATCGCCTCCGATGAGCTCGCCTATCAGGACATGGGCCTGCCCAAAGGCGACCCCACTTTCCCGGGTGTGCCCCGCGACGGCGTGCCGCTCGGCGATCGCATCTTTCGCATGCCGTACTTCGACCCTCAGGGGCGCATGACCATCATGCAATGGAACACCAAGTCGTTAGGGGTTGACTACCGCATCGGGCCGCGCGAGACCAAGACGGAGACCTTCACCTGGCACCTCCCCGATGAAGTGGCCGTGGGCAAAGTGGTCTTCAAGGCACAGCTCAACTACCAGAAGCTGGTCAAGCCAGTGGCCGACTATTTGGGCGTGCCGCCTGAGGAGAGCGAGATCATCCCCATCAACTCGGCAACCACCTGGATCGAGGTCTACGAGTGAGGGCGACCGTGAAAGCCGCCAGTAGCTTTGTGCCTTTCCAAGGAGGTGAGATGAAAACGGACCTTTTGGCCATTATGGTCGTGGCGCTGCTTGCCGGCACTGCGCTGCTGCCGCCCTCGGCGCAGGGCATTCCGGCATTTGCGCGGCGCTACAATCTCTCCTGCACCACCTGCCACTCGCCTTTCCCGCACACCAAGCCGTACGGCGACGACTTTGCCGGGCAAGGGTTCATCATCAAGGAGAATGAGAAGGAACGGGACTATGTGACCGCAGGGGATCCGCTGCTCTGGGTGAACAAGACCTTCCCGGTGGCCGTCCGCTTTGACGCCTTCGCCGTAGCCGAGCAGGACTGGCCCGTGCGCAGTGACCTGCAGGTCCCTTATGGCCTCAAGCTGCTCTCCGGAGGCGCGCTGTACAAAAACATCGGCTACTACTTCTACTTTTTCATGTCCGAGGCCGGAGAGATTGCCGGAATAGAGGACGCCTACCTCCACTTTGACAACGTGTTCGGCACAGGCCTCGATGTGTTAGTGGGGCAGTTCCAGAAATGCGACCCGCTCATGAAGCGCGAGTTGCGCCTGACCTACGAGGACTATCAGGTCTTCAAGTTCCGGCCGGGCGGTTCGGTCACCGATTTGACCTACGATCGAGGCATCATGCTCTCCTACGGCATAGAAGAAACCGGGACTGACCTGGTGGCAAGCATCACCAACGGCAATGGCATCGGCCCGGAGCAACGCCCGACTGGTTCGCTGGACGACGACAAGTACCGCCACTTCGGGCTCACGCTTCACCAGAGCATCGGCGAGCAACTCACCCTGGGCGGCTTTTTCTATCGCGCTAAGGAACAGTCAGGAACAAGCAGCACAAACACCATCACCTACTTCGGCCCGGACCTGAACCTGCAGGCGGGCCCGGTGGAGCTGCATGTGCAGTACCTTGAGCGCCGCGACACCAATCCGTTCTTCGCGCAACAGGAGGAACGGCGCACCATGCGCGGCGGCGTGGCACTGCTGACCTATTCCCCCAAGTTAGATCGCTCGCGATGGTACCTGACCGCGCTCTACAACCACGTCGACTCGCCCTTGGAACGATACCGCTCAGCCACGCTGAGCGGCACTTACCTGCTCGCCCGCAACCTGCGCTTGCTGGCAGAGTATGACCGCCTGTTGGAGGACAGGCGAAATCGCTTCGTGCTGGGCCTGGTCACGGCCTTCTGAAGCATGAAGAGCCACATGCACGTCAGTCGTGTGCCGGGGCCAGGGCCCTCGCTGCGCGGTAATGACCTCAGGCCCGGCCACGAGCCATGAGATCCGGTCTGCACAGACTCCTCCGTGTGGTGACCTCGGTGGTCGCCATGTCAGCCGTCGCCGTGGTAGTGGCCGTGGCGTGTGGCGTGGCGACCTTCATTGAGAACTCCTGGGGGCACCAGGCGGCCCGCGCAGAGGTCTACGAAACCTGGTGGTTCACCCTCCTGCTGGCCATCCTCGCGCTTTCTGCGCTAGCGAACTTTATGAAGCGCCATTGGTGGCGCCCGGACAAGGTTCCCGCAGGTCTCATTCACACGGGCGTGGTGGTGATTCTGGTTGGCGCGGCGCTCACCAGGCACTTTGGGCGCGAAGAGTTTGTCCACATCCGCGAGGGGGAGAGCACCGCGCAGGTCATGTCGGACCGCGCCTACCTTACCGTGTCAGTGGCCGAGGGCGACCGCGCGGTAACCAGATCTGTCCCGGCCTTCTTCTCTCCGCGCAGAAAGCCACGCCTCTCCGTGCGGGTGAAGCTTGGGCACGCGGAGTTGACCGCCCGCGCACTTTGCTTCATGGCGGAGGCTGTGCCGAGCATCGAGGCCGACCCCACAGGAGGGCCGGCTGTGCTCTTGACTGCCGTCGACGGCGAACGCAGGCGCATCCTCGCCTTGCGACCTGGCGACGTCGTGCCACTGGAACACGCCATAGTGACGTGCGGCACTGTGGTGACAGACACCCTGCCGGTCTTCCGCCTCGCTGCCCACGGTGACTCGCTGACTTTTTGCGCCACCCAGCCGGTCACCAGGGCGGGCATGCGCCAGACCGAGGTGGTGGCACTGGCCGCCCACGCCGAGCACCCCGTGCACCCGTTGCACCTCTACACGGTGGGCCAGCTGAAGCTTGCCTTGCGCTCCTATCTGCCCCATGCGCGCCTGGCTGCTGTTCCGGCCAAAGAGGTAACACCGGCGGTGGATGAGCAGGATGTCACCCAGGCCCTGGAAGTGGAAGTGGCTGCCGCTGGCGAGCGCCGCGTGGTGACCCTGTTCGGGGGCGCCGGTACGGCCGCGGACACCCAAACGGTGCACCTGGCCGGCCTGACGGTTGCTCTCTCTTTCGGCTCAGCCTCCTGGCCGATGCCTTTCGCGTTGCGCCTGACGGATTTTCTCATCGAGCGCTACCCCGGGTCTGATCGGCCTTCCATGTTCATCAGCAAAGTGGTGGTGGTGGACAAC
This sequence comes from candidate division KSB1 bacterium, assembly GCA_024655945.1. Classification (NCBI taxonomy): domain Bacteria; kingdom Pseudomonadati; species Candidatus Zhuqueibacterota bacterium. Next base: position 73,648 of record JANLFK010000003.1, read on the forward strand.
GAGCGGGGCACCGCAAGGCCGGCGGAAGTGTTCATGAACCACCCGCTGCGCTATCGCGGCTACCGTTTCTACCAAGCCTCCTATGATGACGATGAGCGGGGCACCGTGCTCAATGCGACGGTTGATCCAGGCGTTCCAGTCGTGTACGCGGGCTTTGTGCTGCTCGGAGGTGGGCTTTTGGCATGGCTGCTGTGGCCTGTGGCGCGGCGTCGAAAAGCGGCTTTTCCGCCTCAGCTCGCCGGGAACAGCGGCGTGTCAATTGTCCTTCTGATCTGCCTGTGCATCTTGCTGCCCGCGAGGCGACCGCAAGCGCCAGAGGCTGGCAAAGCGGCACATCTGCGCGCTTTCGCTCGGCTGCCGGTGCTGGATGTGGACGGCCGTTGCAAGCCCATGGACACCTTTGCGCGCGAGATTGTGCGCAAGGTCAGCCTCGAAAGCAAGGCGCAGGGCCTGCCCGCCACGGAGGTCCTGTTGGGCATGATGGCCCGTCCTGAGCAGTGGCGCCATGTGCCGATGATTTATGTGGAGGATGAGGACGTTCGACGCACCCTCGGCCTGCCAGCCACCCAGCGGCACGCGCGCTTTGTGGACTTTTTCGACCGGGACGGGCGCTACCGCCTGACAAGCGAGCTGCAGGCAGTCCACCACAAGTCGCCGGCGGAGCATACCCGGCACGACCGCGAACTGCTGAAGGTAGACGAGCGGGCCAGCATCTGCTACATGGCCTTGCGGGGACTGCTGCCGCGGCTCTTTCCGCATGCAGATCAGCCGGCGCGCTGGCTCTCCTACGCTCAAGCGCAGCAAGAGCTCAGCGCAGAAAAGGCAGGCGAGGTGCGGACAATCTATCAGGCCTATCTCCAAGCCGCGCGCCAGGCGGCGCAGGACGGTTCCTGGCCACAGGCAGACCAGGCCCTGCAGCGCATTGTGGACTACCAGCGACGCCATGCGCCCGGGCTCATCCCCGCAGCCGGACGCTTGGGGGCGGAGGTCTTGTTCAACCGTGTGCAACCGTTCCAGCGCCTGCTTTTCATCTACTTGGGGACGGGCTTGGTCCTGCTGCTTGTGACCACTGTGGCAACTGTGCGCCCAGGGCTATTCGGGCGCGGCTTCTTTGTCGGCGCGCGCCTGCTTCTGCTTGTGTTCTTTCTGGGCCACAGCGCCGGACTGGCCTTGCGCTGGTACGTATCCGGCCACGCACCGTGGAGCAACGGCTACGAGACCACCGTCTACATCTCCTGGACTGCGGCCCTGGCAGGCTTGCTCCTGTCGCGGAGGAGTTTGTGGCTGCCTGCGGCCACCTCTCTGTTGGCGGCCGCTGCGCTGTTTGTGGCCCATCTCAGCGGCATGGACCCGCAGATTACGCCCCTGGTGCCGGTGCTCAAGTCCAGGTGGCTGGTGATCCACGTTTCCACAGTCACCGCCAGCTACGGGTTTCTCGGCCTCGCGGCGGCCCTCGCCCTGTTAGGGCTCGCCCTGCGCGCCTTTTCCCCGGGCAAGGCTGTGGCCCACTTTGGCAACGCCATTGCTGAGCTGAGCGTCGACACCATGCGCCTGCTCAAGGTGGGCTTTGTACTTCTTGTGTTAGGGACGATGTTTGGCTCTGTGTGGGCCAATGCCAGCTGGGGCCGCTACTGGGGGTGGGATCCCAAGGAGACCTGGACTCTGATCACCATCCTCACCTACGCGGTAGTCATCCACTTGCGCCAAGGGCGGCGGCTTGCAGGGCGGGTGCTGTTTTCTGTCGCTGCGGTGCTGGCCTTCGGCTCAGTGCTGATGACCTATTTCGGCGTGAACTACTACTTGACCGGTCTGCACTCCTACGCGCAGGGCGAGCCCTCCTCCTGGCCACCGGCAGTCTACATCGTCCTTGGCGGGGTGGGGGCACTCATCGTCGCAGCCTCGCTGCGGGAGATGGTCTCGCGGGCGAAGAGCTGAGTCCGCCTTGCCGAGCCGCACTTTGCCCCCTCTTTGCGCTACGTCACAACTCCGACCTTTGCCACTAGATGGGCTACGCTTGGGTGCAGCGACCCCGAGCCGACAGCCCCGTAGGCACGCGCTGCTGTTCGCCAGCTCCTTTTTCAGAGTGCACTCGCAGCCCGCGGGAGCCCGCCCAGCCATGGGCACTTTGCCGCCAATGCACCTCCATTCCATCCTGGCCTGCATTGCGGCCCGCGCAACGACAAGCCTGTTACGGCAGCAGCCGGCAGCTCTACTCAAACAGTCCCTCGCGCAGATGAGGCGCGATGGCCTTGGCTAAGGTGTGCACCTCCCCTCTGGTCAAGTGGCGCCATTGGCCCGGCTTGAGCTCGCCGAGGCGGAGAGGCCCCAACGCCACGCGCACCAGGCGCTGCACCTCCAGGCCCAGCGCACTGAGCAGACGGCGGATGTGGCGGTTCTTCCCCTCGTCCAAGACAACTTCCAACTCCGTGCTGCCCCCCTGCCGGCCGATTACGCGCACCCGCCTGACTGAGAGAACCTCTTCGTGCACGGCGCGTACCCCTGCGCGCATCAGGCGGAGCTGGCCCGCCTGTACCTCCCCCTTGACCTCGACGCGGTAGGTGCGCCAGACTGCAGAGGCTGGGTCCAAGAGACCAGCGGCCCAGGCATGGTCATTAGTGAAGAGCAAAAGCCCCTCGCTCTCCTTGTCCAGCCGGCCAACCGGCGAGACGAACGGTAGCTTCGCCCCGGCCAGGCAATCGTACACAGTGCCGCGTTGACGTTCGTCCGCAGCAGTGGTCACAAGGCCTCTGGGCTTGTTCAGCATCAGGTAAACGCGGGGCGCCGAGGTGACCAATTGGCCGTCCACTTCGATGAGGTTGCGCTGCAGGAGCACGGGCGCTTCCGGGTCGCGTTTGACCTTGCCATCCACCCGCACGCGACCTTCGGCTATCAAAGTCCGGGCGACGCTCCGCGAGCAGTAGCCAAGTTTGGACAGGGCGCGGGCCAGACCCACGCGCGCCTGTTTCTTCCGCCCGTCGGATGCGGCCGCTCTGGCTGCTCTGGATTTCGTCCTGCCCATGTCGCGGTGCATCGCGCCCTCGGCTAATCTGCTTCAGGCCGCCCCGTGGCGCTGTGCAGGCAAGAATGCAAAGTAGCCCTTGCGCAGGAGCTCGGGGAACATGACCTGGGCAATGCGGGCCACGTTGCGCGCATCGTGCAGGCCGCGATGTGGTGTGCCGACGAACGACATTCCCAAGAGCGTGAGGGCCTTGTTCAACCCCACGCGCTTGTGCTGCCGCCACTCGGCAAAGGCCCTCTTCAGGTCAACATGCTGGGAAAGCGCTTCTGGAAAGGGGACGCCGTGCCGCCGACAATCGATGCGCAGCTGCGTACGATCGAAGGTGCCCCATGAGCAAAAGAGCACGGGATCCGGACCAAGCCATTCCACAAGTTGCGCCAGGGCCACCGTGAAGAGCGGGGCTTCATCCACCTGGCGCTGGTGGATGTGGGTCAGGCGCCGACAGAAGTCACTGAGCTCCGGGTTCTCCACCGGCCGCACGAAGGTGGCAAACTCATCGTAAGGCCGCAACGTCTCGCCGTCCATGCGCACCGCACCGATCTCGATGGTCTCCTTGTGCTCGCGGGGGGTACGTTCCTGCCAGCAGGTGGCCTCCAGGTCGATGATCACATAGTCCGTCGCCCGATAGTCGACACCAAACAGTCGCATCCTTGGACTTTCCTCACGTCCTGGCCAAATGCCGAGGCTGTGGGGCGCGCGTGACATACCTCGCTCGGCTGTGTCCTCGCGCCCAGGCCGAAGTGCCGGCCCTTGTGACCTACCGCCTGCCTGAAGCCGCCTGCATGGCGCGCACGATCACTTCCGGCTGCTGTGAGCCGATGAGCAGCCGTTTGCCGCTCGTGAACTCCAGTTGCACGCCGCGATTGCCGCTCACATTGTAGGCCATCCCGTTCCGCCCATAGCGGATGCCCCAACCGCCGTAATCCAGAATAGGACGATAGGTGCAAGCTGCCCAACGCGCCAGCTGGGAATATGGCAGGCGTTTGAACTTGAGATGAAAAGGTACAAAGCGAACGTACAGCCCATCGGCTCGGACTTCGGTAATCAGCCTTGTCCACCAAAAGAACGCCACCAGCCCCACGCCGAAGACAAGCCAGAGGATGAGCACAACCACATCCGGCGCGGGGTGACCCCCCGCGCGGATGCCCATGACCACTTGGACCAGCAACACGTACCAGCGCCAGCCGGCCAGGAGCAGCACTATGGCCCAGAGCCAGGGCTGGCGGAAGTGCTGGACTTCTCTGACCAGTGGTGTCCCATGCGTCTCCACGTGGCTATTCCTCCCGTGCAAGGTCTATTCGTTTTCGGCGTAGCTGCTCAGCATTGCCTGGAACTCGGCGATGCGCTTTGCCACCTCGAACACCGGCGCCGTCCACACTGCCTTGTCGCGACGGCGCAGGTAACCCAGCAACATGCGAAAGTTGTAGCTGCCGACCGTGAGCCTCTCTCCGTCCATTTCATGAAAGACCAGGATGACCCACTGCCCGCGCGCGGTGAGTTCTTCCACCAAGCCAATCATCTCAAAGCCGCTCATCCTCTCGACGCTCAATCCCCACGCGCACGCCAAGTCCACGAGGGCAGGCGAGTTGCCGAATCCGTACTGGCCCACCGTGCGTCCCGCCAGAAAGTGGCGCGCCACCACCGGCACATAGCTCTGACGCTTTTTGCCCCTTCCCACAAAGGTACAGGAACACGGATATGCAAAAGTCCAATACCTCTGATGCGGGGCAATCGTCTGCAGGCGGGCTTGTGCGGCTTTGATGTCTGTCTCAATTTCCTCAAGGCTCATGGACTCGAGCGCCCTGGGCAGGGAGCCCACGTTGCACGCACATGGGTGCGACAGCGTGTGGTTGCCAATCTCGTGACCTCTTCTTGCCACCTCCCGCCACGGCGCGCAGCGCGCTTCCCAGTCCTCCCCATGGGGGTTGAGGTAGAAGGTGCCACGCAAGGCGAATTGCTCCAGAATGGGCACCGCTTTCTCAAGTTGGTCAGCGGTGCCGTCGTCAAAGGTCAACGATACCGCGCCCTGGTACGGCGCCCAGAATTCCTCAATCTCCATCTCGCCCCTCCTCACGCCTCTGCACGGCGAGCAGCTCATGGCGATGGCTGTGGATCTTGGCGATCGCCTCGGTCAACAAATGCGCTCTCGAAGGCGGGCACGCCAGGATCCGCCACGGTGTGAGCACTGCACGATGGTGATAGAGTTCTTCGGCCACGGGAAGGTCCCATCGCGCCGGCGTGATGGCCCGCACGTAGCTACTATTCAACTGGTGTCGGCGCTTGGTGTGGGGGAAGTAGACCTCGCTTTGGTTCAAAGGGGCATAGGTGGTATCGAAGGGGAGACCCAACTCGGCAGACAGCGCTCGTCGGAACAGGGCTGCATCCAGACCGTCAAATGCCTCGGCGTCGTACAGGAAGGCGAAGGCATAGCTGCACATGCGCGTAATGCGCGGATCGCGGCGCAGTGGTCTGACCCCGGGAGCCTCGGCCACCGCCTTGTCCAAAGCCAGCCCATGGTCATCGAGCACAGGCGCATTGCGACGCAGGGCCGCCAGTTGCCCGCGCAGCACCGCTGCCTGCAACGACCTCATCCGGTAGTTGCCGCTGTGCACCCTTATGCCTGGTCGAGCCTCGCGGCCACACAACCTCTGGCTGACCGCCTTCCAGTACAGCGTCGCGTCCTGGGTGAGGAGCGCGCCCCCCTCGCCGGCGGTGATGAGTTTAGAGCTTTGGAAGCTGAACGAACCGAACACCCCCAGGGTACCCACACCGCGGCCCTCCCACTGCGATCCGTGCACGTGCGCGCAGTCTTCGATGAGATGGAGGCCGTGCTTCTTTGCTAAGTGCCCCAAGGCTCGCAAATCGGACAGGCGATGGTACAGGTGCACAGCGATGATGGCGCGCGTGCGGGGCGTAATCGCCCGCTCCGCAGCAGCGGGATCGCTGCACATGGTCTCCGGCTGGACGTCCACCAACACGGGCACGGCGTTGACGTCGCACACTGCAGCAGCGGTGGCCTGCCACGTCAAGCCAGGGACAATCACTTCGTCGCCGGCGCCGATGTCCAGCGCCTCCAGCGCCACCTGCAGGGCATGGGTGCCGTTGGTCACCAGCGCACAATAGGCGGAGCCGTGGAAGGCAGCCCACTCCTGTTGAAAGCGAGCCGCCATCGACTCCACTCCTGGCCAGTCGTCCCAGACGCCGCTGTCGTACGCCTGAAGAAGGTAGCGGCGCTCTAAGCCACGCCGCCTGTGGAGTCGACAGCCGGCGAGCAGGTCCCTCGTGACGGGTTTGCCCCCCATGCACGCTAAGGCACTCATGGCCATGCTCCTCTTCGCACTATGCTTGGCCGGGGCTGCACCAACTCTGTCCGCCACCTGCAGTGGTCAAAGCGCTGGCTTAATGTACAAATCCCTGGGAGAAAAGCAAGGCAAAAGGGAAAGCCCTGAACGCTCCGCCGCCAGCCCTCAGGACGACCTTCGGTTTGCGTCGCCCCAGCCACGCCGGGAGGCGCAATTGCCCACGGTACCTTTCTCACCCTGACGTTCGCCCGTGCCCGCCAAGACCCATGTGTAGATGCCGCTGGGCAAAAAAAGAGCTTGATGGTGACAAGGATTTTTGCCATATTGGTCCAGCAAGCGGAGACCTTAGCACGCTGAAACACTGCTCCCGTCGGTTTGCGGCAGTTCATCCAGGCGGCGCGCCCGCGGCACGAAGGAGTGTCAGTGCCGCGTGCGATATCCCATTCCCCTGTCGCTCACAGTTCGGGCGCGAACAGATTCCAGCTCAATTCCTGCGTCTCCGCGACAGCAATCCCGATGCGTTGCTTTCCGCCTTGGCGTACAATAGGTGCCATCTGGGCACGCGCTCGGCGGGAAACGCGGGAAAATGCCGCAAGAACAACCGAAGGAGCAGAACCATGGACAAAAAGAAGCGTGCAAAGATGTACGAAAGCTTCCTGCTTGGCGAAGGCTACACGCCCACCATCGACCAGGACGGGGACGTGATTTTCAAGGTGGAAGGGAGAACGTACGCCATCCTCATCGACGAGCGGGACGAGGAATTTTTCCGCCTGGTCTTCCCCAATTTCTGGCCCATCGAGAGCAAGGAGGAGCGCCTCAAGGTGGAACAGGCCGCCCTGCAGGCTAGCGCCGAGACGAAGGTGGCGAAGATCTTCCCGGTGCGCGACAACGTGTGGGCCAGCATCGAACTCTTCTGTTCGCCACCAGAAAGTTTCAAGACGGTGTTCACGCGCTCAATGTCGGCCCTGCGCGCCGCGGTCGGTTCCTTCGCGGAGAAAATGGCAGCATAAGCTCGCCACACGCCGCCGCATGGGGACCAGAAAAGTGGCGGGCGAAGGCAGCTTGCGTCCCCGCAGCATGCAGACTCCAAGGAAGCGGAGCCCTCTCCGGCAGCAACCGTAGGGCTCCGTTCTGCTTTGCGGCCCTCACCTGCCCACGACGAAATCCTCGTCGAGCACCCGGTCAAGAGTGGCCACAAGCCTGTCGGCATCGGCCTCAGAGAAGACCAGCGGCGGCTTGATTTTCAGCACATTTGCCGAGGGGCCATCCCGGCCGATGAGCACCCCCAGCTCCTTCATCCTCTCCACCACGTAGGCCGCCTGCTCCGTGGCGGGAGTGAGCCGCTCGCGGTCCAGCACCAGTTCCACCCCAAGGAAGAGGCCCATTCCGCGCACGTCACCGATGATGGTGTGGCGCGCCGTCAGTTCCGCCAGCCCGGCCTTGAGCCTCGTCCCCACGCGAAGGGCATTTTCCTGGAGATGCTCCTCGGCGATGACATCCAACACGGCAAGGCCCACGGCACAGGCGACTGGGTTTCCGCCATAGGTGCTGAAGTATTCCATGCCGCTGTGAAAAGCTGCCGCCACTTCGGGCGTGGTAATGACTGCCCCCAAGGGGAAGCCATTGCCGATGGGCTTACCCAGGGTCACGATGTCCGGCACCACATCCTGCGTCTGAAATCCCCAAAAGTGCGTACCGAGGCGAGCAAAGCCCACCTGCACTTCGTCTGCGATGCAGATTCCTCCGGCCTCGCGCACCGCGCGGTAGGCCTCCGCAAGAAAACCCGGCGGCAGAACGATCTGTCCTGCGCATCCCATCAGCGACTCACAGATAAAGATGGGAGAGATTCCCCGGGCGTGCAGCTCATCTACCACTTGCTGCACATGCAGGGCGTACCTCTTGCCTACCTCCGCCTGGCCTTGCCGATAGAGGCCTCGATAGGGATCTGGGGTTGGAACCACATGCACGTGCGGAGGTGCTCCCCGGCCGCCTGGGCCGTTGAACTTGTACGGGCTGATGTCGATCAAGGAGGTGGTATTGCCATGGTAGGCACCATCAAGGACGATAATCTCCCTACCGCCGGTGCAGGCCTCTGCCAGGCGCAGGGCCAATTCATTGGCCTCGCTGCCTGAGTTGACGAAGAAGCAGATGCGCAACGGCTCCGGCACCAGAGCGGTCAGGCGCTCGGCGTAGCTGACCAGCTCTTCGTACAGGTAGCGCGTGTTGGTGTTCAGGCGAGCCAGCTGCCGGCACGCGGCAGCCACCACCTTCGGATGGCTGTGCCCGACATGCGGCACGTTGTTGACCGCGTCCAAGTAGGGGATGCCGTCTTGGTCGTAGAGGAACTGCCGGTAACCGCGCACCAGGTGCAGAGGCCGGCGGTAGGCAACGCTGAGCACAGGCGAGAAGTGCCGGTGCCGCCTGGCGAGAAGCTCCGTCGTACCAGGCCCTTCCTTCGCCGCGACGTGCAAGGGGCCGCCAAGAAGGGGCGAAGGGTCCGGGCAGATGCTCAACCACACCGCACGCTGGCTCGGGGCAGCAACCCCGGGAAAGTCACCGTGATACCCTAACAAATCGGCGATCACTTGCACGTGCACGTGGGGCGGCCATCCGCCGTTTTCGCAGCTTTCTCCCACCCAGCCAAGGATGTCGCCACGTCTCAGTCGCCTGCCGGGCTTTGTGCTCGTTAAGGTCTTCCTGCTCAAATGTCCGTACAGGGTGTAAAACTTGGGCCGCTCTCCCTGTGCTTCGTGCTGGAGCATGACGGTGGGGCCATAGTTCAAGGGACCGGCGTTGTCCTGGACACTGAGCACGGTGCCTTCCAGCGGCGCCAGGACCGGCTGCCCTGCCGGGACGAACGCGTCCACGCCCAGATGCACGGTACGCGGTTCACTTCCGGCAAAGAGCGCACTGGTATAGAAGGGGCGGGCCTCGGCATAGCGTCCCAGTCCCACCTTGCCCTGGCGGGCGGCAATCTTGTCGAAGAGCGCCTTGGAGAAAGCGGCCACATCCTGCCACAGGTGCGGGGCACCAGCATTGCAGCCTCCGACACTAAAGTCAATCAGGACCGCATTGGCCATGAGCTCGGGCGCAACCACCGGTCCCACCAAGTGGCGGTTCTCTGCTAGCCATTTCGCCACCGCATCCCCCTGCGGGCACGGCGCATATCCACAGGCGTGGCGCAGCCGATAGAGGGCAAGGCGCGGAGGCAGCTGCTTGAGGCGCTCCAGCAGCTCCCAGGCCGGCTCGGCGGAGACTGACAAGTACTCGTTCCCCGGCACGAGCCCACGCTGATGGGCCTCCAAGCAGACGCTGAGGCAGAGGCGCATGCACATCAGCGGGAAAAGGAGTTCAACCTCCTCTTCCTGCAGCGGGAAGACGCTGTGGTAACCGGCGATGACCTCAGCTGCTGCGGCCAGCGGGTCCTCCTTGCCGAGCATCGCATAGGCAGCAGCCACAGCCGGCTCTGCCGCTGCGTAACTCACCACCATGTCCCCAAAGTCCACCACCCCCACAACTTCGCGCTCCCAGGCAGGAGGGCCGACAAGGACGTTGTAGTCGTTCCCGTCGTTGTGGACGAGCATCCTGCGCAACGCCGACAATTTGTCCGCCACCTGGTCAAAGAGCTCCAGGTAGCCATCGACGAGAGAACGCCTGCCCGCGTCGAGGATGGCGTCCTTGTACCTGCGAATGGTGGCCGGCGCACACTGCAGGTCCCAGGGCAGCTCCCGTGCTAACACCGGAAAATTCAGCGAAGCCAAGAGGCGGTCGATGGAGCCGAACAGGCTGCCAATTCTGCGCAGAAGGGCAGGGGTGTGCGGCTTGGCCTGCGCAAACGGTGTACCGGGGAGGAAGGTGACCAAGCGGACGAAATGTGGTTCACCTTCCTCGTCAGCAACCTCGCTCAGTAGCTCGCCGTGCAGGGTTGGTAACGGCCGGGGACAAGGAATGCATTCCCGCGCGAGTCTGCTCATGACCTCGTTCTGACATGCTAACACCTGGCGCCACACTCCTGGGTTGGCAACTTTCAGAACGAACCTTTCCCCGTTGCTGGCGGTGAGCAAAAAGTTCTGATCCCTCTCGCTGGGGAGCTCGCTGGCCGTCGCCTCGATGTCGTAGAGCTCCTTCGCCAGCTGCACCACTCTGCCGAGCGAAAAATGTGGCCGCAGACGGACGTCCTCGCCCATCGCCGCTACCTTGATGGTCAAAGTCGCCTCTTGCCCATCAAGAACAAAGCGAGCAGCGCGAAGAAGGGCACAGGTGGCTCTCTTCGCCGCGGATGAACCTTCTCCCTGCTGCTCGCGTTCAGCCTACAGCACTGCGCAGAACTCGCCAAAGTCGGGTTTCTCCTTGATGGGATACACTTTGGCAAAGCGGATGATTCCTTCCTTGTCCACCACAAAGACCGCACGCTCGCTGAACCCGTCTTCGCGGTAAATGCCATAGAGTGTGGCTACCGCGCCTTTGGGTTCAAAGTCTGCCAGCAACTCGACGTCTTTGACACCCAAGGCTTCGGCCCATGCCTTCTTCGAAGGAACGCTGTCGACGCTGATGCCCAGCGCCACCGTGTCCTTGTCCGTCAGCGCTTTGATGTTCTCCTGCAAGTCCTTCATCTGAGCCCCGCAGATCCCCGTCCAGGCTAAGGGGTGGAAGGAAAGTACGACGTTCTTCTTTCCTCGATAGTGGCTCAGCCTGACCTTCTTGTCGCCCACGGCCGGAAGCTCGAAATCGGGTGCTTTCTCACCGACCTTCGGAAAATGATGTGACATGGATGACTCCTCCATTCTGTCCCACAACGTCCTACTTCTGCCCAATATCTGGGAGATTTGCCCGGATAATCTCGGCGGAGCGGTGCAAGGCCATTCTCTCCGCTTCTGCCAGCTCTGTCTCAATGACCCGTACCAGGCCTCGCCTGCCCACCACGCACGGCACGCTGAGGCAGATGTCGTGCAGCCCATACTCGCCGTTAAGGAGCGTGGAGACGGTGAGCAAGCTATGCTCATCGCGCAGGATGGCTCCCAAGATGCGCAACACCGCCTGACTCACGCCATAGTTGGTGTAGCCCTTGGCCCCGATGATGTGGTAGGCGGAATTGCGCACACTCTCCTCGATTTTCTCTCGGAAGCGCGGGCTACATTCGCGAGCACAACCCTTGCAGAACCTGGACAAGGGCACGCCGGCCATGTTCACCGAGCTCCACAGAAACACCTCGCTGTCGCCGTGCTCGCCGATGACGTAGGCGGGCACGTTCCGCGGGTCGACCTGGCACGCCTGGCTGAGCGCGAATCGGAACCTGGTCGAATCCAACACGGTGCCCGAGCCCAGCACTTGCTGCGGCGGCATGCCAGCGGCCTGTTGCACCACGTAGGTCATCACGTCCACGGGATTGGTGGTCACCACGATGGCCGCCTGGGGGCAGACGGAACTTAGCTGGCGAGCTATGGCGGCGCATATTTCGGCGTTACGCTTGACCAGCTGTAGCCTGGTCTCGCCAGGCTTCTGCCGTGCGCCGGCAGCGATGACCACGGCCGAGGCATCCCGACAGTCGGCGATGTCGCCGGCGCGGATGGTCATCGGCCCTGTGAAGAACAGGCCGTGCCTCATGTCCAGCGCTTCGCCGCGGGCTTTGCCGGCGTTCAGGTCAACCAACACCAGTTCCGTGGCGAGCCCTGCCATCTGCACTGTGTAGGCGACCGTCGCCCCTACGTCCCCCCCACCGATGATGGCGATCTTGGACATTCCACCTCCGGGTTAAGGCTGCGGTGCGCCGGTGCGCTTCACCGGCGGCATGTAGCGCCTGAGCGTGAGCGACAAGGTGACCACCGCCACCGAGCTCAGCGCCATCGCCAGACCGGCCAGCTCTGGCCGCACGGTGAGGTGCAGCACCGGCCAGAGTGCCCCAGCCGCCACAGGGATGAGCACGGCGTTGTAGGCAAAAGCCCAAAAGAGGTTCTGCCGAATGCGCTGCATAACCTTCTTGCTCAGCTGCAAAGCGGCAACGGCATCCAAGAGGTCGTCCCTCATGAGGACGATGTCGCCCGCCTCGACGGCGATGTCGGTGCCACCTCCGACGGCGATGCCCACGTCGGCCTGGGCCATAGCAGGGGCATCATTGATGCCGTCGCCGACAAACGCGACAACCTCGCCCTGCTCCTGCAGTTCCCTCACCTTTGCCGCCTTCTCTTGGGGCAACACTTCCGCAGCCACCTCTTCGATATCGGCCTGGGTGGCGACCTCGTGCGCCGCGCGGGCAGTGTCGCCGGTCAGCATCACCACCCGTAGCCCCATGCCCCGCAGCGCAGCCACGGCCTCTCTGCTGCTGGGCTTCAGCGGGTCGGCAATGGCCATGAGGCCCGCCACTCGCTCGTCGACTGCCACAAGCGTGGTCGTCTGGCCTTTGCTTTCCGCCAGCGCAAGCTCCTTGGCCGCCTGCTCCGGCACCGAGATGCCCAGCTCTGCCATCAAGGCGCGGTTGCCCACCGCCACCCTGGTGCCACGCCGCATTCCCGTCAACCCCTTGCCCCCGAGAGTGTTCAGCCCTTCGACCTCTTCGATGACCACCCCTTGCTCCTCCGCTTTGGCGAGTATTGCCTGGGCCAAGGGATGGCGGCTATTCTGCTCCACGGCCGCGGCAATGGCCACGACTTCCCTTTCCGGCAGGCCAAAGCCTTTCACCTCGGTGACGGCAGGTTGCCTACGCGTCAGAGTTCCGGTCTTGTCCAGGACAACGGCCGTCACCCGAGGCGCGACCTCGAGGACTTCGGCGCTCTTGATGAGCACACCGAGCTCAGCCCCTCGGCCCACGCCAGCGGTGACGGCAGTCGGCGTGGCCAAACCGAGCGCACAGGGACAGGCAATCACCAACACGGAAATGAGCACCGTCAGGGAGAAGAGCAGCGGCTGGCCCAGAAGGAGGTACCAGACCGCAAACGCCAGCACGGCCACCGTGAGCACCACGGGAATAAACACGCCCACGACGCGGTCTGCTAACCTTTGGACCGGCGGCTTGCTGGCCTGCGTCCTCTCCACCAGTTGCACGATCTGCGCCAGCAAGGTCGCGCGGCCCACCTTCTCGGCCTGGTAGCGAAGCACGCTGTTGGTGTTCAACGTGCCGGCCACCACCGTATCACCTGGCCCCTTGAAAACCGGTAACGGCTCGCCAGTAACCATCGACTCGTCGACGAAGCTACCGCCTTCCACCACCAACCCATCCACGGCCAGCCGCTCGCCGGGTTTAGCCACGAGGAGGTCTCCCACCTGTACTTCGTCGACCGGGATCTCCACTTGCGTTCCGTCCCTGAGCACGGTGGCGGTACGGGGACGGAGGGCCATGAGCTTCTTTATGGCAGCGGAGGTCTTGCTCTTTGCCCGGGCCTCGAGGTAGCGACCCAAGGTGAGGAAAGAGGCCAGCATGAGGGCCGTTTCGTAGAACAGGAATTCGTGCGACAAAACATGGAACGTTGCCAACAGGCTGGCCAGAAAAGCGATGCCCATGCCCATGGCATACATCACGTTCATATCCAGCAGGCGGTGGCGGACGGCTCGCGCAGCGGCGCGAAAGATGGGGGCGCTCACGTAGGTAAACGCTGGGGCTGCCACCAGCAGCAAGTACGGAAGGGGCAACGAATGAGGGAGCGGCAGGTACATGGCCGCCATGAGCACCACCGCCACGGCGAAGCCAGCCACAAAGCGGCGGCGCCTGCCAGCCAGCTCCCTGTCCACCAGCACTTCATCAGGAGGAGCACCCGCCGCCTCCTCGAGACCTAAGTACTGATAGCCGGCGCCCTCGATGGCTTCCTGGACATCGCGCGCAGAGACTTGCCCGCGGACAACAGTGACGTCTGCCGTCTCGGCACCGAGGTTCACCGTGGCGGCGAGCACGCCTGCCACGCGCCCAAGCGCATGCTCGATGCTGCGCGCGCACATGGCGCAGCTCATCCCCCCCACTCGCACCACCATCTCCTCGGTTTCAACGCCGTAGCCTGCCGACTCCACAGCATGCACCAAAGTGCCTGCCCGCACGTGGTCAGCCTCGTAGGTCACCCGGGCCTGTTCGCTGCCCAGGTTCACCACGGCCCGCTGCACGCCCTCAACCGCGCCCAAAGCCCTCTCGACCGCCTTCGCGCAGGCGGCACAGCTCATGCCAGTCACCCGCAGGGTTATTTCCCTCAACTCCGCCACCGTCGCCTGCCAGAGCGTTTTCCTTGTGCAACTGCCTTCTCCTGATCATCCGCAAACCACACCACACGTTGCGGAAACGGAATTTCGATCCCCTTCTCCTCCAATGCCTTCTTGATGGGCCAAAGCAACTCAGTGCGTGTCGCGTACCAGCTGGCAATCGGCGCCCAGAAGCGCACGACCAACTCCACTCCGTTGTCGCCGAGGCTATCCACGAACACTTGCGGCGCCGGCTCCACAAGAACGTACGGGTGCTGTGCCAGGACCTGCTTGATGATGGCCGTCGCTTCCTCGGCATCGTCCTGGTAACGGATAGACACGCGGTAGTCAATGCGACGACAGCCCAGAGCCACAAAGTTGGTGATGTTGGAAGTAAAAACCTTCTCGTTCGGCATGCGCACCATCAGGCCGTCGTAGGTGCGGATGGTGGTGGAGATCATGCGGATGTCTTCCACAAAGCCAGAGATCCCCTCAATGTGCACCTGGTCACCAATTTTGATGGGGCGTTCCACCATGAGAAAAACGCCAGAAATGAGGTTGCCCACGATCTGCTGGCTGGCGAAGCCGAGGATGATTCCTGCCACCCCGCCGGCGACCATCAACCCGGAAAGCCGCACACCCAACAGGGAGAGGGCCCACATCACGCCGGCCGCCACGATGAGGTAATAGACCACCTTGGCCAGCACGTCGAGGTGGTGACCTGCCACCTTCTCGCGGAGCGAGCGCCGTAGAGCTATGGCAGCCAGCTTGCCCCCAGCCAGCGCGCCCAGCAGCACGAGGAGCGCTCCCACTAAACCCAGCACCGTGATGTGCCCGATGAGCTTGATGTCGCTGATCATAGGCCGTGCTCCATGACAAACTTGGTGGCGGTCGGCGAAAGTCTTCGCGCCCTGTACACTTCCAGGGACTTTTTCATGCCCTCCACAAGTGGGCTGTCTAAGAACCGCGTCTCGGCTACGCCAAAAGCCGTAATCTTCATCTCGGCCCGCATGGCCACCATGGTCTCGTTGAAATAGATCTTCATGCCTTGAGCGCTGAACACAGCCCTGCTTATCTCCGCCCACCTGGAAGTGGTGTTGTCAGCCGTAAGTTCGATGATCCCGTGGTGGAGAGGATTCGCTGGGGGTGGCGCAAAACCGATGTCACTTTGCCAATACTTGCACACCATGCCTTTGCCAAGTGGGCCGTAGAGGGCAAACTTGCTGGGCAGCACCGAGAAGACATCCAGCATTTCCGTTTCCCGTTGGGCAGCCACAAACACGCCCACCTCGATGGGAAACGTGATGAAAACTGTGACCCTCCCTTTTGGTTCGAGGTGTACTGGCCGCGTGAAATGAACCAACAGGGCGGTAGAAATGTTCTGCGGGAGATTCACCGGCTCCACGGGGTTGACGATGAGGCGATTGCTCCGGGTCACCACCACTTTCTCGGCGGCGCCACCGCTCCCCTTTCGCCAGTAGTGGAGTGCATCGCCCTCGCGTACGGCGCGGATGTACACCTCTGCGTTCCTCATCTCGAGAGGCGACGAATGCCGACCGAATCGAATGCACGTGGGCGGCTCGGGAGGACTCTGAACAGGTGTGCGCGCTGTTTGCCGACTCTTCACGTTTCTTCTCCGCTTCATCACTGCCGCTTGCTCACAGCCAATGGCGACGGCGGAAATGGAGCAGCATGATGCCGGCCACCAGTGCCATGACAGCCAGCACCGCCGGGTACCCCCATCGCCACTGCAGCTCGGGCATGTTGGGAAAATTCATCCCGTAGATTCCGACAATGAAGGACAACGGGATAAACACCGTGGCAATAATCGTGAGCATCTTCATCACTTCGTTCATACGGTTATTGAGCGAGGAGAGATAGATTTCCAGCAGACTGGTCGCCATCTCGCGGTAGCTCTCTATGCTGTCGGCAATTTGGATGGTGTGGTCGTACACGTCGCGGAAGTACACAGTAGTCGCCTCGGTCACCAAGGGCGTCTCGCCGCGGGCAAGCACGCCAATCAGTTCGCGCAAGGGCCACACTTCCTTGCGCAGGTTGAGCAGGTCCGTCTTCAGGCGATGTACCTCCTGGATGGGCGAAGGCCCCACCTCGTGCAGCACCTTTTCGGTGAGCGTCTCGATGTCATCAGCGACCTTCTCCAGGACGAGAAAATGCCGGTCCACCAGCACGTCCACCAAAGCGTAGAAGAGGTAGTCCGGCCCTGAGTTACGAAGCCTGCCATTGCTGTTTCCCAGGCGATCTATCACCGGGGCAAATACGTCGGTGGGGCGTTCGAGAAAGGTGAGCACGCCCCGCTCACAGAGAATGAGGCTGACCTGGTCACTGCTCAGCCCGCCTCCGTCGCCGCCATGCTCCACAAGTCTCAGCACCAGGAACACGTACTTGTCAAAGAGGTCGACCTTTGGCCTCTGGCTTGTGTTAGCCACGTCTTCGAGCACCAACGGATGGATGCCCCACTGCCGACCGATGCCTTCCAGAAGCTCGAGCTCCTGCAGGCCGGTGACCGTCACCCAACGGCAAAGACCTGCCCGTGGCGGGCCAGCATCGGACAGCGCTACCGAGCGGTGCGCCACACAGGTCCGCCGGTTGTAGTCAACCACATCCAGCGTGCTCTGCTCCACCTTCTGCTCGCCGATGTGGACGAGCGTGCCAGGAGAAAGGCCTATCTTGCTCGAGCGTCTGACCGCGGGTCTTGTCATGGCAGGAGGTCTCCCCTGTTCGTCTCATTCTGTGCGTTTGATGACCACCAGTGTGGCGTCGTCCTCCCACGGCGCCCTGGCACCGAACTCAAACACCCGCTCAAAGACCACCTTCAGGATCTGCTCCGCGCTCATGCTTCGTTGCTCGCGCACCAGCTGCTTCAGCCTGGCGATGCCGAACTGTTCTCCGTCGCCGCTCACCCGCTCGATGATGCCATCGCTGTACAGCACCAGCACCGAACCTTTTTCGAGATACGCATAAGCCCGGTTGACGTGCAACTGCGGCACAAAGCCGAGGGGCACTCCGGTGGCAGGGAGGTCGCGGATCTCGCCGTCGCCGACGATGAAAGGCGCAGGGTGGCCCGCGTTGACGTAGAAGAAATGCCCCTCCCACTCCATTTCGCCGATAAACAGCGAGACAAAAGTGGTCGGGTAGGCGGCGGCCTGCATGACCTGATTGAGCTTCTCCACGGTATGGGCGATGCGCATCTCCTTGGCCGAGCCCATGCGCAAGCCGACGACCACGTCGCGGGTCAGAAGCGCGGCCACAAGCCCGTGGCCGCTCGCATCCCCCACAGCCACGCCAAAGCTATCCTCTTCGAATTGGAAAAAGTCGTAAAAGTCACCTCCCACCAACTCTGCCGGTCTGGAGCAGCCGGCGATCTCGTAGCCCGGCACGCGGGGGACGTCCTTCGGGAGAAGGGTTTGCTGAATCTGGGCCGCCCGCTGCAGTTCGGTGTTCAGGGCCTCGGCAAACAAGCGATAGTTGAGGGCAGTGCGCACCGAATTGAGGAAAAGAAGCACTTCCTCACGCACCCAGCCGCTGCGCAGCTCAAAGACGAACAGCCATCGTCGCTCAGCGCTGTGCACGTAGATGCCCGCAGGGATGAGGTACTTTCCGCCGCCCGGCCCCAACTCGAAGTGCTGGGCCAGCGTCGGGTCATCAAAGATGAAGCTGCCGTTGGTCAGGATGCGGCGCACTGCCTCGTCGTCGGCCGGAAGGCGAGGAGCGATCTGTCGGCCAGGCGCGGCGCGATAGGACTTGACCAACACAAACTCGTTGCCGCGCAGCTCGTACAGGTGGCTTGCAGAAAACTGCAACGCGTCGCCGAAACGTTCGGTGAGCTCCCCCAGAATCTGCGCAAGGAAGTTCTGTCCTCGCTTGCCAATGCGAATCCTGCCGAGGATGGCGTCCAACTCGCGGTAGAAAGTCTTCGGTTCAGCCATTGCTCAATGCTCCGGTTTCGCGTTGCCCTGTGCACCACTTCCGACCATCGCGGCTGTTTGTGTCCTTCTACGACGCCGCCGGCCTGGCTGTTCCGCGCGCCGCCCGGCCTCGGCTACCCACCGCAGACACGCGCCGAACCTATGGCAGTCCGGCTGCTCTGCTCTGGTCTTCGGCAATGAGGGCCTTCCACTCGGTTACTTCATAACCCAGACGACGGGCAAATTCCCGGCACACCCGCTCCTCGAGCCCTGCGATCTCGGCCGGTTCAGTCGAATCCAGCGCGATGATGCCGCCCGCGAAGGTGTCGTGCCCCCCTGCGTTGCGAGGATCTGGCACCAGGGCCTTGATAACCCTGTCTGCGCGGGCGCGCGGCGAAGAGGCACGCACCGACAGCACGAGGTTCCCGCCGAACCGGCCGGTGCACAGGGCCCAGCTCACACGCGCGCAGCGGAGCAGCATATCCGCCATCTCCGCCACCACGTCTGGCCCTGGTACCTCCCCTATGTTGGCCGTGAGAACGTGGCGAACGGTGCGAGCGCGCGCTAAGGTGCGGGCCAAGACGGCAAAGTAGACACGCGGCAACTTTGGGTGAATGATACGCGCCAACTTGCGAGCGCTGGAAAGCGGCAGGACGGCGTAGTAGGCGCGCACGTCGCGAGGCGAGGCCTGGCGGCCCAGGTCCTGCGTCTCCGAGCGAATGGCATAGCTCAATCCCGTGGCAAGGTCGGCAGTGAGCGGCAGACCGGCCGCCTGGACAAGCTCCAAAAGCAGCGTGGCGGTGGCCCCCACGTCGCGATCGATGAGGGCAAGCCGTGCACGCAACCCTCGCTGGCGGGCGTGGTGGTCGATGACCAGGTCACAGGTCATGTCCGGGGGCAGTTGCACATTGCCGGCCCCGGGCTGCGCGTCGACCACCGCCACCCGGTCAAAGCGGTGCGCCCGCCGTGCCCCGCCCTTCCTGAGGCGGATGTGCAGTTCCCGCACCAGCGCCTGGTTCTCGGCTCGCCAGACGAAGCCCTCGTAGGAAAGCGTGGCCCGCATGGCATAGCGCCGTTCGGCCAAGTAACGCAGCGCCATGCCGCTTGCCAGCGCGTCGGGGTCCGGGTTGTTGTGCGTCAGGATAAGGAGCCTCTTCTGGCCAGTGAAGAGCCCATCCAGCTCGCTCAGTGCTGCCTGTGCTGACCCGTGAGCCATACACGCCCTCTGCTCCTCGGACCGATTCTCCGGAAAGAGCCCCCAAAAGCAGCTCGTCAGGCAACGACCCTTCTACAGAAAATATGCCTTTTGCACGTACTGCAGGACCATGCGCTGCGTGTTGAAAAATGAGCCGTTCAGGGCAATGGCGTGCGCCATGACCTCCTGAAAATCCTTGCGCTTCTTGTAAAAGAGTGGCATCACCACCTTTTCCAGCTTGTCATACAGGGCGGCAGCGTCGGCGTCTGGGTTATTCGGCAGGCTGGTATCCAAGACGGGGCAGCCGATGGCCCACCCGGTCTTTCCCTCGATGCACCCCTCAATCCACCAGCCGTCAAGAATGCTCAGCGACGGCACGCCGTTGACGGCAGCCTTCATGCCGCTGGTGCCAGAGGCCTCCAAGGGCGGAATAGGCGTGTTGAGCCACACATCCACGCCTGCCACCATCAGTTTGGCAAGGTCGATCTCATAGTTGGGCAAGTAGGCGATGCGGATGGCGTCTTTGAGCTCTTCCTTTGCCCGGAAGATGCGCATGATGAGCTGCTTACCCTCTTCGTCGCGCGGGTGGGCCTTGCCGGCGAAGATGATTTGCAGCGGGCCCACTTTCCCGGCGATCTGCCGCAGACGCGCCATATCGCGGAAGATGAGGTCGGCGCGCTTGTAGGCCGTCGCCCTGCGTGCGAACCCCAAGGTGAAGACATCGTAGGTCATGCCCGCGCCGGTCTCTTCGTTCACCCGATCGATGAGGCGCTGCTTGATGGCCATATGCGCCTCCCAAATGCGCGCGCGCGGGATGCTCAGCGCGTAGCGAAGGCTGAAGCTGTCGTCGCGCCAGCCGGGGATGTAGGCGTCGAAGAGCTCCTGAAACGGCGCAGAGGCCCACATCGCCACATCCACCCCGTTGGTGATGGAGTCGATGCTGTATTGGGCGAACATATGGCGCGAGACCTCCTGGTGCCGCTTGGCCACGCCGTTGATGTAGTGGCTGAGGTTCAACGCCAAGAAGGTCATGTTCAGCACGCCTTCATGCGAGTAGAGCTCTGGGAGGCCCATAGCCTCGTGCGCGCCCAGCACGCGCTGCACCAGGCCGAGGTCAAACTTGTCGTGGCCAGCCGGCACCGGCGTGTGCGTGGTAAAGACGCATAGGCGCCGCACCGCTTCGATATCTTCCTCATCGGGGCGATCTTTGCCCTGTTGGCGCATGCGGTCAGCCAGCAGTTCCAGGGTCAGAAGCGCTGCATGACCCTCGTTCATGTGGTAGCGGATCACGCGTTGGTGGCCCAAGGCGCGCAGAATGCGCACCCCAGCGATCCCCAGCACCGCCTCCTGGCACAGCCGATAGTGCGCATCGCCGCCGTACAGATAGTGGGTCAGCGTCCGATCCCAGTCGCTGTTCTCTGGCAAGTCGGTATCCAAAAAGTACACCGGCACGCCAAAACCACTGGCGCCGCAGACCACATACTTCCAGGCGCGCACGTAGACGGTCCGCCCTTCGATGGTGAGGGGAACGCGAGCTTTAGTCTCCACCAAGTGGCTCTCCACGTCCCACGCCACAGGTCGTTCCACCTGTCGGCCTTGCTCGTCCAACTCCTGCCGGAAGTAGCCTTTGCGGTGCAGAAGAGTGACCGCCACCAGAGGCACGCGCATGGCTGCAGCCGAGCGAATAGTGTCTCCCGCCAACACGCCCAAACCGCCGCTATAGGTGGGGATCTCTTGCTGCAAACCGATTTCCATAGAAAAGTATGCGACGACTTCCTTTGCCATGCTTCTCCCTGTGTAGATAGTCGCCATGAGCAGCGCACAATGTGCGCATTGACCCGACGCGGATTGGTGACACCAAGAGCAACACCCCGCGTGCAAGCGCCCTCAAAATACAACAAACGGCGGAGCTTTGCAAGTAGAATTCTCCACGCTCCGCCGTCAGGCCTTGCCCCGGAGCCGCCTTGCCTATCTGCGTCGTGGGCGATAGATGTGCGTGCTCAGGCCACAGAACACCTCGGCCGCCTCCATAATCGTCTCAGAAAGCGTGGGATGCGGATGGATGGACTTGGCAAGATCTGCGGCTGAAGCACCCATTTCCATGGCGACCACGCCCTCGGCAATGAGCTCGCCTGCCTCAGGGCCCACCAACCCCACGCCGAGCACCTTTTCTGTGGCCGGATCAATGAGCAGCTTGGTGAGGCCATCGCTCCTTCCCATGGTGAGCGCGCGCCCGGATGCGGCCCAGGGGAACTTGGCCACCTGTACGGCGCGCTGTGCCGCAGCCGCCTGCGCCTCGGTGAGGCCACAGTAGGCGATCTCCGGGTCGATGTACACCACAGCCGGGATGGCGCGGGGCTCGAACTGGGCATCGCCGCCGGCGATGACTTCGGCGGCCACCCGCCCCTCGTGCGAGGCCTTGTGCGCCAACATCGGCCCGCCCACCAAGTCGCCTATGGCAAAGAGCGACGGCTCAGCCGTGCGGCGCTGCTCGTCCACCACCACGAACCCAGCCTTGTCCACCTCGACCCTCGTGTTCTCCAGGCCAAGCCCCTCGGAGTTAGGCTTTCTGCCGACGGCCACCAGCACCGCCTCGTAGGTGGCTTCCGCCTGCGGCAGGTTGCTCCCCTCGAAGGCCACCTCAATGCCCGCGTCCGTCTCGCGCAGGCGGGCCACGGTGGTCTGGAGCATGACCGCCTCGAAGAACTTCTCTGCACTCTTCCTGAAGGCGGCCACAAGGTCTTTGTCCGTGCCCGGCAGCAGCTCCGGCATCATCTCGACCACCGACACGCGGCTCCCCAAGGCAGCGTAGACACTTCCCAGCTCCAGCCCGATGTAGCCGCCTCCGATGACCAGGAGGGTCTTTGGCAGCCAGCGCAGCTCCAAGGCCGCGGTCGAATCCCATACGCGCGGCGAGTCCAGTCGCAGGGACGGCACTATTGCCGACCGGGAGCCGGTAGCCAGGATTGCGTGGTCGAACGTGAGCTCTTCGCTGCCGCCGCCTACGGTTTTCACCTGCAAACTGTGGGCACTTTTCAAGGTGGCCACACCTTGCAGGTAGCGAATCTTGCGCTGCCTGGTCAACATGCCCAGGCCGGCGGTCAGCTTTTCCACGACGGCGTCCTTCCAGGCGCGAATCTTGTCGATATCCACGGCAGGTGGTGCAAACTGCACCCCCCACTCTGCTGCCTCCTTGGCCAAACGAATAGTCTTGGCCACATGCAGCAGCGCCTTGGACGGGATGCAGCCGCGGTGCAGGCACACTCCGCCCGGATTGCGCTCAGGGTCGATGAGGGCCACCTGCAGCCCGAGGTCTGCAGCCAGAAAAGCTGCGGCGTAGCCCCCTGGTCCTGCGCCTATGACCGCCACCTGCGTGTGCGTCTCTTGCATCAGATACCTCCCTCAGTGAACCCGCCACGCTACAAATGCACTCGCGCGACGTGTGGCGCTCCCATGCTGCTGGGTGCTACACCTTTGCCCGCCAGCCTTAATTCTCCATGTGCTGCCGGGGACCGCGCCCGCCATCGAAGATGTTGCCCAGGGCTGATGTCAAACTCACGCAGGCCCACAAGGCTCGGCGAGGAAATAACTCATCGCCTTGAAGACCCCTTGGGACAGACGTCTGCCTGAGATCGCTTGGGCTAAGCCTGCTCCCAGGGCCGGTGCCGTTTACGAGCGCACGACAGCCTTCAGGTCGAATCCCAAGTGGCGAAACTGCTCTGGCGTCACCGCTAGCCCCCTCCTGAGGATCGCCTCGGTGGCGGCGAATTCCTCGCCCATGCCCATGGTTGCCGTGGCCACCAAGCGCCCGCCGGAGAAATAGCCGGCCAGAAAGCGCCGCGCCTGCAGGTCCCCACGATACAGCACCTTGTCAAAGCCATGTCCATAACCGGCGTATTTGAGACCCACACCGTGCTGTCGTGTCCAAAAGAACGGAACCTCTTGGTAGGCCTCCGCCCGTCCCAGCATCGCGCGGGCTGCATGTTGTCCTTGGCGCAATGCCACTGCCCAATGCTCAACACGAATGCGCACGCCGCTGCGGGGATCGGGCACGGCGGCCACGTCCCCTGCGGCAAAGATGCCGGCGGCCTTCGTCTCCAGTCTCTGATCCACCGGAATGGCGCCCTGTTCCACCAGGCCGGTTTTTGCAAGGAAGTCAGTGGCTGGCACGATGCCAATGCCTACGAGGACCACGTCCACCCGCAGGCGTTGGCCGTCGGAGAGGACGGCCTCTTCTACCGCCCCATTGCCGCGCAGCTCCTGGACGGTGCGCCCCAAATGGAAGCGCACGCCGTAGTCCTCATGCAGGTCTTGCAAGCATTTACCCACCCCATCACCGAGCACGGGGGCCAGGGGGACGGGCTCAGGGGCCACCACGTCCACCTGCAGGCCACGGCTGCGCAACGCGGAAGCTGCCTCAAGGCCAATGAACCCTGCCCCGACTATGAGCACACTGCTCGCCTTCTCCACGGCCACCGCCAAGGCGCGGGCATCGCTCAGGCTGCGCAAAGTAAGGACGCCCCTCAGCGCTGTCCCTGGCACGGGAAGCTGGCGAGGCATGCCTCCGGTGGCTATGAGACAGAAATCAAAGGATAGCTTGCCGCCCGGCTCAAGGTGCGCCACTCGCCCTTTCGGGTCGATGGCCGTCACGCGCGTCTTGGTTAGCACCTCGATCTGCTGCTCACGGTAGAACTCCTCGCTGCGCAACGGGAGCCATTCCGGCTTGGCCTTGCCGGCCAGGAATTCCTTGGACAGGTTCGGTCGGTCGTAGGGCAGGTCTTCCTCGGGAGTGACCATGAGCACCCGCCCGTCGAAACCCTCGCGCCTGAGCGTCTCGGCGGCTGCTTCGCCTGCCGCGCCCGCGCCGACAATGAGCGCCGTTTTCCCCTTGCCCACCCGCGGCGACGGCCTGCGAGGGGCGGCCCGCCGCACGTACACCCCCTCGCCGTCAATTTCGACCTGGTACGCAGGGAGGTCGTCCAAAGCCGGTGGGGCAACCAGTTGGCCATTTCTGAGGTCGAAGCGAGCGTTGTGCCATGGGCACACCACTTCGTGCCCTGCAACAAAGCCCTCCGCCAGCGGCGCTCCATAGTGGGGGCACTTGCCGCCGCAGGCGTGCACCGTTCCGGCCACGCGCACAAGCAGCACCTCATCGTCCCCCACCTTCGCTGCGGTCGGCACGCCTTCGGCCAGGTGGCTCAGGCGACCAGCCCGAAACTTCTGCTGCGTCATCAATTCCTCCAAAAAGTCGCGCTCCGCAAGAGCTCTCGACGAGTCCCACAGGTCACCACGTACGGCGGGGTGGTTGCCAGGCACGGCTCCCCTATGGCGCTCTCAACAGGCCGGCCTCAGTGGCGCGCACGTGGAAACGGCATGGCCCTCGCTCTCGAGGGCCTTGTCCGCCGCACGCGCCACGCGGTTCTGCCCGGTTGCGCTCCCGCCTCTTGCTCGGCGAAGCTACTTGCCCGCCGGTGCGTAGAAGCAGGCCTTCGGGGAAGTGACCCTTCCCTCTTTCTTCAGCTCCTTGAGTAGCTTCCCCACTTCGTCCTTGGCCAGTCCTGTGGCAGCGACAATGTCCGCCGGCCGCAGCGGTTTGCCCGCTTTCTGCAGCGCCTCTATTACCTTCGCCTTGTTGTCCGGCATGGCTCCTCCTCTTTGTTATTCGATGCCCGTCAACGCCTTGATGTACTGCAGCCGCTCGTAGACTTCCGGTCTTTCGCTCTTCTCCTGGCATAGTAGGCCGCGTATGTCTGCAGCCGTTTTGTGACCGCGCTCATCCAGCCATTTGGTCACCTGTTCGTCAATGCGCCGGATCTGAGCCAGCCCGTTCTTGTACAGGGTTGAACAGAGTTGCACGGCGGTTGCCCCTGCTAAGATCGCCTTCACAGCCCCTTTCCCATCGTGTACCCCGGTGGCCGCAGCAAGATCGGCGTTCACTCTGCCGGCCAAGACCGCGATCCAGCGCAAGGGGAGGTGGAGCTCATCAGGCGAACTGAGGCGGTTGCCCGCCACCACCGTCAGCTTTTCCGCGTCAATGTCCATCTGGTAGAAGCGGTTGAAGAGCACCAGCGCTGCCGCCCCTCGTCTGGCCAATTCCTGTGCCACATGGGGAATCGAGGTGAAGTAGGGGCCGATCTTGACCGCCAGCGGCAGGCTGACGTGCTCGCGCACCTGTTCGACAATGGCGTAGACGTGCCGCTCGATATCGGCCGCTGTGCGCCGCACATCTGACGGCATCAGGGCAATGTTCAGCTCCAAGCCGTCGGCGCCCGCTAAGGCAATCTGCCGCGCCCACTCGCGCCACCAGCGTCCGTCCACGCAGTTCAGGCTGGCGATGATGGGGATGGTCACCTTCTTCTTCGCCTGCTCGATGAGCGCCACGTACTCCCGAGGGCCCATGGCCATGCCCATCGCGCGCACATACTCGAAGGCTTCGGCGTGACCGGTCAGCCATGTCTGCACTTCCAATTCGCTCGTGTCCACATCGATCTGTTCCTCGAACAGGGACTTGAGCACCACGGCCCCTGCCCCGGCATCGGCGCACTTCTGGATGCCATCCAAGGTAGCGGTGAGCCGGCAACTGGCCACGATGAAAGGGTTTGCCAATTCCATCCCCATGTACTTTGTCGACAGATCGGCCATTGACTACCTCCTGAAGAATTCGGTCCAGACGACGCCGCTCGCGCAGGAGTGAGAGCTCAATAGGGCCCTTCTTCTGCCGAGACCTTCCCTCGAAACGCGCGATAGACGTAGACGGTGTAGCCAACCACGATGGGCATTCCCAGCAAGGCGATAACCGTCATCACCTTGAGCGTCAGCAGGCCTGAGGATGAGTTGTAGATGGTAAGGCTGAGTTCCGCCGCTCCCGTAGCCCGCACCAGGTTGGGGAAGTGAATCGCCCCTACAATTGCCCAGAGCCCAAGAAATGCCGTTGACGAGAGCCAGAAAGCAGCGTGGTGGCGACCCCTGCGCAGTGCAGGGCCCAGCAAAGCCAGTGCCACCAGCACCGCTGCCGCAGCAACCCAGGCCAAGGGCCTCGCTGCTGCACCGGGGATGGCGCGCAGGGTCATCCCTCCGCAAAGGACAAACAGCGCCACAAAGGCGATTCGCGCCAGCCGCACGGCCTTGACCGCCCTTCTGTGCAGTGCGCCCTCGGTCTTGAGCGCGGCGTAAGTGCCACCCTGCATCACGAAGGCAGCCAGACCAAGCAGACCTATCACCATCGGCAGAGGGCGCAGCAAGGTGAGGAAGCCGCCTGTGTACTCCCCCGAGCCATTCAGCGGCACGCCAGCCACCACGTTTCCCAACGCCACGCCGAACAGCACGGCGGGAAGCACGCTGCCAGCTACGAAGGCCCCTTCCCAGAACCTGGCGCGCCGTGCGTCATGGGCGCGAAACTCCGGTGCCACGGCGCGCAGAATCAGCGCCCACAGCACGAGCATCAGCGCCAGGTAAAAGCCGCTAAACACTGTGGCGTAGACCTGCGGGAACGCGGCAAAAAGCGCCCCGCCGCCGGTGAGCAGCCACACCTCGTTGCCGTCCCACACCGGAGCGATGCTGCGCAGCAGGGTGCGCTTTTCCTCTTCCGTTCTCGCTATGAACGGAAAGAGCACCCCGATCCCCAGGTCGAAGCCATCAAGAATTGAGTAGCCGGCAAACAGCAGACCGATCAGCCCATACCAGGCCACGCGCAGCACATCAATGGGCGCCATCAGCCACCTCGCCTCCTGACTGCGCCTCGGGTAGAGCCGGCACCACGCCGCTGGGGCCCTTGCGAATGAGGGCAAGCAGCACGCGCAGAAACACTGCACCGAGAAGCGCATACAGCGCCGCAAACACCAGGAGCGTAAAGACTATCTGGCCGCGCGACACCGTCACCGACGCTGCCTCCGCCGTTCTGAGCACGCGATAGACCACCCATGGCTGGCGACCCACTTCGGCGGCGATCCAGCCGAGCTGATTGGCCAGGTGCGGCAACGGTATCGCAAGCAGCAACGACCGGAGAAACCACCTTGTCTGGTGCACACGGCGGCCGGCCATCAGGACTAATGCAGCGATGGACAAGCCCACGAAAAGGAAGCCGAGGGCAATCATGATGTGATAGGAGATGAATGGGACGAACACAGGAGGGCGCTCGTCTGCGGGGAAGTCGGCCAAACCCGCGATGCGAGCATCCGCATCGCCATGCACCAGCCAGCTCAGCAAACCGGGTATGCCGACGTAGAGGAATGTCCTCTGCTCCGTCGCCAGGGGCGCCCCGAACAGGGCAAGCGGAGCCCGGGTCCTGCCTTCCCACAACGCCTCAAACGCAGCCAATTTTTCCGGCTGCGTGCGCGCCACCTGCACGGAGTGCTGGTGGCCCAGCAACACTTGCGCGAAGGACGCCACCACGAACACAGGAAGCGCCACGCGCAGCAGCAGCGCAGCCTCCCGCCTCTCTCGTCCCTTGAGCAAATAGTAGGCGGCGACACCGGCGACGAACAAGCAGCCAGTCACCCACCCCGCAGCCACCGTATGCGCATAGCGAATCAACGTCGAGTGGTTGAGTGCGGCCGCCCAAAAATCCACCAGCACAGCCTTGCCGCCCTCGATAGCGAAACCAGCCGGCGTCTGCATCCACGAGTTGGCGATGATAATCCACAAGCCGGAAAGGTGCGCGCCAAAGAACACGAAAAACGCCGCCCACCAGTACATGCGCCGCGACACGCGGCCCCTGCCGAAGACCAGCACCCCGAGAAAAACTGACTCCAAGAAAAAGGCGAACACCCCTTCGGCAGCCAACGGCGCACCAAACACATCACCAACAAAACGCGCGTACTGAGACCAGTTGGTGCCGAAGGAGAATTCTAAGGTGATCCCGGTAGCGGTGCCGAGCACGAAGACTAAACCAAGGATGCGCACTAAGAAGGCAGATGCCCTCCCTGCCACCTGCTCCCCACTGCGCGAATGCATAGTCTCCAGCACCAACATGGCGAGGGACAGGCCAAAAGTAAGGGGTGGAAAGAGGAAGTGGAACCCAACGGCCAAGGCAAACTGCACTCGTGCCAACAGGACAGCAGTCACGTGCGCGCCCTCCCATCTACTGGCGGCAGAGTGAGCACGCCAGGGCTCAACCCTGCCGCCGAGTCCGACATTGTGCCGGTACCACCGTGCCTATTCCACCTTCACCTGCACGGCGTTGTCCCACACGCCGTGGATGTTGCAGTACTCGAGGGCGATGAGCGTCGCGCTCTTTTCCAGCTTCATCGTGAAGGTCACCTTGGGCTCGCCAAAGGTCGGCCCTATGTCAAAGGTGGCGACGTGGACGATGTTGGGACGCCCCTCAATGGCTGCGTACACCTGAATCCACTTGATGTGATGCTCCACCGTGTTGGGATGCGGCACCTCTTTGCCCACCGTGACGGTGACGGCAAAGGGTTCGCCGCTCTTCACCTTGGCCGGCACATCGATCACCGGCACATGCTTTTCCTTCCCCTCTTTTTCAGGTGGATTCACATAATCAGCAAAGCGTGCCATCACTCACCTCATCTGCTTAGTGAATGCCCAAACCTCTTGCATTCCGCCTCACTGCCGGGAGGCCAGCTCGCGGTCGATCATGAACAGTCCATTCGGGTGATCGCCGACGAATTTCAGCTTGCCGACGATCTCCGCCGCGTGCGCTTCTTCCTCAACCTGCTCGGTGATAAACCACTGCAAGAACACCTGCGTGGCGTGGTCTTTCTCGGCCAGCGCCAGCTCGCAAAGGTCGGAAATCATCTTGGTGACGGCCTTCTCGTGCTCCAAAGTCTTCTCGAACAGGGCTAACGGTGAGGCAAAGTCCGCAGGCGGCTTTTCGATGGCCTCCAGGGTCACCGTGGCGCCCTGGTCAAAGATGTAGCGGTAGAAGCGCATGGCGTGCCCCATCTCCTCGCGATACCGCTCCTCAAACCAGTGAGCGAAACCCTTTAGCCCTATATGCTCGCTGTAGGCTGCCATGGCCAGATACAGGTATGCAGAATACATCTCCCTGTTCACCTGTCGATTGAGAGCCTCTTGCATCTTTTTGCTGATCATCCGCAACCTCCTCGTGCCGATTCGCTTGGTGCAAATGGGGCCGAGCCCCTTTGCCGTTATGCCTTCTCAAACATATCCTTGCCGACGCCGCACATCGGACAGACCCAGTCTTCGGGAAGATCTTCGAAGGGGGTTCCCGGCGCAATGCCACTGTCCGGGTCGCCCTTGGCCGGATCGTAGACGTATCCGCACACCTGGCACACGTACTTGTCCATTGACTCCTCCTCGCTCTGGATGCGACTCCGTTGACGACGAGGAGGCGACCCAGCTGAGTCGCCTCCTCTGGCGAAAGTTCCTCAGGGCAGCGGCTTGTAGCAGAACCACCAGTCATAACATTCGTACATGCCCTTGCGCGCAGCGATCTCCTGCTCGCTGGTGGGCGGCGGAACGATGACCTTGTCGCCAATCAGCTCGTTGTTGGGCCAATCGGCAGGGGTCGCCACCTTGTGCTGATCGGTGGTCTGCAAGGCCTTGAGCAAACGCACGATCTCGTCCATGTTGCGACCATTGGAAAGTGGGTAGTAGAGCATGGCGCGGATGATCCCCTTCGGGTCGATGAAGAAGACCGCACGCACCGTCTGCGTTCCCCCACCCACCGTGTGGAGCATGCCGAGCTTCTGCGCGATGGCGCCGGTGTTGTCGGCGATGATCGGGAAGGGGATTTCGATGTTCAGCCGCTCCTTGATCCACTCCGTCCACTTGATGTGCGAGAAAATCTGGTCGATGGACAGGCCGAGGAGCTCAGCATTGAGCGCCTTGAAGGTCTCGTGGCGCTTGGCAAAGCCCACAAACTCGGTGGTGCACACCGGCGTGTAGTCGGCAGGGTGACTGAACAGAATCACCCACTTGCCGGCATAGTCCTTGGGGAAATGAATATACCCCTTGGTGGTCTGCGCCTCAAACTCAGGCACAGGGTCTCCGATCAATGGCATGCGTCCTTCCATAGTGTACCTCCGTTTCATAGGATCACAACTTCGACGTTTCACCCCTTAGATGCGCTTTCTGGACAATGGTTGCAGAGTCGCCTAACCGACCCTGCGCACTTGTACTGGCGACTGCTGGCGCGTCTCCAGAAAGCGATTGACGCGCCAGGCCACGACAAAGGCCAGGGCAAAGCCCAACATCGTAGCGAATACTGCAGGCCTCTCGGCGCGGTAGAGCCGCCAGGCAACCAGATAGCCCGCCATGCCCAGCAGGACAGGAAGCAAGAAAACCAATCCCACGCTCAGCAAGCTCACCCTTGGCCGCACAGTGAGCTCCACCGTATCGCCCACCTTCGCCCCGATCTGGTTGGGGAGGGTGACCTGACGCGACTGCTGGCTGGTAGGAGTGCAGGCAAAGCGCGCCCCGCACGCAGAGCACGCCGCACGCTCGTCCAGACGCACGACCATGCGTCCGCCTTTGACCTCCACCACGGTGCCGACCTCTGGCCCCCCTGTTCTTGCCTGCTGCCCTGCGCTCATCCTACACGCTCCGCACGGGGATGCAGCTCCTCCGCAGTCGTGCCACGTTGTCCGCCACCGACGCGCGATGGTTGTACACGCTGGAGCCGGCAACCAGGATAGTGGCCCCCGCTTGTACGACCCGCGGCGCTGTGGTGCAGTCGATGCCCCCGTCCACGGCAATGGCCACATTTAGGCCACGGCGCTCCAGTTCACCGCGCAAGCGGCGGATCTTCTGGAGCTGGCTTGCCAAGAACTCCTGTCCCCCCCAGCCTGGGTTCACGGTCATCACCTGCACGACGTCCAGGCAATCGAGCACCTCTTCGATGGCAGCCAGCGGTGTGCCTGGGTTGAGCGCCACGCCGGCCTGCACATGCAGCTCACGAATCAGGGCCAGGGTACGGTGCAGGTGCGGACAGGTCTCCTGGTGGACAATGATGCAATTGGCACCTGCCTCCGCAAAGGCAGCCAGATGCCGCTCCGGCTCTACAATCATGCCGTGTACCGTCAGGGGGCAGCGCACCAGGGGACGAATCGCTTTCACCACATTGGGACCAAAGGTGATGTTGGGCACGAAACAGCCGTCCATAATATCGATCTGAATGGCGTCTGCACCCCCCTCCTCTGCCTCCCGCACCTGTTCGCCCAGTCGAGTGAGGTCTGCAGATAGGATGGACGCCTCAATCTTTACCATGCCCTCCCTCCATCAACTCTCCCCGTGTAGTGCCTGATGCCAGTGTGCGTGGCCACCACCACGTCGGTGACCAGATTCAGGAACAGGCCGTGGCCGACAATGCCGGCGCGCGCATCCAAGGCCGCAGCCACCGAATGCGGCTCTCGAATTCCTCCTGCGAAAATGCAGTCCAGGATCAGGTTGCCCTGGTCGGTGACGGAGGGCACACCATCGGCAGCGAGGCGGAGCGTCGCTTGCGCTCCCAACTCCTGCAAGAATGGCAGGTGGGTTTTCCAGCCAAAGGGGATGACCTCCACGGGCAGGGGCCCTCGCCCCAACACCGGCGTGAGCTTTGACTCGTCCACCACGATTACTTCCCGTTTACTGGCCTGTGCCACGACCTTTTCCCTGAGCAGCGCCCCCCCTCCTCCTTTGATGACATCAAGAGAGGGCGACACCTCATCGGCGCCGTCGATGGTGAGGTCAACCTCCAGACGCTCCTCCAGCGCAGTAAGCGGAATGCCCAATCGGGTGGCTTCCTCCTCGACCGCGCGAGAGCAGGGCACGCCCACAATGCCATGGAGCTCCCCCGTCTTCACCTTCGTGGCCAAGAGGCGCACCGCGTATATTGCGGTGCTGCCATGGCCGAGCCCCACCACCATGCCGGGCTCGACAAAGCGCACCGCAAATTCCCCTGCCTGGCGCTTCAGTTCCTCAGATCCCATCCCTGCTTTCGTCTCTGGACGCACAGCCTTTCCCATCCAGCTGGTCTCCGCGCACCAGGATCCGTCGCGGAGCCTACTCACCCGGCTTGGCTTCCTGCCCCTCGTAGAAGCGCCTTCGCTCCAAAGGGACGTTGGCCTCGTCCGAGTAGCCCCGCTTTTCCCAGTAGCCCTTGGTGGGCTGGCGCAGGAGAATCACCTGATCGACCCACTTGGCCCACTTGTAACCGTACTTTCCAAAAGCCACCAACCGCAGGGGAAAGCCGATATCCGGGCGCAAGCGCTTGCCGTTGAGCTCAAAGGCGAGGAGCACATTCTGCTTTTCCACATAGTCCAAAGGGAGGCAGGTCGTGTAGCCGTCCATGCAGTGAAACGCCACGTATTTTGCCCCAGCTCGTGGCCGGGCGCTGCGCAGGAGGTCTTTCACAAGAATCCCTTTCCAGTTGCCCCAGACCTCCCACCCTTCCACGCAGTAGAGCAAGATGGTGTCAGAGTAGACCGCCGGCAGCTGGAGGATCTGCTCCCAATCCAACGAAAGCGAAGAATCAACTCCGCCAGTGACCGTGAGGCGATAGGCAGAGAGGTCCACCTTCGGCACGCCCAGGGCGCTGCGCACCGGGCCCTTATCGGCAGGGCGCAGGCGGCTGCCACGAGGGGCGGCCATGGTGGTGACGTCCCGCTTCCCTCCGCCGCTCTGGGCAATGGCACCGGCCAACAGACCAGCGAGTAGAATGGACAGCGTCAAGCACGCCGTTCGGCGGACGCTCAACACGCTTTCTCCCACCGTCGGCATAAGAGGACCATCACCGGAGCGCCTGCGCATACCGTTCCGCCACATCCTGCCAATTGATTATCTCGAAAATCTTGTCAACATATTCGCCGCGGCGGTTCTGGTACTTCAGGTAATAGGCGTGCTCCCAGACATCGATGACCAACAGCGGGACTGCACCCCATTGCGTGAGATCCTGATGTTTCTCCGCCTGCAACACCTCGAGGTTGCCGAACGCGGGGACGTAGGCAAGCACTCCCCACCCGCTCCCCTCCACTGCCTTGGTGGCCGCGCTCAGCTGGGCCTTGCATGCGTCGAAACTGCCGAACCGAGAGATCATGGCCGACAGCAGCTTCCCCTTGGGCGCGCCGCCGCCCTGGGGCGAGAGATTGTGCCAGAAAATGGTGTGCAGGATGTGGCCGGACCCATGGAAAGCGATCTCGCGTTCCAGGTGCTTGATGTACTGGAAATTGCCGCTTTCCCTTGCCTGCACGAGCAGCCGCTCGGCCTCGTTGAGCCCTTTCACGTAGGCCGCGTGGTGGGCGTCATGGTGCAGCCTCATGGTTTGCTCGTCGATGATGGGCTCAAGCGCATTGTACGCGTAGGGGAGCGGCGGTAGCTGGTGGGTGCCAGGGGCAACCGCGCGTTTAGCCGGCGCTGCCTTCGCCCTGCTGCCACCCAGCATGGTGGCGGCGAGCACCCCACTTCCGGCAGCGGCGTGGAAAAACTCCCGTCTGGTCACAGCCATTTTTCCCTCCTCATCCTGCCCTGCTTAGTTTTCCTGCAGAATCTCGTCGTCGTAGATGGTTTCCAAACGCAGCTTGTGGCGTGCCTCCTCTTCTGCCAGCAGGCCGAAGAGCCTCTGCAATTGGGCATCGCCAGTGCGGCGCTGCAAATCGCTGTACAGGCGCACCGATTGTTCCTCGCGCTTCATGGCCAAGATGAGCATGTCCTGATAGCTCATGTCCGGGCGAAATTCCACCTCCACCAAGTAGTCGCTGATCTTCAGATCGGGCACCTTGGCGGCAGCAGGCTTGCTCAGGCTCTCCGGTTTCAGCTCCAGGAGCATCGCCTTGTGTCTTCGCTCCTCTGCAGCGAATTCGGCAAAAGTCTTTTTCGCAAGGGGGGTAACGGCCACCTGCTGGGCTGTCTCATACAGGGCCGCAGCCTCTTCTTCCTTCTCCACGGCAAAGTGGATCGCCTGCCGGAACTGCTCCTCAGTCATGTTTCCTCCTACTGCTGGCGTTCGCCTGTCTCATTTCTCTTGACGTGTGCCGCCCCTGCCTTTCAGCAGCGACTTGCCAAATGCCCTGACGGTAAACACGGGGCAGGGCGCTGTGCGCACCACCTTTTCGGTGACGCTGCCCAACAACAGGTGCTCCAGACCGGTGAGCCCATGGGTAGCGATCACCATCAGGTCCACGCGGTGCGACTCTGCCCATTTCACAATCTCCTCGGCAGCTCTCCCCTCCACGACGTGGAAGGCGGTCTTCACCTCAGGGACTTTGGCCTTGGCCACCAGTTCCTTCATCGCCTGCAGCGACTTGCGGCGGATGTCGGGCACAAAGTCGAAAATAGAGGTCTTGCCAGTGGCGTAGAAGGCCGGGTGGAGCGTCTCCTCTACCACGTGGAGCAGATGCACCTGCGCCTGCCACTGCGCTGCCATCTCCAACGCATAGCGCACCGCCCGCTGTGCGTGGCGCGAGTAGTCTACTGGCACGAGGATCTGCTTGAAGGGCCTTGGCCTTCGCCGACCCTTGGTCTCTCTCACGGTGAGCACCGGGCATGGCGCCTGACGAACCACCTCTTCGGCAACGCTTCCCAGGAAGAGGCGGCCGATGCCGCGCCTGCCGTGCGTGCCCATCACGATGAGGTCGATGCGTTTGTCGGCGGCGTACTCGAGGATCGCAGGGGCGGCGGCCACACTGAAGCGCTGGGCCACCTTGACCTTCAGCTCATTGGCACCGTGGGCCGCGAGCGCCGCGAGCATGTCCGACTTGGCCAGCTCCCTCAGGCGCGCCCGGAGAGCCGCCACATCCGGCAGGTGATGGGCAAGCTGGTGAGGATCGCCCTCGTGCAAGACCGTCGCATGCAGCACGTGGAGCTCGGCCTGATGTTGACGCGCAAAGGCCAGTGCATAGTCCAGCGCCTGCTCGGCGCAAGGAGAAAAGTCAGTGGGAAACAGAATGCGACGTATGGCGATCATGGCATGTCCCTCCTCGACACAGTCTGCACAAGCCGCTGCTGCCAGCGGTGAACTCGTCGGATGCGCAACGTCGGCTCAAAGCTAAAAGATCACCACTTCGAACCCGGCGTCCATGTAGCGGGCAA
This sequence comes from candidate division KSB1 bacterium, assembly GCA_024655945.1. Lineage (NCBI taxonomy): Bacteria > Pseudomonadati > Candidatus Zhuqueibacterota bacterium. The sequence goes on from JANLFK010000003.1 coordinate 109,237, forward strand.
TGCTGGGATGCCCGGACATCTCGTCGCAGGTGGCCAGCCCTTGCGCCAAGGCCGCCTCCAAGCTGCCAGAAACTGCGGCGCACGCCTGGCACACGCAGTCAATGAGGCCAGCTTCCTTTGCCCTGCGGTAGAGATTGGCAAAGGGCCGCCCTTCTTCGGCCAACAGCTTTACCTGCTGGGTGGCGGTGCCCTCTACCACCACCTTCACCTCGTGGCCGCGCTCCTTCATGTCCAGGGCATTGAGGAGCACGTGCGCAAAACAGGCCGTCTCGCCGGTGAAAGCGAATAGCGCTATCTTTTTCACCGCTCAAATCCTCGTTCTCGAGTAGCCACAGCCAAAGCCGACTAACCGCCGTCGAACATCCAATTCTCTTCTTCCGCGTGGTATTGAGCAGGGTTGTCCAGATAGCGGAGGGAATTCTCCAGAATCAGGTGATGCTCTCGCTCCTGCTCGGTCATGAAGGTGTAGAACTGCTTGGCGGTCTGGTCACTGGCGGCTGCCGCCCGCTCCTTGTAGAAAACGATCAGCTTGTCCTCGAAATCGCGCGCCAACCGATAGGCCTCGAGCACATCGGCCTGCGTGCTCACGGTCTCGTCAAGGCGCTCTCTGGCTGCGCGGAAAACACTGCGAAAAGTGGCGATGGCCTCCCCTCGCTTGCCCTGCAAGTGGGCCGCGCTCGTCCACTGGCCGCGCTCACGCAGCGACGCATAGAAGTGCTGAATAATGCTGATGTGCTCCAGCTCCCAGTCGGCTAAGTAGGCGAAGGTCTCCTTGGCAAGAGGATGCTCCGTCCTGTCGCGGGCGGCGAGGAAGAACTGCCGGCCCTCGCCTTCCAGCTTCAGGGCCAGGCTCAATGCCTGCAAATCCTCGTGTGCACTCTCCATCTTGCGGCTCCTCCTTGCTCACCAGCATGAAAGATACCTGCCCAGCACCGGACGCCCAAGTTCCCCGTCTCTCAGATCGTATACCCCAGCTCTCTGATGACGCGCTCCACTGCGGCACGGTGCACCTCGCCTTTGACGTGCACCGTCTTCTTCTCCACGTTCACCGCGACAGCCTCGACGCCGGGGAGGACGCCAACGGCCTTCTCAATGTGCACCTTGCAATGACCGCAGGTAATGTCGGGGACATGCAGCTCCAAAGTCATCGTTTCATCTCCTTGGGAGGTGGGCACTGCCGGAGGGCGGCGTGCCACTCCCTACTTCTGCGCCAAAGCCTTTGCCAAGGCGCGACCATCTTCCCCCAGGTGTCCGAGTTGCTCCTCGTCGGGCACCCACTGCACACGCCGGGCCGCTACAGGCTCCTGCCAGCCAAGGGCAGAAAAGACTTCTTCGATCTCCGCTACCGCCTGTCCTCCCCAGCCGTAGGAGCCAAAGGCAAAGCCCATCCTGTTGCGCGGCCGCAGGCCCTTCAGATAGGTCAAGAATTGGCCCACGCTCGGCAACAAACCGTTGTTCAGCGTGGGCGAGCCAACCAGAACCAGCCGCGACTGCAGCAGGTCGGTCATCACCTCGGAGATATGCGTGGTCTCGAGGTTGCGCACCGTGACCGGCACGCCCTCGGCCTCCAGGCCCGTGCACAACGCCTGCGCCATCTTAGCCGTGGAGCCCCACATGCTGTCGTAGACCACGACGGCCTGGTCGTCGGCTTCATGGTTGGCCCACCTCTCATATGCCTCCAGGATGCGACCGATGTTCTGCCGCCAGATCACGCCGTGGCTGGGGCAGATCATGTCGATTTTCAGACCGCCCACGGCCTGCAGGGCGCGTTTCACTTGCTCCCCGTACGGGAGCACGATGTTGGCGTAGTACTTGGCCGCCTGCGCATAGACCAGGTCCCATCCCGCCTCGTCGTCAAAGCGAACGGCAGTGGCCAAGTGCTGACCGAAAGCATCGTTGGAGAAGAGGATTGCCTCCTCCGGCAGGTAGGTCACCATGGAGTCGGGCCAGTGTACCATGGGCGTGTGAAAGCACTGCAGCGACCTGCGCCCCAAGCTGAGCACCTCACCGGAGCGCACGACCCGGTAGTTCAGGTCGCCGTGAAAATGCGCCCGCAGCCCCTTCTCGCCATTTGGCGAGGCGAGAACTTGCGCCTTGGGGGCACGCTCCACCAGAGCCGGGATACTCCCTGAATGGTCCATCTCCACGTGATTGCACACCACAAAGTCGATCCTGGCCGGGTCAATCACGCTCCGCACGCGGGCCAAAAGCTCGTCAAAAAAGGGTCGCTTCGCCGTGTCCACCAGGGCAACCTTCTCGTCCACGACAAGATAGGCGTTGTAGGTGGAACCATATGGGGTGAGGTAGCCGTGGAAGTTGCGCAGGTCCCAGTCTATGCTTCCCACCCAGTAGATCCCCGGTTTCAATTCCAAAGCCTTCATATGCGCTCATCCTCAGTTTGACGAATCGCCCTCGGAGGTTCGCCTCTTGAGAAGGGTAACCTCAACCGGAACAAACCTGTCGCGGGCGGCACCGCAGACCTTGCAGCACCAGTCCTCAGGCAGGCGACTGAAGGGAGTCCCCGGCGTGTCGTTCCCCCTTGCTGGATCGTAGACCCACCCGCAGACCGCACAGCGATAAGGGCGGCAGTCTTCTACCTGCTGGGCGCTCCTCACGCAGTCGGCGCAGACCCCGATGAACAGCGCCTGCACCGTCTCCACTGCGTGACCGTCGATTGTGCCTTGGGCGGCCACTGAGCACTGCACCGGCACGTCGTAGATGCGCCCGCACACCCGACAGTGGAAATGGTGGTGCGACTCCTCCGCCAGGTCGAAACGCTTCTCCTTGCCGACCACAAGCTCGCTCACAAGACCCGCTTGCTTGAGTGTTTCCAGAGTGTTGTAGACGGTGGCCAGGGAGAGGGTGGGGTAGTGGCTGCGCAGAGCGCGATGAATCTCCTCGGCAGTGGGGTGGGATCCCTGCTCCTGCAGGTAGTTGAGGACTGCCAGGCGCTGAATGGTCAGCACCACACCCTTTTTTCTGAGGAGCTGGATCTTGTCCTTCATCATGCCGCCAGTATTGTAATTCATCTTAGGTTGTAATGAATATAAGCGAATATTTCGTGAAAATCAAGCCTTTTTTCGTTGGCACTGTTCCTCGACCCATCCCCTGGGAGAGGCCACAACAAAACCGGCCCACCAGCGCTCGGGGTGCCCCCCTGCCGTTCGCGTCTTCGTCAGCTGACGAAAGGTCTGGCGGCGCCTGTCCATGGCTAAGCGCACTCCCCACCATGGCCTGCCGTGGTCCAACATGCGTCCCTCGCAGGGAAAGGTCCGCCACACCGGCGATGCTAAGCGATTTGTCCGGAGAAGAGAATCACCACAACCTCGCACCCCCGCCGCACTCACGACGGCTCCTCACGTTGCGCTCTCCAAGGACTCTTGTCGAGCAGCAAGGGCTGCCAAAAAACAAAAAGCGCCCCGCGGAGGGGCGCCATCGATGCGCGCAGAGAGCTATCGGACTATGGCCAGCCGTTTGGTGGCTGATTGCGCACCCACTTGAAGTCGGTAGAGGTACACGCCCGCAGGCAGAGGTCGGCCTGCCGCGTCGGAGCCGTCCCAGGCCAGGGTGTGGTCGCCGGTGCCGAGTCGGCCACGGAACACGGTACACACCTCTCTGCCGAGCAGGTCATACACCACCAGCGACACCTCCTCCGGCTTGGGAAGCGAGAAGCCAATGGAGGTGGTGCCGTGCGCCGCAGCCCCGGAGCCAAAGGGGTTGGGGTAGTTCTGTGCCAGGGCGAAGCGCGTGGGCGTCACGGCCGCAGCTGCCACGCCGGAAGGGGAACCGACGACGAACACCCCGCCTTCCGCCGTGGCTTCAACCACTTCGTTTTCGCCGTTGATGAGTATCAGGCTGAGGACTTGCAGGGCGACCTCCGTGCCCAGCGGCGCATTGGCTGCCACCTGGTAGCTGACGTTCACCACCGCGCCGCTATCCGCCTCCAGTGTGTAGTTGAAGGAGATGGCGATGAGGCGGAGCACGCCATCGACGTCGTTGAAGCGGGCAATAAAGCCGTACGCCCGCCCAGTCACCCACACCGAATCCGGGCGCAGATAGTCGGGGAGATCGGCAAGCTCCAGCTGCATCCCTCGCACTGGAGCTTCATTCCTCAGCGCAATAGTGATGACGTTGCCGGTGCTGCCGGGCAGGCCAGCCCCGGAGCCCACGCACAGGCGATTGGCAGAGGCCATCGCCTGTGGCGCTACCAGCAAGCAGAGGAGTGCGGCGAACCACCCACCGTTGCGAACATGTCTGAGCATCATATGTTATGCCATCCCAATCCGCCAGCCCACTTCGATCACGGGAAGAGGTCAAAGACTGCCAACATATCGAAAAGGTCTATGTCGCCATCGTGGTCCACGTCACCGCTCAGCAGCTGTGCCGCAGTGGGCGCCGTCTTGCCCAGCACAATGTCGGCCATGACTGCTATGTCCGCCTTGGTCACGGCTCCGTTGCCATTTAGGTCGCCAACCTTGACGTAGCTGAACAACCCGTTGACAATGTCCGGCACCACCTGCTGGTTGTTGGCGTCGCTTATCGACACGTTGGTGAGCACCAAATTGGACGAACTCCCCAGCGGGGCAGCGGAGTTGATGTGGTACTTGATCTGGAGGATAGGACCGTTCCCTACCGGGATCACTGCGCCCGCCATCGAGGCCAAGAGGACCTGCACGGAGCCTTCCTTTTCTGTGCCTGCGACAGTGAAGCCGGTCGCGCGTCCCACGGGGGTTATCGAACTCGTCAAGGGGGTGGACACTTGCAAGTGGTCGGGGGCATCCGCCAAACGGAAGAGGATGCCGCGCACGTTGACCTGGTTGTTGAGCCAGATATTGACGGCACCGGTCTTGCCAGGTTCGCCACTCGAGCTCTGCACCCTGAGCACCACCAGGGAGGAAATGGTGAACACGCCGTCGCTCTGGTCGCTGGGGAGGCCGTCCAAGGCATCCTCCACCTTGATCATCGCTGCGGTAGAAGTCTGCGCGGGGAGCGTCCAGGTGTAGGAGCCTGTATTCGGCGCCACGGTGATCTCGGTCCAGTTCGCGCCGCCATTGAGGGAGTACCGTAGGCGCACGTTGGTGATAACGCTCGTGGCCCTCCAGGTGATCTGCCGTTGCGTGTTCACAATCCAGGTCTCGCCGCCGTTGGGGCTGATGAGTGTAATCTGCTCAGTCTCCGGCTCAATGGTAAAGTCGGCATCGCTGATGTCAATGGGAATGCCACTGGCCGCCGACGAGATACGCACCCGACAGGTGTTGGAAGGCGTGTTGGGGATCTCCCAGGCGTACGAGCCTGTGTTGCTGGTGGAGGCGACGACCGTGCTCCACGAGGTGCCGGAATCGGTGGAGTATTCGATCTTGACATTCCCCGAGTAGTCCGAGTACGTCCAGGTGACATTGTACGTGGAGTTAACCGTCCACTTCTCGCCGCCATTGGGGGCGGTAACGGTGATCACCGGGGCCCGCACGGTAAAGTCGTCAATGTCATTGGCCAAGTTGGCAAAAAGGCTGACACCTGCGTAGAGCACGCCGCTGGTCCCGTACGTCTTCTGCGGGTCGTTCACGCGCGTGTCGAACAGGCCATTGATGTAGAAGTCAAAGTGGTGGCCGGTGGCGTCGGTGGAGGCCACAACTTTGATGACATCGCCCGGCTTGTAGCTGGGAAGTGCCACCGCCTTGGTGTCAATGGGTTGCTCGCGTTTCACCTCGCCGTTGACCACCGGGCAGAGCAGGATGTAGCCGCCGCGGCGGATCACACAGTAGCCGCTGGCCGTTGAAGACGGGGCGTTGAGGAAGATGGCAATGCCGCCGGCGTTGATGCCTTCCACCGTGGCATTGGCGGCCCATTTGAACGACACCTCGGTGGGGTTGGTGACCGCGGTAAACACCGCTAAATAGTTCCACCCAGGCGTGGTGGAGGTATTGGACAAAGCATTGTTGACGATCTGATAGGCCGCGTGTGCTGCCCAATTGGGGCCCAGGCTGGCGCGGTTGAAGTTGTCCGTGACAACTGCTGCGTGGCCCGCCGCACACGTCAGGGAGATCGCCACGAGCACGAGTGCAAGGCTTCTTGTCTTCATCGCTGGCACCTCACCACTTGTTTTGTCCGACTGGCACGGGACGCGCCTGCCTTACCTCAGGACGGCGAGCTTCCGCACTAAGGTCAGGCTGCCCGCCATGAGCTTGTAGAAGTAGACGCCGGAGGAGACGGAGTTGCCGGTTTCATCGCGACCATCCCATTGCACCACGTAGCGTCCCGGCTCACGCCTGCTGCGCTCGAGCACGCGCACCAACTGCCCGTGAATATTGTAGACGGCCACCTGCACATCGACAGCTCCGCTGCTCTGCGCGGGGATGTCGTAAGCGATCACCGTGGTTGCACCAAAGGGGTTGGGATGGCTCTGGTGCAGGGCAAAGGCAGCTGGAACCTGCCCCTGCCGCGGACTTTGCTGTTCCCAGACCAGGTCCACACGCTGGCCACTGACCGTGGCACCCACCGCATGCAGCACCTGCAGTGGAATGGTTCCGCCTTCATCCCTGCTGGTGACAAGAAGGCTCGCCACCGTCCCGCGGCCTGCGGGCATCACTATGCCGGCTGGACTGTAGAGGAGCAGGTGCAGGCGGTCGCCGGCCATCTTACTGGCCAGAGACATGCCGTTGGCAATGCCGCACACCGAGGGCGTGCCCCCGGTCAAGTCCTTTGCCGCAAGCTGTAGATCGAGTTCCATTCCAGCCAATGGCACGGGGCTTTCCACGTCGATGGTGACCTGGAACTGCTGGGCGTTCAGCTCAGGGCCTCTGCTCAAGGCGATGGCTCCGCGGAATGCACCAGGCGCTTCTTCGCCAAGGGCGGCAGCCTTGGGCAAGCCCGACACGGCGACGTCAATAGCCTTGCCGATGTCCGAGACGTCCACTGCGCCGTTGTTGTCAAAGTCGCCAGCCCAACGCTCGTACGCCGTTGGTGTCGGCGGACGCTGCAAGGCCATGTCGATCATACGCAGCACGTCAAACAGGTCCACCGCCTCGTTGTAAATGACGTCCCCTTTCCTGCCGAACCAAAAGACGCCGCTCTTTTGCACGAGGGTGAGCGGAGGGTTGCCTGTGGCATTTGCCGCCGCGCGCACGCTATCGAAGCCCACGCTGGCGTTCGTGCCACCTGTGGCGTTGGCAGCCACGCGCACATAGACCCACAAGATGTCGTCACTCCCTGCGGTGAGCCGCGAGCTGGTGCTGGTATCGGGGACCATCAGCACCCAGAATCCACCGGCCCTGCTGGTGGTGTCTACCCGGAACGAGGCGAGGCGCGACTTCTTTTCCATGCCGACAACCGTCAGCTTGTCCGGGCTGTCAACCAGCTTGAAGTGCATCCCTTTGATCACTGTGGCGTTCTTGACACGAATGCTCAGCGTGTCCAAACCGCCAGGCAAGGCCCAGCCATTAGACACGAACAGCGTGTCGCCCGACTGTGCCTGTGCCGCCTCGGGCGCAGCAAGAACCCATACGACAAGCGCTGTGAGCGCGCAAGACAGACATGCTCTCCTCATCGCACCCTCCGCTCGCAAAAGTCATCTCCTGCGTGCAGCAACCAAAGCCACATCCTGCCTGCTACCGCCTATCTAGTGCCACCCCGGCTACCACCTCGCACGCCTGCTCTGAGGCGTGCGCCCTGCTGTGCTTTCCGCTGTTCACAAATGATACGATGGTTCAGGCCGAGACAGCCACTCTCTTCGCCGGCCGGTACCACCTGGCGGGCACAGTGCCTTCGCCCTTGCCACGCGCTTGCACCCGGCGCTTTCTTTCGCAAAAACGAAGAGATAGGCAGCCCCTCTTTGTGCGCCATCGGGACGAGCTCCCGCCCTGCAGCGAGCAGATTGCCGAGCACGCTCCACTCGTCGCCGCTGCTCTGAAACGGCAAACGCTATGCCACCCGCGAGGACCGAGACGATGCGAAGGGGGAGCTCAGGACGGCAGGACGCGGGGCGCTTTCACTGGCCTGGCTTGAGCTCGGCCAAGCGTTTGGCCGCGCGCTGACCATAGCTGGTCTTCGGCCCGAGGCGCACGGCCGCCCGATAGTGCTTCGCGGCATCCACCACCTTCTTGCCGTTTTCGTAGACTTGCGCCACGAGGAAGCGCACTTTGGGCGCCAGCGAATCCAGCTCCACTGCTCGCTCAAGGCAGAGAGAGGCCGAATCCGCGTAGCTTAGATGCAAGAAGCTCTCGCCCAGGCCCAAGTAGGCCTCGGGGCTGGTGGGTTTGTCGTTGGCGAACTCGCGATACAGAGCGCGTGCCTGTTCCCATAAACCATGTTTGAGCAGCATGCGGCCGGCGCGCTCATAGGCGGCCGCAACACGACCTTCCCCTTTCAGGAAAGCTGCCAGCTCCGCGGTGGCTCTCATGGGCTGGTGCAACTGAAGATAGGCGACTGCCTTGTAAAGGTGCGCGTCGGCTTGCTCCGGGCTCTCCTCCAGCACCTGACTCATCACGCGGAGCACTTCGGCAGGCGCTCTGCGTCTGAATGCCTCCTCGGCCTTTTCGTACGGGTCCTCAACGCGCACCACCTCGGTAAGCACCTCCTGGCCGCGTACTGTGACCATGACGAAGTGAAAGTAGCCGCCGGAGTCAGGAGGCGCATAGAGCGGCGCGCCAGCCCCGCCGGTTATGACCTGGCGCAGACCGCCGTAAGTGGCATCATGGTACAGGTGCTCGTGACCCACGAAGAGAATGTCCACCCCATGCTGCAGAAAGAGCGCCGCCAGGCTGTCCCTGTGGGCGGGGTACTTGTCAAAGGAATCGCCGGCATGCGGGCCAACAGGGTAGAGGGGACGGTGCACGCAGACGAAAGTGTGCGTCGTCCCTCGATGTGCCTCAAGGTCACTCTTGAGCCAGAGGAGCTGCTCGCGGGAGAGGCGGGAGACATTCCCCTCCTCCTCCGAGCAGAGGATCACCAAGTGGCAGTTGCCATAGTCCACGGAGTAGTACGGCTTGCCAATCATCTCCGCAAAGAGCGCCCGACTCGGCCTGTTGAAATAGTCGTGATTGCCTGGCGCCACATGCAGAGGGACATCGAGGGGCGACGAAACCCTGATAAACTCCTCAAACATGCGGCACAAGGTCAGACTGTCATCAGTACCGCCCACGATGACGTCGCCAGTGTTGAAGACGGCGACCGGCTTCCGGGCCTTCAGCTCTTTGAGGAGCAACCTGTGCACGTAGGGTTGCCGTGCGGTGCGAGTGCCCGGTCGGTTATCCCCGAGCACCGCGAAGCGCACCTCTTTGGTCCTGTGGTCAGCCGTGCTGGTCCATGGCTGGCTACTTGCGGCCAACGCAACCCCAATGGCCACTGCTGTCCCACAGAGCCATGGCCGTACCCGGTCCATTCTCTCCTCCTTCTCAAGCCTGAGCCGTTGATATGAGGCGCCCACAGCAAGACCGGACGCACCCTATCCTTACGGAAAATTTAAGACCATGCGCACTCTTCAGTCCAGAGCATCTGCGGTAACCCGATTTTGCCAGGGCGAGAGAGAAAGAGTTTGCATTATTGAGATTTTGTTATAAATTTGGGGCGAATTTTGAGGGAGCAGTGGGAGCATGAGACTGAAAGAAATACTGAGCAAGGACACAATCCGCATCCCTCTGTTGAGCACCGAAAAAGACAAGCTCATCGAGGAGATGGTGGATGCACTATATGCGGCCGGCAAGATTGAGGACCGCGAGAAAGTGTTAAAGGCGGTTCTGGATCGCGAGCGGGTGATGAGCACCGGCGTGGGCGATGGGGTGGCCATCCCTCACGGCAAAGCCGACGGCGTGAAGAACCTGGTGGCCTCCTTCGGGGTTACCAAGCACGAAGTAGAGTTTGGGTCCATCGACGACAAGCCGGTGCGCCTGGTCTTTCTCTTGGTGGGGCCCTACGACCAGACGGGACCTCACTTGAAGGCGCTGAGTCACATCTCGCGCCTCATGCATCGCCCTGAGTGTCGCGCCCGCCTCACCAAGGCCAAGACTCCGGAAGAGGTGCTGGCAGCCATAGAGAAGGAAGAGGACGCCTGTTTCGGCACTTAGTGCACTGCCCAGTCTGAGGAGCTCCGTCTGAGCCATGCCGTTTTGTCCAGATTGCGGGTACGAATACGTGCAAGGAAGCACCGTCTGTTCTGACTGCAGACGGCCTCTGATTGAAGAACCGCAGGTCACCGAGGCTACCGAGGAAGAATGGGTCCAGTTGCACTCCCTGCCAGGGCCGGTTTACGCGGAGATGGTCAGGGAGGCGCTGGCGCGCGTCGGTATCCCTGCCGTGCTCCGGCAAGACGCTCTTTCGGGGGCCCTGGGGAGCAAGGGCGCAAGTGCCGTCGGCTCCGAGGCGGTGTTGCTTGTGCCCAAGCGGCACCGCAGGCGCGCCGCCAAAATCCTGCACGAGATGTTAGACCACATCTGACCATGCCCCGCTGGCGCAAGGGGCCGAGCAATTCACGAGGCGCAGAGACTGCTGTGAAGTACCAATCGGTCAAGGGCACCCGCGATGTGCTGCCCGAGGAGCAACCCTACTGGCGCCACATCGAGGCGCAGATCTACCGCATTTGCACGCTGTATGGGTACGAGCGCATCGACACGCCGATATTCGAGCAGACGCAGCTCTTCGAACGCGGGGTCGGCACAAGCACGGATATCGTCGAAAAGGAGATGTACACCTTTTGGGATCGGGGACACGATTCCCTGACCTTGCGGCCGGAGTTCACCGCGGGGGTTATTCGCGCCTCCCTGCAGAACGGACTGCACACGCGCCCCAAACCGGTGCGGCTCTTTTCCATCGGCCCAATCTTCCGCTATGAGCGCCCGCAGGCGGGCCGCTTCCGCCAGCACACACAATTCAACGTGGAGGCCTTGGGCGAACAGGATCCCGCCATGGACGTGGAGGTGATGTCCATCGCTTGGCAGCTCTACGCTGACCTCGGCTTCCGAGGACTCTGCTTCCAGTTGAACAGCACAGGCTGTCCGCAATGTCGACCTGGCTATCTCAAGGTCCTCCGGGAGTACTACCAGACCCACTTTGCGGAGATCTGCCCGGACTGCCAGCGAAGGCTGGAGCGCAGTCCTCTGCGCGTGCTGGACTGCAAGGTCGACTCCTGCCAGCCGATCATCGCCAAGGCCCCGCCACTTTTGGAGCACCTTTGTGCCGACTGTGCGAGCCACTTTGCCAAACTGCGCCAGTACCTGGAGCTCCTCGGCCGGCCGTACACCCTCAACCATCGGCTGGTGCGTGGGCTGGACTATTACACCAAGACGGTGTTTGAAGTCTGGGTACAAGGCATCGGCGCCCAGAACGCCATGTGTGGCGGTGGGCGCTACGACGGGCTGATCGAGCAACTTGGCGGCCCGCCCACGCCCGGCATAGGCTTTGGCTCAGGCATTGAGCGCATCATCTTGAGCATGAAGGAACAAGGCCTTTCGGTCCCGGCGCTGCCCAAGCCGCAGGTTTTTGTGGCATCGCAGGGCGAGAGCGCCCGTCTGGTGGCCCTGCGGGTCCTGTTCTCCCTGCGCGAAAGTGGGGTGGCAACCACCTTTGCCCCTGGTGATCGAAGCCTCAAGGCGCAGCTCCGCGAGGCAAACCGCGTGGGGGCACGCGTCGTGCTCATCGTCGGTGAGGAGGAGGTGGCTAACCAGACCGTCAGCGTCAAGGATATGGCCAGTGGCGCTCAGGAGATGGTGCGCTTGGAGCAGGTGGTGGAGAACGTGAGCAAGAGGCTGAACGCCCTGACAGACAAGTGAGCGACGGAGAGGGAAGGTGGCACATCCCTACGCGCCACGGACAGTACCGATTTCCCAGAATCAGCTCAAGTACTACCGCTTGCTTCTCATCAAGAAGTACCGCACGCGCGACCGCAAGTTTCTGGTGGAAGGGGTGCGGTGCATCGAGGAGGCCCTCGCGGCGGGAGCGGCTCTGGAGGCCGTGGTCATAGCGCCGCAGGCCATGTACGTGGAGCGTGCTCTCCGGCTCATGCAGGCGCTTGAGCAAGCTGGGGTGACCCTTTTGGCTGCTGACCGTCGCGCCTTCCGCACCATAGCTGACACCGCGCAGAGCCAGGGCCTGGTAGCCGTAGCTCGCTGGCCTTATGAGCCATTCGCGCCAGAACAATTTGCAGCCCGCGGCATACTCGTTGCGTTGAACGGGGTGGCTGACCCAGGAAACGCCGGCACCATCGTCAGAACCTGTGCGTGGTTCGGCGTGCAAGGGGTGCTCTGCGATCGCACGACTGTGGACACTACCAATCCCAAGACCGTGCGAAGTACCGCTGGCGCCATCTTCCACGTGCCGGTGTACGACGAGCTCGACATCTCCAGCGTTCTTCCCCAACTCAGGGAACGAGGATTTGCGCTCTACTACGCGGACGTGCGCGCCTCGACTGCGCTGGAGCAAATCGTCTCGGCACAGGCCTGTGTGGTAGTGCTGGGAAGCGAAGCCAGTGGCATTGACCCCGCACTGGCGGCGCTCTGCGACCGCGGGGTGCGCATCGAGCGTTATGGTGCGGGAGACTCTTTGAACGTGGCCGTAGCTGCCGGCATCATCCTGGCCCATTTCGCCAAACTAACCAGGCGCCAGGAGCCCCATCCCCCGGACTTGCTGGGCGACCGTTACGCATGAGGCCGGCGGCTTCGAGGGACGGCCGGCAGAGCGCCGCACATTTGCGCAGCGACGAGACGCGTAGAACGAGGTATCTGGTTCAGGCTGTTCAGTGATGAGCACCCACCACGAAAGGAATTGGCATTGGAGCAGACACCCGAGCAAACACCTCTCCCCCCTCACCCACATCCGAGCATAGGTCTGAGCGTGGGGGTGATGGTCATCACCATGATTTTTATGATGCTGGTCGCCGTGGGGGCGGCCTTTTTCTTTCAGAAAAGCTTGCTCCTGGCTGCCGAGGTTTCCATAGTCGTTCCCGCGCTGATCGTGACCGTGGCTGGGCGCTATCCTTTTGCTGCGGTCTTTCGCTTACGACAGACGGCCGTCTCTCACTTGGTGCTTGGCCTAGTGATCGGGGTGGCTGCCGCAGTTGTCATGGATGAGCTCGATCGCATCGTAAACCTCTTCTTCCCACTGCCGGAAAGCCTCCTCGGCCAGGTGAAGCAACTACTCACCATCCGCTCGCTTCCAGAAGGTGTGTCCGTGGTTCTGTTTGCGGTGTTGGGCGCGGGTCTTTTGGAGGAAATGCTCTTCCGAGGTTTTCTGCAACAGTCCTTCGAGCGCACGCTCGATGCGAGCCGGGGGATCGTGTTCTGTTCATTAGCCTTCGCCTTGCTGCACGTGAACCCCTGGACCAGCATCCAGATTCTCATCTTCGGCGTCCTTCTTGGCCTCCTGGCCTGGAGGAGCAACAGCGTCCTTCCGGCGGCCATCGTCCATGCGACCAACAATGGCCTCTCTGTGCTGGCGATTAACATGGGATTCGACCAGGCGCCATGGTACCTGTGGCATGGCCATGTGCGCCCGCGCATCCTGATTCCAGCGATCATCGTTCTGGTGTGGGGCGTGCGCATGTTCTTCGCCGCAGCACCCCGACAGAAACCGACAAGATAGCATACGGGAGATTGCGTAGTGAAAGCGACTGCAACTGGTCGAGAGCCGATCGTCCACATCGGCATGATCCGCGGCACTGACAAGGTCACCTTTCGCTGCAGCGAGCCATGTGCCGTGTGCGACCGCGAGGGAAAAGTGCACGGCGAGATAGTTGCCGACCGGTCGTACGAGGTGACGGTCTCTGAATCGGTCCCTGCGCGCGTTGACTACTTTGTGCGCCTTGCCATCACCGAAGACGAGGCGACTGCTCAACAGGCGGCGGCAAGAGAGGCCAAGAGGGGCTGGCCGCTCACCCACCGCCACCTCGGGCTGGTGGTGGATGTGGGAGCCTCCACGGTCGACAACAGGGAGTACTGGGTGCTCGCCGGGCCCTTTCCCACGGAAAAGGATGCGGTGGAATTCCGCCGCGAGCATGGCATCCCGGCCGTCTACCTGGTGGTGGAGCAGGCGGTGCACCCTCCCCGCGCGATTTTGGAGTGCGCCGGACACCGCTTTCAGGACGTCGTCCGCATTGTGCCGCGCTCAGGCAGAAAAGGGGTCATCACTCTGGCTGACGTGTTGGTGGGAGTGGAGTTCCACTGGCAGCACTTGGAGGACCAGCTCCTCTTCGGCACTTTGGAAGTGGCTGTGAACAACCAAGGGCGATTGGTCGCCATTGACGAGCTGCTGATGGAAGACTATCTTGCCAGCGTCAACTCCTCGGAGATGACCACCGATTGTCCAGAAGATCTACTCCGCGCGCAAACGGTGGCAGCCCGCGCCACCGTGCTGGCCACCATGGGCAAGCACCACGCTGCCGAGCCCTTTCACCTCTGTGCTGACGACCACTGCCAGCGCTACTGGGGAGCAGGGTACGTCATGGAGCGGTCAATCCAGGCAGCTTCCGACACCCGCGGCGAGGTTCTCCTCTTCCAGGGCAAGGTGTGCGACGCCCGGTATTCGAAGATCTGTGGCGGGGTAGCCGAAGACTATGCCAATGTGTGGGATGAGCGCCACGTGCCCTACTTAGTTCCCTTTGTGGACGGCAAGGAGCCCGTGTCCTTCCCCATCGACGACGAAGCAAAGGCGCGGGCTTTCATCGAGAGCAGGCCGGATGTCTTTTGCAACACCGAGCGCTACCCGGTGCCCGCCACCCTTGGCGACTCCAACCGTCTGTTCCGGTGGGAGGTGAGCTACCCTCGCGAGCAGTTACAAGAGCTCGTCGCCCGCAAGAGTGGCCTTGACTTTGGCGAACTCATCGACCTGGTCCCTGGAAAGCGAGGTGCGTCTGGCCGCTTGATGAGCCTGCAGGTAATAGGTACTAAGCGCTCATTCACGGTGGGCAAGGAACTGGAAATCCGCCGCATCCTTTCTGAGACGCACCTGTACAGCGCCTGTTTCTACGTCAAACGCCAAGTGGACGCGCAGGGCAAAGTACAGCGGTTCGTGCTGCGCGGCGCGGGCTGGGGGCACGGCGTTGGCCTGTGCCAGGTGGGGGCCACGACCATGGCCGCGCAGGGCTACGACTATCGACAAATCCTCAGCCACTACTACCCGGGCACGGAATTGGCAAAGCTCTATTGAGGCTGGGCCCACAGTGCCGAGAGTCTCACCCGGGGAACGGCCCGAGGGCCGCGCATGAGCCCGGGCCGGCACCGTTGGTTTTTGCTCCGGAGCCGGCAAAGGGTTAATGCTTCCCGTACTTTGGGCGTGAATGCGCCTGGTCGCGGCGCGCCCAGGCGCGGAGGGCAGCACCTTTCTGCAGAGCTGCTTGGGAGGACGAAGCGCCTCGGGCTGCCCTTCGCCATTTCTCTCGTGAACCCCCCTTCGCGATGGAAGTTCAGGATCTGTGCGCTAACGCCGTCCCCTCTCCGCAAATTGGAGTTGATGCCCCTATGCATAGAGGCGGTTAAGGAACTGTCATAAGCTGCGGAAAGGGCAATGAGGATCATCATCGCGGACGACGTCCTGAAGTCGCAGATGCAGGGCTATCTGGCACTGCACCGTCGGCACGAGTGCGAAATTGCTGAGGATCGCCAGAGGGTGGTGACCTTGGCCCGGGAGTTCAACCCCGACGTCATCCTGCTGGCCGCCGGCTTTGACTCGCACACCGAAAACGGCGACTGGGCGGACCTGGTGCAGGAATTGAAGCAGATCGCGCCCAAGTGTCGGGTCATCGCCATAACCGACGTCGACTGGGATGGCGGGGACAACGCGGCCCGCGCTATGGGTGTATCTGGTGTCCTCAGGCGCCCTCTGCGCCAGCAGAAGCTGCTCGACCTGATCGCCAGAGGCGAGCAGGACGTACGGCTGGCTGGTGCCTAACCTGCCGGCGCCGCCGACCCGAGAGCACAGACCGCTGGGGGCTCCCCTGTCTCAATGCCGCGCCGGCAGAGGTCTGCTCTTGCAGCACGACCGCTCGCTCCAAGGAGGGCCAGCCAGGCTTCCGTATGTGCCCACCTACTTCGCTCTCTACGTTCCCAACGACTGTCCTTCGCGTTGTCATTCCTCAGGCGGTGTCAGCACCGGCTGCGAAAACCACTTGATTTTTACCGCGAATTGTGCTATGTTGCTGGCGACGACCGAGTAGAGGGAGAGCCGGATGGCAAGCAAGCATGGGAATGACGTGCGCTGCGATTTTCTGGTCATCGGCACCGGTATCGCCGGCCTGTCGTTTGCGCTCAAGGCCGCCGAGCATGGTGACGTGGTGGTGGTCACCAAGAAGGAGCGGGCGGAGTCCAACACCAACTATGCGCAAGGGGGGATTGCCTCGGTATTCGCGCCAGACGACTCCTTCGACATCCATCTGGAGGACACGCTGCGGGGAGGGGCGGGTCTCTGCCACGAGGACGTGGTACGCATGGTGGTCTCCGAAGGGCCGCACCGGGTGCGCGAGCTCGTGGAGTGGGGCGCGCAGTTCACCGTGCGGCAGGAGGGCGGCAAAACGGTTTTCGACCTGGCCCGCGAAGGTGGCCACAGCCGCCACCGCATCGTGCACGCCCGCGACCACACCGGCGCCGAGGTGGAAAGGGCACTCATCGCCGCAGTAAAGGACCACCCAGGCATCCGGGTCCTGGAGAATCACGTAGCCGTTGACTTGCTCACCGAACACCACCTCGGCCGCGAGGCGGAGGCCAGGGCAAAACGCCTGCACTGCTGGGGCGCCTACGTCTTAGATGTGGCCGGGAAGCGGGTGATGCCGTTCATGGCGCGGGCGACCGTACTCGCCACCGGCGGCTGCGGACAGGTCTACCTGCACACCACCAATCCGGAGATCGCCACTGGCGACGGCGTGGCCATGGCCTATCGGGCAGGGGCGCGCATTGCCAACATGGAGTTCATGCAGTTTCACCCCACGTCGCTCTACCGCGGCCCGCACGCCACAGGGCGCTCCTTTCTCATCTCGGAGGCAGTGCGCGGCTTCGGCGGCATTCTGCGCACCAGCGACGGCGAGGATTTCATGCGCCGCTACCACCCGATGGCTTCCCTGGCACCGCGCGATGTGGTGGCCAGGGCCATCGACACAGAGATGAAGAAGCGGGGCGAGCCTTGCGTCTACTTGGACGTCACCCATTTGGACCCGGAGGCGGTAAAGACGCGCTTCCCCCACATCTACGAAACCTGCCTTCGCCACAAGATTGATATGACCAAAGAGTGGATTCCGGTCGTGCCGGCAGCCCACTACTCCTGTGGCGGCGTGATGACCGACATGTGGGCACGCACCAATCTCACCGGGCTGTACGCCTGTGGCGAGGTGGCGTGCACAGGCCTGCACGGGGCAAATCGACTGGCCTCCAACTCGCTCCTGGAGGCGGTCGTGTTTGCGCATCACGCCTATGAGCACGCAGTGCAATTCGCCAAGGAAGCACGCCAGCCCTTGCCGGAGGTTCCCCCTTGGGATGACTCAGGCACCTTCAACAGCGAGGAATGGGTGCTCATCGCCCATGACCGGGAGGAAATCCAAACGCTCATGTGGAACTACGTGGGGATCGTGCGTTCCGACTTTCGCCTGCAACGCGCCTTTCGCCGCGTCCGGCTCATTCAGGCCGAGATCGAAGCATTCTACAAGCGCACTACGGTGACCGAAGGCCTCATTGAGCTGCGCAACATCGCCCAGGTGGCCGACCTCATCATTCGCTGTGCCCTGCGCCGCAAGGAGAGCCGCGGCCTCCACTATACCACCGACTACCCGGAACGCGACGATCTCCACCGGAAGCGCGACACCATCCTGTGCAGGCGCCGCCGCCTGAGAGCGCCGCCCAAACACTAACGCCCTGCGCCCCTCAAAGTTTGGCTGAGGGCAGGTAAAAAACCTCCAGCACAGGAGCAGCCTATGGGACTAAAAATCCTGTCTGCGACTTTCGGGGGCCTGGTGCTTCTCATTACCGTCGACCTGTTTATGGCCTGGTACGCTGCATTCTTGCGGCGGCGCGGCGTCCCTGGTCGGCTCGCCAACATGTTCCGGCGTCTGCTCTGGGCCATTCTCGCCCTGCTCTTTTGGTCTGCCCTTCTTCGCTATGGCATGCCGGAAGCGTTCAGCTCATCGTACTTTCTGTTCGCCCTGTTCATCTACAGCTTGCGCGGCCTGCTTGTGGCGTTCATCCCGCAGAGGAAGGCCGGCGGGAGCTCCTAAGAACTACTTGGGTGCGGTAGTCGTGAGGTCGTGGCTTCGGTTGGAGAACCTCCTTTCCCAGAAGCAACAGGAGATGCGCGAGGCTGCGGCCTCGTTTTTTTGCTTGACAGTCGCCTTGCAGGTGCGTATATTGTAGCAGAAGCGGCTTCCGGACGTCGTTCGCAATCCCATGCACGGGGTGCAACATCATGATCCTGTCACGTGTGCACATCAAAGCCTTCAGGTCGATCCTCGAGCTCAACGTGCCCCTGAATCCACGCATCAATGTGCTCATCGGCTCGAACGAAACGGGCAAGACGAACATCCTCCGGGCCATCGAGTCCTTTTCGCCAAACGCCCAGTTCGACATCTCCCTCACCTGCCAGTATTCCAACCACTACTACGAAGGCAGGTGCCCGGAGGTGGAGCTGGAATTCACCTCGCTCAGCGCCGAGAATAGAAAGGAGCTGAGCGCCCTATCCAAGGCGTTCGAGGAGGCACAGAGCTTCTCGGTGGTCAAGACCGGGCCTACGCTGCAGGACTATCGCGTGCTGATTGGCGGGCAGCTTTTGGAGGATATTAACGTGCGGCTTGTGCTCGATGCACTGCCGCGTCTGCTCTACTTTGAGGACATCCGCCTCGTGAAGAGCGAGGTGAACCTGGCGAGCCTCCAGGAGAACAAGAGCGGATTCACCACGGAGCGTAACCTCTTGAAGGTGGCCGGCCTGGAGGACCTGAGCCTGGCGTTTGAGGATTCTTCCCGGGGACGCCGTGCGCGCGAGGAGGCGGGCAGGGCGCTGACCGAGCAGGTGCGTCGCGTCTGGTCCCAAGAGCCAAGCATTGAGGTCAAGCTCAACGTCAACCGCGACGTACTCTACATCGACGTCACTGACGACAGCACGGTCTTTGACACGCCACAGTCGCGGAGCCTGGGGTTTCGCTGGTACCTGTCGTTCTACGTGAACTTCATGGCCCAGAGCTTCGAAGGGCGGGCCAACGAACACATTTTCCTGCTGGAGGAGCCAGGCATCCACCTCCACCCGGCGGGGCAGAAAGACCTGGTCAAAGTCATCGAGGACCTCTCTGCCAAGAACCAGCTCATCTACACGACCCACTCTCCGTTCATGATCAACCGGCAGCATCCGGAACGGGTGCTCTTGGTCACCAAGGACAAAGACGGTACGCACGTGGACAATCAGGCCTATCGGCAGAACTGGCGCCCTTTGCGGCAATCCATAGGCCTGATGATCGGGGATCTGTTCTTTTTCGAGGACAGCGGCTTGATCCTGGAGCTTCCGCGAGGCAAGCAGGGCAAAGGGGTGCTCAGCCGCCTCCGGGTGTGGGGTGCGCAACCGGGCAACTGAAGGAAGGGGCAATCCAGGGAGCAAAGCCACAAAGGCGCAAGGGGGGGCGGCCCACACCCTCGCCCTGGACACCTGCGCCTGGCGTGCCAGGCAAGCCTGCGAGGCCCGCAGACGGGAGAAGGCGCTCTGGCGCGGGCCGTCTTCCGGCCCACGGTGAAGTTGACGCTCGCGGTCAAGCTGGAACGGGAGATCACGAAGGCCCAGGCCGGCGACACTCGCCGCTGGGTACGAAGCCCGCGGCTCAGCCAGCTTCCGGCCCGATCGTGTAACGAAAGAGACTCTGCGGGCCACGCCGCCAATCCTATGTCGATACACCACTGCCAGAAAGGAGGAGTTCGTGAGAGCGACGCCCCTCAAGGCAGGCCCAGTGGTCGTGGTGCCAATGGCGCAACCACGCGTTGCCCTCGCCGACCGCAGCCCACCTCCTGTCACCGACCGACTTTCCCGTCCACCATGTGTCCATGGGATTGCCGTGCCCGCGCTCTTGGTTTAGTGGCTGTCACACGGTCCAGACTTGCAGTAGTCACAGGAAAATTGAGAAGGGTGAACTATGAGCATGAAGGCTGGATTGTGGATCGATCATCAGAAAGCCACCATCGTCTACCTGGACCGAAAGGAAGAGAGCACGCGGATCATCGAGTCGGACGTGGAGCCGCGCATTCGCGTCACTGGCGGCTCGCGCTCTGCAACCCCCTACGGGCCACAAGAGTCGGCAGCCGAGCGCAAGCGGGAGGAACGACGCAAGCACCAGAGGGAGGCGTACTACAGCAAGGTGGTGGAGGCCTTGCGCCTCTGCGAGGAGGTGTTCATCTTTGGCCCTGGTCCAGCCAAAGGCGAGCTGAAGAAGAGCATGGAACGCCAGAAGGATTTGAAGGTGCGCGTGGCGGCGGTCGAACCTGCCGACAAGATGACCCCCCAACAGATCGCAGCCAAGGTGCGCGCCTTCTTTGGCCAAGAGCGGCGCGTGCGTCGTTTGTGAGAACGGCAGAGGGCCCCACCGTGTGCCCATGGCAGTGGGGCCCTGACGTCTTGCTATTTGGCGACCACCACGTAGATATCGGCTGCAGCCGGCAGGCCACTCCTGCGCGTGGAGCTGAAGTAGAAGGACTTCCCTGAAGGCGACAGATAGGGGCACGAGTCCCAGGCCTGAGAATTTAACGGGGCGGGGAGCACCTCGCCCACGCTCCAGGTACCGTTTTCGTACCTTGTTTCCCAGAGGTCAAGGCCACCGTGCCCCCCAGGCCGATCGGAGGCGAAAATAATCTTCTCCATCGCGCCAACGACACACGGGTCAAAGTCGTTCTGAGCAGAATTGATCTGCCGGCCGAGATTGGCAGGGGAGGCCCATTCCTTGCCACTCCACGCGCTGCGAAAGAGGTCATGGCCGCCGGCGCCGCCGCGCCCATCTGAAGAAAATACCATCACCCGCCCATCTGAGGAGAAGGAGGGCCCCCAATCATCGCCTCGGCTGTTGACCACGCTGCCGAGGTTCTCGGGCTCACCGCAGCCATTTTCCTGCAGCGGGACTCTCCAGATATCCGCGCCCCCGCGACCGCCCGGGCGGTCACTGCAGAAGTAAAGCCAGCGGCCATCCGGAGTAACGGCCGGATCGAATTCCTGCCACTGGCTATTGAAAGGAACCGGCTGCGGCGGTGTCCACTGCCCTTTCTGCCAGCGACTGAAGTAGATGTCCTGATTGAGACTATCCTGAGGGTCCCACCCCATGGTGGCAAAGAAAAGCGTGCGCCCATCCGGCGTCAGGCAGCACCTGGTCTCGCACCGGGGGGTGCTGATGATGCCTTCCGCCAGCAGATGGGGCTGGCCGGTCTTGTAAAACTCCCGGTCCGGGCGCGCACAAGACAGTGTCAGCACAGGAGCCGCGATGAAAATGAAACACCACAGTCTCATCTTCTGTTGCCTCCCTCGGTCATTGTGTGCAGCTCAGTCCTCAGCCTACTCGGTGTTGGGCAAGACGTTCCAGCGCCTTGACCAGCGCTTGAGTGCCTTCCTCTCCTTCGCCTGTCGCCTGGCAACTGGCAAACAGTTGATGGACCAGGCTCAGTGCCGGCAGAGGAAGGTGGAGTTCTCGGGCCATCTCCAACGCCAAGCGCAAGTCCTTCTGTTGGAGCCGCACCATGAAGCCCGGCGCGAAGTCGCGGGCAATCATCTTCGGCCCTAAGTTCACCAACTGCCATGAGCCGGCGGCGCCATTTTTCACCGCGTCGATCATCACCTGCGGGTCAAGGCCGGCCTTGCTGGCCAGGAGGAGCGCCTCACAGGTGGCCAAGTTGTTCACCGCCACGAGCACCTGGTTGCAGAGTTTCGTCATCTGGCCCATGCCATTGGGGCCGACGTGCACAATGCTCTTGCCCATCGCTTGGAAAATGGGCAAACAGCGCTCGAACACCTCCTTGTCGCCGCCCACCATGATGGCCAACGTGCCGGCCTGCGCGCCGGTGTCGCCGCCGCTGACCGGCGCATCCAGCATGGCCGCGCCGCGCTCCTTGAGCGCTGCGGCAATCTTCACAGTGACGCTGGGGGAGATGGTGCTCATGTCGATAACCACCATGCCAGGGCGGATGCCCTCGCAGACACCTTCAGGCCCCATGATCACGGCCTCCACATCGGGCGAATCGGTCACCATGGTGATGACCACATCACTGCGTTCGGCCACAGCACGTGGCGACGGTGCGGCCTGTGCTCCGCGACTGACCAGCAGCTCCACGGCCGGCTTGCTCCTATTGTAGACCGTCACCCTGTAGCCAGCACGCAACAGATTCGTCGCCATGGGCTTTCCCATGATGCCCAAGCCAATGAAACCTATACGCGTCGTGCTCATAGCCTCCCTTCTCTCCTCTTCTCGCCAGCAGTCAATAACGACCGTACTTCTCCACCAATTGCATGGCACCACAGTAGTTGGCAAAGCTCACGTCATCGGGCACGCTATGGTCCGAGTGGTAGATGTATGCTCCATCGCTCTTGGCCACGGCGAACTTGGTGCTGATCTCCTTCTCCAAGGGCGCGAGGTCCCCCAAGGCCATCAGCCGCACGTCGATGCCCCCCATCAAGGCTAAGCGCTCGCCGTAGAGCCTCTTCAGCTCCACCAAGTCCATGCCTGCCTTCACTTCTAAGGGCTGCAAGCAGTCGCACCCAGCCTTGATGAGGTCTGGGATCAGAGGCTTCACACAGCCACAGCTGTGCAGGATAACCCTCAAACCTTTCCCGTGAAAGAAGTCAACGATCTTCTTGTGAAAGGGAAAGAGCAGTTCGCGGTACATTCGCGGGGAAAAGAGAGGCCCATTGCGGTAGCCCATGTCGTCGTAAAGGAAGGCTCCGTCGAAATCAAAGCCGCCTCCGAGCATCTCCTCGGCGCCATCGATGAGCAACTGCACGCCGGTGGCGAAGATGTCGCGCACCCATTCGGGGTCGTCGAGCATGGCCATGAGCAGCCGCTCGCTGCCCACGATGCCCTGGGAGCGGTCATACCCCATGGCTCCGGCGAAGTGGCAAAACCAGCCGGCTTCCTTGTCGGCCCTGAAGCGCGTCAGCCCCGAGGCCCAGTCTATCCTCCTGTCGTTCCACCTGAGCAGCGGTTTGTACTCTTCCCAGCTGCGGCGGTCCTTGACGGCAAAGTCTAAGTAACCGGGGGTGGAAGTGGCATTCTTCCAGTTCTTGACGGTTGCACCCAGACTGTTGCGCACGACCCGGTACTCATCGGTCTCCTCCAGCACCACCTCCGGCAGCTGGAAGGAGATGTCAAAGTCATACCCGCGGAACGCATAGCCAAAGTGCTCCACCGGGCTAACACCTTCGGGCAAACCTTCGCGATGCCAGCGGGCGATGGTGGTCTCCCACGGCGAATCGTGAATGGGAACCCTGTCAGGCTTCCGATGTTGGAGCGCGCAGAGCACGCGCTCCCGGGGTGTCATCTGCATTACAGCCTCATCTGTGGTGAAGTGCGGCTACTGGCCCTGTTTGCGCAAGAACTCTTCCAAGCCGTCAAACACCGCCTTGGCCATCTGTTCGACGAAGGAGTCGTTCATCAGCAGCATCTCGTCCTCGGGGTTGGACATGAAGGCTCCCTCCACCAGGAAGTAGAGCATGTCTGTCTGACGAGTGATGAAATAGGTGGAGTAGATCTTGCCGAATCCCGCCAGCCCAATCTGGCGCAGCTTCGGGTAGACGGTCCAGGCGAGGTCCTGGCTGTGCGGCTGCGTGTAGTAGGTGCTGGTGCCGCGCATCATCGGGTCAGCACCTTCGCCCACGGAATTGTTGTGCATCATCACGAAGATGTGGCCACGGGCCTGTTGGGCAATCTGCACGCGTTCTTTGAGGCTGAGGGTGCTGTCGTCCTCACGGGTGAGCACCACCCGAGCTCCGGCATTACGCAGCATGCTGGCCAGCATCTTTGCCCACTTGAGGTTGACGTCCTTTTCCATGATCCCTGTGGGGCTGATGGCGCCAGGTTCGTCGCCGCCATGGCCGGGGTCCAAAACGAAGGTGAGTCCGGCGACCGGGCTGGAGGGCGGCTTGGCAATCTGGGGCGCGCGGCGCACTTCTACCACCAGTCCGCGCTCTCCATAGCCGACCGTGTAGCCCCATTGCTGTTTCTGATTCAGCTCAACCCTCAGGCGATAGACACCCTCTGCAGGCTGCGTCCAGCTCACGCGCTCGATGACAACCTGCTTCTCTGGGTACGTCAGCCATTGCGGGCCCTGGTGGGCGCCATACAGGTAGATGTCCAGCCAAGCCGGCCGCAGGCTCTGCTCCACGCGGAAGGGCACTTTGCCGGTCATGTCCAAGACTAGCTGCACACGGTCATCCAGCACGCTACAGGTCATTGAGCTCACCACGGCGCGGGGCACGCTCGTCCCGAGAGGCAGCATGCGCAGGTTGCTGGCGTCAAGCCAGGCTACATCCTGGGGTGAGAGACGGGCGCGGTAGCGACTCCCGATCTTGCCGGTCACTTCCACGCGCATGCCTGCCGGCAGGGTCCAGATGATAGCTCCCCCTTGCGGTGCGTTCCACATGGCAGCCTCGGAGGTGAGCTGGGCCACGAGGGGCACGGCACTGTCCAACACCGAGATGGTGCCCTTCGTCTCCACCTTCGCCTTCTTGCCGTCTACGCCACGCAGCTCGTACCTGACTGGCGTGGGCCGGA
The DNA here is from genome assembly GCA_024655945.1 of candidate division KSB1 bacterium. Taxonomy (NCBI): domain Bacteria; kingdom Pseudomonadati; species Candidatus Zhuqueibacterota bacterium. Next base: position 133,919 of record JANLFK010000003.1, read on the forward strand.
GAGACCGCTCGGCCTTTATCCTGATCACTGCCTGGTAGATGCCCACCATGCCCTCTGCCTCCTCCGGAGGCAACTCCACCATGGAGAGGTCTTTGCACAGATGGTCGATGCTACACCTGGCGCTCCCGCCCGGACTCCCCTTGAAGCGCAGGCGGAGCAGGTCGCCGTTCTCCAACACCATGTCCACGGCGGGCTCAACGAGGTTGGTGTCGATCTGTGTGGGGGAGGACGGCGAAACCTGCAGCGGCGGAATTCGATAGATGGACAGGGTATCGGCGGCACCTTGCCCATTGGCCTCGCCCTGAATCACCACCTGGTTGAGCCCCGGGGATAGCAAGACACGATCGACGAAGGCGCCGCTCGGATAGACGCGCACCTGATGGTCGTTTACGCTGACCTTGGCCGTGGGCAGTGTGCTGCCGGCAATGCGCAGGCGCGGGACGCTGACGGTGTCGCTTCGCGCCGGAAAAGTGATCTTCAGCAATGCGCCCTGCTTCGCCTGATCGATTTGGCCAAAAGCTAAGGTGCACCATGCGGCAAGTGCAACAACTCCGATAGTCATGTTCCTCATCGTTCCTTCCTCGCAGCAAGATGAGCGGGTTTTTCACTTCGGCGTAGTGCTGAACAAGAGTTCGCCTTCAGGATCTGGGATGCGCAGGTAGAAACCCCAGAAACCGAGCACGTCCACCACTTTCACCAGCAGTTTGTTCCACCCGGCCTGGAGTTGCACCGCCACCTGATCCTGGTCAGGTGATGGGGGGCGCAGCGCTGGATTATGAACCACCAGCACATCGTTCACCCAGAGGCGCACACCGTCGTCACTGCCGATCAACACGGGGACAGTCCGCGGCTTAGGGGAGTAGACGTAAGTCAAGGCGTAAGCAGCGGTGTAGTCGTTGGGCGTCAGCAGCGCGTCCATGTTCACAAAGCCGGTGGAGTCGGCCCGTACGTTCTGCCAGGAGATGGGCTTGCCGCCCTTGCCGGTGTAGGTTGCGGAGAGGTCGATCTCCCGCTCTGGCGGCCAAGCGGTGAGCAGGCCATAGGCCCCATCCTCCTCTGCGCCGGCGTCGAAGGGCCCGATGAGCAGCCACTCCTCCACGAACTGCCTGCGTGGCCGCAGCAGGATGCAATCCAAGCCGATGTCCTGGCCGCTCGCCGTAGTCGCCCGCCCCACGCTGGCCAGCACAAGAAAGTGCTCGCCCTGGGGCAGCTTCACGTCCCGGAGTTCCACCGCACCGGCGTGCGTCGTTTCGGGGGCGTACCCGTCAAACACAACCTCCTGAGGGTGCCCGGCCAGGGCTATGCGCACCTGGCCGTACGCCGGGCCCTTGGTCATGAAGCAGCAGACGTCATAGCGGTCCGACATGGCAACCGGAAAAGTCACTGCGACCTGGTCACCAGTCGCCAGGCCCGTGCATGCCAGCTGTTTGCCGTTGCTCCACTCGGCGCCGTGGGTGGTCATCTCCTCTGCGCGGAGCACAACCTTTTCCCGATCACCAACCAGGACCTGCGCTGCCAGATCCTCTGCCTCGACGACCCCCGGCGGCACAATCACCCTAAGAGGGATGCGCGCCTTGGGCGGCGGCAGCGGCGTTAAGGGCTTATGCGGTTCCCTCTGATACCAGAAGGCGACGCTACTGTAGTCGCTGGGCACCTCATTGCCGTGACCGTGTTCAATGGTCGCCAGGAGGCTACGGCGAAACGGGATGGCATCGCCAACATGAAAGCGATATGCCACCACCTTGGCCTGCTCCTCATCTTTGATGATACAGCCATGCAGCGCGCCAGGGTACGTACCGCGATTGAAATACCAGCCACTGGTAAAATAGTCCTCTGTGCCGGTGCCATAGATCGAAGGCGTGGTTTCTCCGTCTACGTAGATCATTTCGTCCCCCTCAAGGAACGTGATGTCCCCGCTGCGCCCTTGCATGTTGAGGATGCACCCCACAAAGTGGCCGTACCCCTCTGCGTCGAGGATGGTGTAGTTCTTGCCAGCTGCTGTTTGCGCCTCGCGCCGCCAGTAGGCGTGGAACCGGCCGACGTTCTTCTCCAGCTTGTCCACCTCCTGGTAGTCGATGTGATAGTAGAAGGAATCAATGTCATAGTCCGTCTCATTTGTTACCTCGATGCGCGCCCGGCGGGCAAAGGGCATGGGAAAGTAGCAGTAGTAGCCGCCACTGGACATGCCCAGCAAGAGCGAGGTGTAGTGGGTGTAGGCGAAGCCTGTCCCGAAAAAATCGCCGACAGGGCAGAGCACGCTGGGGGAGCTTTCGTCGTCCCAGTACATGCGCAGCACGATGCGCCGCAGGAAGTATGGGTCGCGCGAAGCGATGGTCAGCCAAATGCGCGTGATTACGCCGGCGCCCTTGATATCCGCCAGCACGGCGGTCTGCCCGCGGGGGATGACCAGGCGATCGGCATTGCCACCGGTGGTGTCGAAACTGGAGATTTGCCGCAGCCGGCTCTGCTTGAAGTAGGGGAGCCTTCCCAGCGAAAAGTCCTCCACCCGTGCCTGGGCCAGCACCCAGTGCGGAAGAACCACCAGCGCGAGAAGGCCTGTCGCCCACAACAGATGCTTTTTCATTGCCGCCACCTCCTTTGAACCATTGCAAGAAGGGCTACCACAGCGCGCCTCGGTACTCCTCGAAGCCCCGGTGCAGACCAAGACGCCGGGCCAATGCGATTACCCCGGCAACCTCCTTGGGGCTCACGGCGCGCGCAATTTCCGGGAACTGGTGCGCCCGATAGCACGGGCGATATTGCGCCATGATGTTCACGTAGGAATCCGCGGAGAGCTCCTCGACGATGAAACGCAGCACCGCCTCGGAGCCGGCAACCCCGTTGGGTATCACCAGATGGCGGATGAGCAATCCGCGATAGGCGATGCCCAGCGCGTCCACCTTCAGCTCCCCCACCTGGCGATGCATCTCCCGCAGCGCCTGCTTGTTCACGGCAAAGTAATCAGGCGCGTCGCAGTAGCGTGCTGCCCACGATTGGTCACCGAACTTGGCGTCGGGCATGTAGATGTCAAAGATGCCCTCCAGGAGCCGGATAGTCTCCACGGCCTCGTACCCGCCGCAGTTGTAGACCAGCGGCACATTGAGTCCACCTTGGATTGCCAATGGCAGCGCCTCGACAATCTGCGGCACGAAATGAGTCGGGGTCACAAAGTTGATGTTGTGGCACCCTGCGCGCTGCAGGGCAAGCATCATCTCGGCCAGCGCCTGGGGCGAGACCTCGCGCCCTTCGCCGCCGTGGCTTATCTCCCAATTCTGGCAGAACACACAGCGCAGGTTGCAATGGGCCAGAAAGATGGTGCCGGAACCGTGCATGCCGACCAGCGGCACTTCTTCGCCGCAATGCGGGAAGGCACTGGAGACTACCGCCGCTTTCCCCGCTTTGCAGTAGCCGACCTCCCCTGCCAGGCGATCAACCCCACACCGCCGGGCACACAGGGCGCATGAGCGCAAGACGGCCCGCAGGGCGACGATGCGCTCCTCCAGCTTGCCGCGCTCATAAAGCGCCAAGTACGAAGGTCTGTACTCCATCCTGCGCCTCGTTGCGCAACAAGTCAACCGGCAGGAAATCCCTCTCGGCGAGCCGCAAGAGGTGGCTCTCACAACCCGAGCTGCAGTCAGAAGCACCGAAACCAGGCAGCACTGGCAGGCACCCCCTTTCCTGTAGGTATTTTCGCAGCATGCATTCGCTCTGGTCTGCGGACAGCACTACGCCTAAGACAGTCGCCGCCCTGGCGCTAGTCAGATAATCGATGTGCCAGCGCCGGACCTTCTGACGGCGCACGTGCCGCGCCACCCTTCGCGCCATCCCACGTCTGGCACTGCCCACGTAGAGATAATGACCTGGTTCAAGCCGGCATCGCCCCAACTTGCCGACGAGACCGGCGAAGGGGCGCCTCAGCCGCACCACTAAGACATAGCTCACCGCCGTCCGCAGCGCTGCAGAGCGCAGGGCGCCTGTTGCGATCGCCTGAGCGGTGAGCCAGACCAGGCGCAATGCACCCCGCTCTGCAGCCGCACCGGCAACTCCGGGGCGCCAGGTGTGTTTAGTTGGGCACTCCGCCCGGAACATTCGAGAGCCCCTGTCCACGAACCTCCATGCTTGGCCAAAGCCCCCGAGCGGGCGTGCTGGCCCGGCGCGAGGCAATTAGCTCCGGCCTCTCAGAGGTAGAGAAGGTGCCAGCCAGCGCGAGGATGTATGCGCACCGTCGGCGCCGGCATGTGCACGATGTTGAGCGTCTCAGCAACCGTGCGCAACACGGAGCTCCGGAAGTGGACCTTTCTGAGGTCAAGATCCAAGGCCAGGTACACTTCCTTGCGGCCGCCGATCTTGTCTGTCGTCCCGTAGCCCACCGCGACGTCCACCACGTCCGGCCAGTATCGGCGGACCACCTGGGGCAGCAACAGGTGGGCGTCCAGACATAGCCAGAAGGTCATTCCGGCATAGTCCTCGACCATGTACCTGCCGTAGCACGGGTCGCCAGACGGATGATAGCTCCATTTGATATTCACCCTCTGCAGGCGCGGATGGCGACGCTGCAGAATGGGAAAGGCTGCCCCTGCTTCGTTCGCCAACAGATCCCCAAGGCTGAAACCCCATTCGGCGAAGAAGCCGTCATAAAGCTCAATTTCCAGCATGAGGAGCGAGGCGAGAGCGAACCCTGCCCAGTCGGCTTGGTTCTCGGACAACCCCACCCACCTGGCCGTGGCAGCACCGTACCGTGAGAGCAGGCTGGCGCTGTAGAGGTGGCCGCACTTATCCACATGGTGCCAGAGGCTGTCGTCGAAGCCGAGGTCATAGGACCCGCTGGTGCGCCGCCAACCCCGGTAGAGGTGAAAACGCGTGCGCGGGTGGTCCCACCACACCTTGTGGAAATGGGCGTAGGCGGCAGTGTTGGCGGCCACCAGTCCAGCCGCGGCGAGCACAAGCCTTTGCAGCCTGAGGTCGGGCAGGCGTGGCTCACCGCCGCCCATGGAGGGCAAAAGCCCCGCGCTGCTGTCGCTGCGAACGACGGACCGCTTCTCTGCCGAGAACCCCAGGGAAGCGGGGACGAGCGCCGCCTTGTGGCTCGTGGACACCTGCGGCTCGCCTCGTTGCCTGGCCGTGGGCGCTTGCGCCAGCGCCTCTCCCTTCGCCAGCAGGGCAAACCCGAGGAGCAGCAGAAGCGCGAGACTGCGGAGCACGCAGGCCAACCGCCAGGCGCCTTGCCATTCGCCTACGGGCGTCGCGCAGTTGCTGCCTTCCCCTCCAGCCACCGGCCTGGGCACCTCGGGAGCGCGCCATGCATCAGTGGCGCGGCGCGGGCAAACTCTGCGGCGCCTTGAGGGCCAGAGCAGGACGGCAGAAGAATCCCGCTTGCTCACTCTCTACTCCTTGAAAAAAACGTCGGCTGCGGGGCGGCACAGCCGACGTTGTCCCACCTTGCCTCTTCCCCGATCTCCTCGGGCAAAGAGGGTTTTCGGCTACTTCCTTCGCGCTCGCGGCGTCCGCGCCTTGGGTGCTGCCTTCTTGACGGCAGGTCGGCGCGCTGCGCGACGGCGAGCCGCGGGCGCCGGAGCAGGCTCCTCTTTCTTCTCCTCAGCGGCAGGCGCCGCTGCTGGAGCCTCCTCCTTCTTTGCCTCCTCTTTTTTCACCTCTTCCGGCTCTTCCTCCTCCTTGTCCTTGCGCTCCAGGAGGTTCTCCTGATCCTTGATCTTCTTGATGATGACGTACAGGAGGGTGTTGCCGATCTGCAGCACGGCCATCCCATAGGAGACCACCCACCAGGCCAGCGCGAGCATGGTCAGCGCGAACAGATAAGCCGAAATGGTGAGCGTCGCGGAGAGCCCCTTGATCGGGTAGAACTCGCGCGCGAAATAGACGTACGGCGACAGCTTCCAATAAACCGCCCGCGCCCAGTCCTGCGAGACGAACAGCCACTTCTGCAGCAGATACTGGCCATGGCTCGCCAAGTTGATGAACTTGTCCCCAAATGACCAGGACACCGAGAAGATGGCGCACATGAGCAGGAAGGCCTGCTTCACGGCAAAGGCGAACAGGCCCATGCAGACAAGGGTGGTGACGCCGATGAGCGCTTCGTACACCACGAAGCGCCATGGCTGGCTCCACACCACCGAGAAGCTCTGGAAGACAGCCTCGAAGGCATCCTCATCGGTGGTAGCGATGATCGCCGGCACGATGATGATCGACACTGCCAGCACCACCAGCAGGAAGAAGAGCAGCAGGGCGGAGAACATCCAGATGAAGGTGAAGAGCGAGGCACCGAGCTCACCAACGTAGGGGATGACTCGAGCGAGAAGGCCGATGACCAAGCCGCCCACCACAAAGCAGCCAGCCATCACCGCAATGGCCACCGGCGTCGACAGCACCGAGCTGGCTTTGCGCAGGGCGAAGGCAAAGGCCTCTCTCCAGGTGTAAAAATTGTTGCCCTTGAGCAGCATGTAAGAGGCCCGCGCAATGGCAGTGCTGGTGAGCAGGTAGGCGGCCAACAGGATGGCCACGCCGACGGCAAAGATGATCCACGCATACCAGTGAGCTCCGCCTGCGCCGAACAGGCACGGCAGCAGTCCGCTCTCGTTCCACGCCTCGCCCAGTCCCTTGCCGTTGGCCAGCAGGCTCAGGTATGTGAAGATGAGGTAACCTATGTAGCCGATGCCATAGCCAACGAAGGCGATCCACATGCGCTGCATGCTGAAGCCAAGCCGCGCCGAACGAAACAGGTCCCGAAAGTCGAATCGTAGCTGCACCATCGCTACCCTCCTTATCCCGTTTGTTCGCTACCGAACAGCCTTAGACCAGCGGAAACCTTAGAAGTTTAACAAAAAAAGCGTTCTTTGTCAAGGGAAAACCTGCCGAGTCAGGCACCTGGAGCGCTCGACCCCTTGGTGATGCGCACGCGCTTGATGCGCCGTTTGACCACCCGCTCGATCACAAACACGGTGTTGCCCTCTCGCACCTCCTCTTTCTGCTGGGGCAGGTGTCCCATGCGCTGCAACAGGAAGCCGCCCAACGTGTCGTACCCCTCCTCGGTGGGCAGCTGCAGACCCAGGGCTTCATTGAGCTCCTCGATGTTGATCTTGGCGTCCACGAGCCAGGTACGGTCGTTGATGCGCCGCACCAGCGAGGGCTCCTCGTCATACTCGTCCTGGATCTCGCCGACAATCTCCTCGATTACGTCTTCCAGCGTGACCAGACCGACCGTGCCGCCGTACTCATCGACAACGATGGCCATGTGCGTGCGCTGCGCTTGGAACTCTTTCAGCATATCGTTAATAGGTTTGCTCTCCGGCACAAAGATCGCCGGCCGCGCAAGGCTCTCCAGCGACGGCCTGGCCTCGGGCTGGTTGAGATAAGGCAGCAGGTCTTTGGCATGGATAATCCCCCGGATGTTGTCGACGCTGTGCTCGTACAGAGGGATTCGGGTGTGCCCGTGGCGGGTAATGAGCTCCACCAGTTCGGCCATGCGCGCGCCGGTTTCTGCACACACCATGTCCATGCGGGGCACCATAATCTCACGTACCTGCGTCTCGCCGAACTCAAAGATGGAATGGATCATCTCCCGCTCTTCCTCCTCCAGGTAGCCATGCTGGTCGGCTACCGCGACCATCGCCTTCAGCTCATCCTGCGAAAGGGCAAGCCCCTCGGGACGACTGCCGGCAAGGCGGGCCACTCCGTCAGCCACAGCGTTGAGGAGGAGGGTAACCGGGTACAGGAGGTACCAGAGCACCAGTACGAAGCCTGACAGGCGGGTTGCCATGCAGAGAGAGTTACGCGTGGCCACCAGTTTCGGCGAAAGCTCTGCAAAGACCAAGATTGCCACCGTGATGAGCACGCCCGCAAGGGTAGCGGCTAAGTTGCGGCTCAGGCCCAGCGGATCGGCAAGACGCGTAAAGGTGAGCGTCGCCACCACGGCAGCCGCCACATTGGCCGCGGTATTGGCTGTCAGGATGGTGACCAGGAGCCGGCGTGGCTGCGCGCGAAGACGCACAATCTGGGCTGCGGAACCCTTCCCCGCCTCGCGCAACCGTTCAAGCTCCAAGTGGGAAAGGGCGAAAAACGACGTCTCCGCCGCCGACGTCATCGCCGAGATCCCTATCAGCAGCACGAGAAAGATCAGCCCAAACAGCACCGAGCCGAACACTGCTCAATTCCCTCTCTTGCTTCCTGCGGGAGCAGCCGCTTGCCTTCCCTCGAAGAGTCTCAGGTATTCCTCCTGGCGCGCGTGCATCTGTGTCGCGGCATCGCCGTCCCGGTCGTCGTAGCCGAGCAAGTGGAGCAGACCGTGCACAACCAGGCGACAAACTTCGTTTTCAAAGCTCACGCCCACAGTGCGGGCCTGTTCCTCCGCCCGGTCCAGGCTCACATAAACTTCGCCATCCAGCGCGTCCGGCCCATCACCCAACGGAAAAGCGACTACGTCAGTAGGGTAGTCGTGCCCAAGGAAACGCCTGTTCAGCTCCTGCAGCCGGTCATCGTCGCAAAGCACTATGTTGACCTCGCCCGGCTCCCTGCCACCCTCGGAGCCGAGGACCAGCTCCGCCAGCCTCTTGATCCGCCGCACCAGAAAACGCCTTCTGGGGTGGGCATTGAACACCCGCACCATATCGCGTTTCTCCCTCACCGCCTGACCTCCGGGCCGGCGGCCTCCTGGGCCTCGCTCTTCGGGTACTCCAGCCGGCGGTGGTAACGCCCGATGAGGAATTTGAGAAAGGCCTCGCCCACCTTGTTCAGGTCGCGCAAGGTGAGAGGACTCTCATCCAGTTCTCCTGCGCGGAACCGGTCGTCGATGATCTGCGAAACCAGGGCCCTGAGCCTGCTCACGGAGGGCTCGCGCAGGGAGCGCGATGCTGCCTCCACGGCATCGGCGAGCATGAGTAATGCGGCCTCCTTTGTCTGTGGTTTAGGCCCCGGGTAGCGGAATTCGTCTTCCCGCACTGCATTGCCACCATTTTGCCCCTTTGCCTTCTCGTAGAAGTAGGCCATCACAGAGGTGCCATGGTGTTGTTCGAGGCAATCGCGGATCTCCGCGGGCAGTCCGTGTTCCTTGGCCATTTCCGCACCGCGCCGCACATGGTTGACCAAAAGCAGGGCACTCATCGTAGGGCTCAGCCGGTCCTGCGGGTTGCGGCCGCCACGTTGGTTCTCGACGAAATACTCGGGCTTTTCCATCTTGCCGATGTCGTGGTAGTAGGCGCCCACCCGCACCAGTAGGGCATTGGCACCGATGACCTCCGCCCCTGCCTCGGCTAAATTGCCTACCATGATACTGTGGTGGTAAGTCCCCGGTGCCACCAGGGCCAGCTCGCGCAGCAAAGGATTGTTGAGGTCGGAAAGCTCCAGATAGGTCATGTCGGTGGTGATTTCGAAGGCCAGCTCCAGCACCACCACCAGGCCGTAGGTTATCAACGGGCTCACAATACCGTTGGTCAGACCATACGTCCATTCTTTCGCTAACGCCGACAACGGTGCCTCGCGCAGGAGGCCGAGAACCGTGATGCACACGGCGTAAGCCAGGCTGGTCATCAACATGGAACGCACAACCCAGTTGCGCTTCTGGACCTTGGTGACAGAAAGGCTGGCCACACTCCCTACCAGCACCGCGGTGGCCACCAGCGCAAAGTCGTTGCCCCGCATGCCACCGAGAATGAGTCCAAGTCCCACAATGGCGATGAAGGCCACCCGCGCATCGAAAAAGATGGTGAGCAACATGGCAGCCACGGCAACAGGAACGAGGTTGCTGGAGAGCGACAGGCGGTTCACGCCGTAGGCGACTGCCACCACAAGCAGCACGACTAAGGCCAGGAGGAGCAATTGCCGGGGGTCGTAGAGCAACGAACGCCGCTCGCGGTACAGGAAGAGCGCCACCACCCCCAAAGCTACCACAGTCAGGAGCATTCTGCCCAAAAAGCGTAACGCCAGCGTGACCAGGGTATGCGATCCCTGCTCTGCCCGCGCCTCAGCCAGCGAGGCGAGCACTTCGACGTGGTGCGCAGTCACCTTTTCGTGGCTGTCGATAATCCGCTCCCCCTCCAGTACCATCCCTTTGGCCCGCGGCACGCTGGCCACCTCTGCGGCAACCCGCGCCTGGGTCTCCGCCGCATCAAGAAAAACATTGGGCTGCAAAAAACGGATGGCGATCTGAAAAGCCACCTTGGTCATCTGGGCGTCGGCACCGACATTCTGACGGATCTTCTCTAAAGCAAAGTCCTGTGCCTCTTTTGGCCCGCGATAATAGGCAAGCTCCTCGATGGTCTCCACGCCGTCACTGACCACGGAGATCTTCTCGGCCCCTGTGGGCAGGCGGTCTTTCTCGGTGTCCAGGACCCCTACTTTCAGGGCTTCGGTCACCACCTCCTGCAGCATCGTAAACAGGCGGCCGGTGCCCACTTCTCCGTTGGCCTTGGCGGGCGGTCGCGTGCGCCGCAATGGCGCTTTCCGCTCCAGGAAGAAGGAGAGATCGCTGTCGGTCATGACGATGCCGAAGCGCCTGAGAAGCCCGGACAGCGAATCGCTCTTCTGACCAACAGTTCCGGGAGCAGACCACACCTGGTAGAGCTGGTCGAGAAAGCTTTCCAAAGCGGCACGTTGCTGATCGGGGACTTCGGCGCGCCGTACAAAGACGGCTGGCACGCGGCGCTTGGCCGCCTCAACATCCGCCGCATACTCCTGCGGGCTTTTGTTGATGGCGAAGGTAAAAGGGGCGATGATTTGGTCGCCTATGTAGACATCCCCTTCCCGCAAGTTGAAGGTGTCCACGGAGCCAGAGCCCGGGAACATCAGCGCCACGCACACCACCATGGCCGCCGCCACACTTGCCTGCACCCAGGTGATAGTACGGGAACTCCACTCCTTCTGCCTGCGGTTGGTGCGCCCCCTGCGAAAGACGCGCAACACGAGCGCCTGCAGGTAGTCCTTTGCCCCGCCACGGCGTCCGGCGCCATTAGCCATGGTTTTCCCCCCCGGCCTTTTCTGCCTGCATCCTGCTCTGGAAATTGTCGTAGGCGCGGATGATATCCCTGACGAGGCGATGCCGGACGACGTCCTGCTCACTCAGGTAGGCGAAGGCGATGCCTTCGATGCCGTTGACCACCCGTTGGATCTGCACCAGGCCCGATTCGCTGGAAGCCGGCAGGTCGATCTGCGTAATGTCGCCGGTGACGATGGCTTTTGAGCCGATGCCCAGGCGGGTGAGGAACATCTTCATCTGCAGGGCCGTGCTGTTCTGCGCCTCATCAAGAATCACGAAGGCGTGATTCAGGGTGCGCCCGCGCATGTAGGCCAGCGGCACGATTTCGATGACCCCCACCTCGAGAAAGCGCCGCAGTTTTTCTGCGGGGAGCATGTCGTAGAGGGCATCATAGAGCGGGCGAAGATAAGGATCCACCTTCTCCTTGAGGTCGCCAGGGAGAAAGCCGAGGCTCTCCCCCGCCTCCACAGCGGGACGTGCCAAGATGATGCGCTCCACTTCGCGGGCCTGCAGGTGAGCCACGGCCATGGCGACGGCAAGGTAGGTCTTGCCGGTGCCTGCCGGCCCAATAGCAAAGACGATGTCGTTTTCCTCAACTAGCCGCACGTAGCGCGCCTGCCCTTCCGAACGTGGGCGGATGGCTCCCCGATGCGCCATCAGCACCACTGGCAGGGGCTCGCGTTTCTCCACCGAGCGGGGCTCGGGTGCCGCACCGGCGGTAACGCTGCTCTTTACCAAGCCGATGACCGTGGCAACGTCGTGGGCCGTGAGGTGCACCCCACGGCCCACCATGGCGATGAGTTCGCTGAGAGCCTGCTCCACCAGCTCCACTGCTTCCGCCTCGCCGCGCACCAGAAGCTGTGCCCCACGCGCAACCAGCTGCACACCGAACTCGCGCTGCAGAAGCTTGAGGTATGCGTCCTGCGAGCCGAAAAGGGCCACCTGGTCGATGCCCGGTAGGGGAATGCGACGTACCGCTTCTTCTTGTGTTTCCTCTGTGCTCGTCTCCCTGTGCTCCATATCACGAAAAAGCTCCCAGTTTCTGGCCAGCGCCTGGACAACTGGGAGCTCGTATTCGGATCCGCTGCAGTGGCCCGCCCAGGTCCCATGAGCTTAGCGCGGACCTGGCGCGCAGGCCCCAGCTTTGGGACAGCCTTTGGCCGGCTCGTTTCCCTGGGCTCAGGGAATCACAGGCCGAGATCGACCAGGCGCCTGCCCCGTCGGCTAGAGCCCCGTACCCTGTGCGCTACAACGACTCGGTCCACCTACTTGCGGATCACCAGCACCGTGTGCGGGTAGATCAGGTTCGGGTCATTCCCGATGACCGACTTGTTGGCCTCGTAGATCTTGGTCCACGCTGCCGGGTCGTTGAGCACACTGGGGTCTTTGGCAATCTTCTGCAAAAAGTCGCCCTTGACCACGATGTACTGGTCAGGTCCGCAGCCGCGCAGGATCTTCAACACCCAATCCGGATAAATCAAGTCTGGATCCTTGATCAGGTCGCGGTTGACCGAGTAAATCTTCATCCACTGGTAGGGGTCGCCGTAGATCTCCTTCTTGCCCGAGATCTTCCAGAGGTAGTCGCCCTTGACCACCACATAGCTGTCGTAGACCGCCTTGGGCATGCGCGCCTCAACATCGGCGATCTTGGCCTCGGTGCCAGCAACCAGCTCGCGCATCTCAGACAAGGCGTAGATAGGGCTCTTCTTCTTGTCGGCCAGCTGCGCCTTCAGGGCCGCAAGTTCTTCCTTCTTCTCGAACAGCTCCTCCGGACTCAGGGCCGCCAGGCCATCCACCTGTTTCGCAATGGCCTGCAACGAGGCGCGGTAGGCGTCGACTGCTGCCTTGTCGACTCCCAAAAGGGCGTAGACCTCGTCCCAACAAGAAGCCAGGTCGGCGTCAGCCTTGGCGATCTGCTCCTTGAGCGTCTGGATCTCCTTGTCGCGTGCCGCGATTGCAGCCTTTGCGTCGGCCTCGCGCTTCTGCCACTTGGCCAGCTCGGCGCGGTATTCGTCCATGCTCATCTTCTCCGCACAGAGGGCGACCGTGGCGTCGACGAGCAAGAACAAGCCGAGCACAACCGCGAGGCTGAGCAACCATTTAGCCGAAATCCTCATCGCGATTTCCTCCTTCGCTTCCGCTTGGCAATGGTTTTCCAATTGCGCCTACTTGCCCAACCGCTCCGCCACAGCCTTCTTCTCCTGCTGGCACTTGGCCAGTTCTTGCTGCTTGGCCGCCAACTGCTCGTCGAGGGACGCCTTCTCTGCGTCCTTGGCCTTGAGCTGGTCTTCAGCGGCCAGCGCTGCCTGCTTGGTCTCTTCCAGCTTGTTCAGCTGCTCCTGGCTCGGGTGCTTTGCGCACCCCACCGCAAAACTCACCAAGAGCAGCATAGCCAGTCCGAGGACCCACCCTGTCTTGAGCGTCTTGCGCATCGGGCCACACCTCCTTTCTTGGGACCAATGAACTATTTTCGCCGACCCACCACCACTCTGCTGCCGTATAATACGAAAAAAAGCAATAATTGTCAAGCAAAATCGTATGGGCTGAGGCGCACTTTTTCGCTCCCTCTTGCACCTCTACTTGGCCAGACGCAACCCCAATTCTCGCAGCTGCTCAGGCGAGATCTCAGTGGGAGCCCCGTCCATAAGGGAAAGCGCGCTGGTGGTCTTGGGGAAGGCGATTACGTCCCTGATGGTCTCCTTGCCCGCCAGCAGCATTACCAATCGGTCGAACCCAAAGGCGATGCCACCATGTGGTGGCGCCCCGTACTGCAGGGCCTCCAGCAGAAAGCCGAATTTCCGTTCTGCTTCTTCTGGCGAAATGCCCAGCACGCGAAACACCTCCCGCTGTAGTTCTGCGTCGTGGATGCGGATGCTGCCGCCGGCGACCTCGGTGCCGTTGAAGACCAGGTCATAGGCCTGCGCCCGCACCCGCTCCGGGGCCGTTTGCAGAAGGGCAATGTCCTCGCGGCGCGGCGAGGTGAAAGGGTGGTGCATGGCTACAAAGCGCCCCTCCTCCTGGCTGTACTCCAGCAGCGGGAAATCGGTCACCCACAGCAAGCTGATCTTGCCCTCGTCGATCAACCGGAGCTCCCTGCCCAGCCGCAGGCGCAGGGCCCCCAACACCGGCAGACACACCTCGCGGCGATCCGCCACCAGGAAGAGCATGTGGCCGGCAGCCGCATGCATGGCAGCGTTGACGGCAGCAATCTCCTCTGCGGAGAAGAACTTCGCCGCGCCTCCCTCCCAACCGTCAGGCGTCACCTTCAAGGCCACCAGCCCCTTGGCCCCCAGCTCCTTGGCTGCCGCGGTCAGGTCATCGACCCGTTTCCTGGTGAAGGCCTCTGCTTGCGGGACGCACAGGCCGGCTACCATGCCGCCGCTGTTGACCGTCTCGGCAAAGACGCGGAACTGGCTGGCGGCCACCAAGGAACTGATGTCGGTGATGGGCAGCGCAAAGCGTAGATCGGGCTTGTCGGTGCCGTACTTCGCCATGGCCTCAGCGTAGGGCAATGCGGGCAGGGGCGTAGCCAGGTGATAGCCGAGCACCTGCTCCAGCACCTCCGCCATCAGCCCTTCACACACGGCGCGCACGTCATCAGCGTCGACGAAGGACAGCTCCATGTCGATCTGGGTGAACTCTGGCTGGCGGTCGGCGCGCAGGTCCTCGTCGCGGAAACAGCGGACAATCTGGAAATAGCGGTCGAACCCCGCCACCATGAGGAGCTGCTTATAAGTCTGCGGCGACTGGGGCAGGGCGTAGAACCTCCCCTTGTGGATCCTGCTCGGCACCAGATAGTCGCGTGCGCCCTCCGGTGTGCTCTTGATAAGGCAGGGTGTCTCGATTTCCACAAAGCCATGCGCATCCAAGTAGCGGCGCACCACCTGGTAGACGCGGTGCCGGAGCAAGAGGTTCCGCTGTAGTTCCGGCCGCCGCAGGTCGAGGTAGCGGTAGGTAAGGCGCAGCTCCTCGGAGGCGTCAACTGGGTCTTTGATTTCGAATGGCGGGGTCTTGGCTTTGTTCAGGACTTCCAGCTCCGTGGCCACCACCTCAATGTCGCCGGTTGCCAGGTTTGGGTTGCGCATCCCCTCGGGTCGCATGCGCACCGTGCCGGTGACGGCCACCACCGATTCCGCCTTCAGCTCCCGCGCCTGCTCACAGAGTTCCGGACGCGCCCAAGCATCAAAGTTGATCTGCACAAGGCCGTAACGGTCCACCAGGTCCACGAAGTAGATGCCGCCATGGTCCCGGCGATGGCGCACCCAGCCCATCACCGTCACCTCCTGCCCCTGGTGACTGGCGCGCAATTCTCCACAGGGATGCGTTCGTTTCCTTTTCATCACTCCTCAATATGTGTGCCACAAGCAAGCGCTGACCGGTCACAAAAAAGACCGTGAGCACTGCGCTACGGTCCATGGTCTCCCGCAGAGAATACCTCGGCGCCCGCCAAGCCTCGCCAAGCAAGGACGGTCAGAAACCGAAGGTGTAGACCTGGCGAAAGGTGGCATCCCCCAGAGATGCATCCACCGTGCCGAAATCGTCCCAGCGTTGAATACGGCGCAGGATGCACGCCTCAAGCTCTGGGCTGTTTAGGGTGGACGAGACGATGGTAGCGCTGCTCACCTTTCCCTGCGGGTTGATGGTGAAGCGGACCACCAGTTTTCCCTTTAACGTCGGGTTGCGCTTGAGCTCCTTCTGATAGCAGTATTCGATGGCGTCGTTGTGGCCGTTCACTACCTTGGAGACCTGGTCTGGGTCTCGCCCGGCAAGGCTCGTTACCTCGCCCTCACGATCTATGGGCGTGACCGGTCCCACCACCAGATTGCCGACCCTGACGACCGTCGAAGAGGTCGCTGTGCCGAGCTCACCGAGCAGGGTATCGATGGTGCCGGTTTCGGTGGTGCGGGCGCCACGCACCTCTCGCTCCCGGGTGGGCGCCCCCGTGCTCTTCAGTCCCCCAACGCTTCCGAGCACCGTGCCTATGTCGGCGCTCGGCTCCTCGCCGCCGAGGAGTTGGCGTGCCTGCTCTCCTGCTCCGCCGCTTCCTGCAGTGAGAACTCGCAGCACGCCGGTGGAACGCGCCTCTGCAGCCAGGCGTTCGCGTGTCGCCGCATGGGCAGGCGAAAGCGGTGCCTCGGCTGCGGTGCCGGCTGCCCCGCTCACAGGCGAGCTGGAAGCAGCACCTTTGCCCGGTGTGCGCGCGGCCACTTCGGCCCCACCTGGCGTTACTTCTTTGGCCCCTCGGGTGGCCGGCACGGGTAGACCTTCCCGCAGCGGCATCTCCTTTGGCGGCTGGGCATGACGCACAATGAGGGTGGCAAGACGTGCCTGCGTGGCGGCCGGTACCTCCTCCTTCTCCTGCGTGGGCCGCGAAAGAAGCAGAACCATCAGCCCAAAATGGACCACCACGGAAGCGCCCAGGATGAGCACAAAGGTACGGCTCACCTCCGCGAACCAGCCCTTCCGGTACTCTTTGGGCAGCACCATCTCAGTTGCAACCACAGCACTCCTCCGCTGGCGTGGCAGCGCCACCTTGCTACAGAGTGGAGGCCGTCTCCGCCGAGCGCCCGGTCGGACGTTCCAGCTGGTAGACGGCCAGACGCAGGTTCGTGTACTCACACATCCCGCAGGTAGCGAGAACCTTCACCAGGATGCCATACTCGAGGTCTTTGTCTGCCTGGACATTCACCCTGCCCGAGAACTTGATGCCGTACTTCTGCTCGGCCTCTTTGGCGCGGTCGGCGTATACCTTGAGCCTGTCCCGCAGTCTGGGTACGATCAACCCCTCCTGCCCCGCCACGTTTACCACGGTCTCCACGACCTCATCGTTCACCATGACCGTCTCCTTGGAGACGATCACGTCCAGCGCCGTCTCGGGAATCGTCTCCACGGTGGACTTGGGCAGGGTCAAGTTCTCCGAGGGGTGAATCAATCCCCCCTCGGTCGAGTAACTCTTCAGCAAGAACACCAGGATGATGGTGAACATGTCCATCAAGGAGGTCAGGTTGAGGAACCCCTTGCCTGGGTTGGTATCATGCTTCTTGATGCGCGAGGGAATATAGGCCATTGCTTACTCCGGGACGAAGCTCTTGCCGTCACTGGATGCCGGCAGCGAGTGCCACCTGTGGGAAAAGGTTCACCGTGCGGCCCTCCACCTGGCATGACCGCGCGGCGTCCATGGTCGAAACCACTACCTGGTAACGAACCCCTGGGTCCGCATTGATGATGATACGCTCGTCATCGGCGAATGTCCCCTGAGCCCGACTCTTGATCTCAAGGAGCACGCTGGACAAGCGTTCATAGTCGTACACTGGCGAGCCGTCTTCGCCAAGCTTCTTGGGGATGGAGGGACCACCTCCCTCACCCCTCAGCACACCGAGCACGCTGGAGATGTAGAAGCCCTGGTCGGTGATGCTTACTGCCAAATCGAGGGTGCGCGCCGTCTCGGTGGGCATGCCACTGGCCCCCGTTCCCTGCACCAGTGGGGCCGGCGGCAGGTCAAGCTGGATGACCCCGATGCGCACAAACGTCACCGTCGACAGCAGCAAGGGGATCAGGACCACCATCAGGTTCATCACCGGAAAGAGGTTGATCTCCACCTGCTCGGCAAAGGTACGGCTGCTTCTGAGTGAAGGTCGAAACGCCATGCTATTGATTCCCTGTGATCAGGTTAATCAACTTGACCATGTGCTCATCGATCTCGTCGATGATCTTAGTGGTCTTGTTGTGCAGCCAGGTGTAGGCGACGATGGTCGGCACTGCAATGATCAAGCCGAAGAGGGTTGTGTTCATCGCCACGGCGATGCCCGCAGCCAGAAGGCGTGCCTTCTCCGCCGGGTCGATGCCAGGACCCGACACGCTGCGAAAGGCAATGATCAGCCCGTACACCGTGCCCATCAAGCCGATGAGCGTGGCCACGTTGGCGATCATGGCCAAGTACCCGGTGCGGTTCTGCAGTTTGGGGATGACCTCCAGCGTGCCCTCGTCGACGGCGTTCTGGATCGAGCGAAAGTCGACCGTCTCGCTCTCGCTCACCTTGCGCAGACCGGCGGAAACGACCCGCGCCAAGGCGCGATCGTTGGCAGCCTCGCACAGTGCCAAGGCCTCGCGGTACTCCCCGGCCTTGATATGCTTTCGAATTTGTGCCATGAACATCGCGGCATTGATGTCGCTCTTCAGTTTGATGTAGATGAAGCGCTCGATGAAGATGGCCACCGCCATAGCGGCAATGAACAGCAGTGTCCACATGAACACCCATCCCGCGCTGCTGGGACTGAAACCGCTGATCAATTCAGACATGCAACACCTCCACGCATAGGGGTTTTTTGCTCTCCTCTGCGAAGGCACCGTGGCTCACCGCCACGGGCAACATCCTGGAGCGAGCAGCCATGCTACTTCTTCTGACGAGCAATGAGCTTCTGCAGACGCTTGATTTTCTTGGCCGACTCCAGTTCCTCCTGGAACCCGGTCAACCCGCTCGGGACTTCTCGCAACTCGCGCTCGAAGCTCCTCTCCACGAAAAGCGGCGTCTTGAACTCCGGCTTGACGCGCTTAGGGAGTATGGCCACGCTGGGCTTTTCCACGACCGTCACGATGAGGATGGGCGGCAGAATTTCTTCCTCCACTTGCTGAGTAGCCGCAGGCCTCGTGCTTTCCTGAGCAGCAAGCGGACCTACCTGCAGCAGCAAGGCCACCCACACAAGAGCCACCAGAGAAAACAGAACTCGCATGTGCAACCTCAGCTTAAGGGATCTGCTCTCGCTTTTGGATAAGCAACTCCTTCTCCTTCTCGTCCAGCACGAGCGGGGCAAGGCGCTGCCGCTCTTCCTTCCAGCCGGGAATGGTACGCCAAGTCAGCAGCAGGTGCAGCCCATCGATTTCGCCGTCCACATCTTTGGCCTCGACGGCCACCACGTTTTCTCCCTCATGGAGAAGGTCAGTCACTTCGTGCACGTAGACACCCAGAGGCTTCTCTGGCGGCTGCACGACCTGGGTGACAAAGTGGCCGTTGACGAACAGGTTGTAGGAGCCATCTGCTGCCAGGAGCACCTGACCGCCTACCGGCAAGCCCACCACGCTAAAGGTGCGGCGCAGGTAGACCAAGGGCCCACGGCGCTGCTCAACCTGGGGCACAAGGCCTTGGGCGAGGGAGTCGAAGCGCACGCTCACCGTCTCCGGCTGCACACACCACAGGTACAGGCCTGGCGGCCGCTTGGGGCCTTGAACATTCGCCACCACCGTGGGCACTGCCCAGCTCTTATCGTCAAAATCTAATGTCGGCCAACCCTTGGTGTACTGCCACGCCGCCCGCCAGTTGAGATCCGTGGCCAGCGTGTCCGCCACTGCGCGAAGGCCGAGCCGGGGTGCATAAGTATCGGGGTCGAAACGGGCCAGGTGCAACACCAGGTTCTTGGCCCAGACATTGTCGATGCCCAACGAATCGCACGCCGCAACACCCGTGCGCAGGATCTGCTGCAGCCCCTCGTGGGCGGCAAAGTAGTTGTCCTCGAAAGTGAGGATGGCGTCTCTGAACACCGGCTCTTGCTGCTCGCGATAGCGACCGACAAACGCCTGCCCGCGCTGTTTGGTCATGCCACAAATGCTATCCAGTCTCTCGACGTAGTGGAAGAGGCCCTGTGTCAGCTTTTGCTCAGTGATGGCCACACCTTGGCCATCGAGGCCATGCTTGCGCGCGCGCTTCAGGGTTTCCTGGTAGCCCTCGCTAAAGTTGACTGCAAATGCTGCGCCAAATTCCAGCAAGTTGGCCATCTGGTCTGCCAGCTCCACCAGGTCCTCGCCGGCCTGAGTCACGCGAGCACCTGTTTCCACCAGAGCAAGATACTGGGCTTCCCTGTTCCGGTAATCCTCAAGCACCTCAGCCGCCAAGGAGGCAAAGAGGTCTGGCAGCATGTTAGAGACCTCAATGGCGCTGCTCTTGGCGAGGGCCACTAGCTGGTTTTGCACGCCAAGCTGTTCCGCCGCCTCGGCGCTCTCCGCGTAGGCGGCAGCCGCGGCGTCAAGAAGCGGTTTTACGGCAACGAGCAAGAGCTGCCGACGGTACTCCACGGAAGTGAGCAGGTCCAGGCCAGATGGCAGCGGCACGGCAAGCAGGCGCTCAGCCGAGAGTCTCTTCAGCTCGCCAATGGTGTAAAGATTTTCACAGACTTTTTCCTTGCACCGCCCGATCCAGCGGTTTGCCACCCGAAGCACGCTATCGCTTGCGGCCACCTGCACGGAATCCGCGCCTGGCGGCACAGGGAGCTGGCGCCGGTAATCCTCAGCCAGCCGCGTCAACACGCCAATCGAATTGCGGTACGAATCGGTGGCCCGGCGGTAGAGCTGAGCGGCCACCTCGGCTGCCTCATTGCGCGCCACCGCTTCCTCGGCGGGGTCCATGCGTGGTATTTCCTGCCGCCCGTAGCTGCGCGCGAACTCTTCATAGCACGTGCCCACGCGGTAGGTGGCTTCGTAGAGCCGGACCGTGCCCATACCGGCCACGCGCGTGTAGTCCTTCACCAACTGCAGGAGCAAATCCCGCTTCTCCTGCAGCGCGTGCTGCAGCTGGCTCTTCGGCAGCCGGAGCTCGATGGCGACAAAGCGAGCATACTGAAGTTCACTGAGCGCAAAGAGAGCCTCGGCGGCATAGAAATCGTTGCCTGGCAGCCCCTTGCTCTTGAGCTCCTCGTGGCTACTCACCGCCTTGTGGTACTCGCCGGCTGCACGCTCCTTGTCGCCAGTCTCGGCAAAATATTCGCCGCGCCGGTAGTAGCTCTCCACGACGCGGGGCGATGCAGGGTATTTGGTGACAAACTCGCCATACGCCGCGCTTGCGTTCTGCCAATCCTTCAGCTTCAGGTAGTAGCCGGCGATGTCGTAGGCGAGGTCTTCAGCTTCGCGGGTTTCCGGGTAGCGAGCAAGGAACTGGCGATTCACCCGGATGGCCTGTTCCCACTCCTCAGCGGCTGCGTGGCAAATGCTGGCATTGTACAGCGCGTCCTTCGCCTTGCCCGGGTCGACGTGCAGCTCGGCAAGCCGCGCGTAGGTCAACGCCGCGTTGTGGAAATCATCCACTTCCCGGTAGTCGAAAGCCAAGTTGTTGAGCGCGTCCAGGCGATAGACAGAAGCGGGCCAGCCGGCCAACAGCCGGAGGTACGTTTCGATGGCGCGATTGAACTCCTTGGCCTTATCGAACTCCAACGCCGCATTGAACAACGCCAGGTCGCCAAACTCGACATCCGGAACCTCTGCCACCACGCGATCAAATTCTTCCCCTGCCTTGTAGTGCTCTTCGGACTCGGCAAGCAGCTCGGCAGCCAAGAAGATGGATTCGGCCAGCCGGCGGCGTGCCTTGGAGACCAGCTCCGGCGAGGGGTTGTCTTCTATGATCCTCTTTGCCACCGCCTCGGCGCTGGTAAAATCCATCTTGCCGAAGTAGCTCTCCATGATGATGTAGCGCGCATTGGCCAGCTCTTCGCTGTCGGGAAAGTGCTTGACGAGCGTCTTGAAGTACTTGAGCGCCTCTTTGAACTGATTGTGGTTGTAGTACAGCGCGCCGGCATTGACCAACATGCGCGCGGTCTGCGGCTCGTGGGGGAAGAGCATGATGTAGTTGTCGTATGCCTCGGCAAGGCGCTGTTCCGCCGGATGCAGCGGGGTCGGCGGATGGACCAGACGCGCATGGATGGTTGCCGCGCTCTCCTTGGTCACAGCTCCCGGCTGCTGCTCGCGGGCCACAGCTGCCTGGGCGGCAGCAGCCGCTACCTCTTCCCGCGCCCCCTCCCGCGCTAAGGCCACGGCATTCTCGGCCGCCTGCCTTTGATAGCGCGAATCCCAATACTTCTGACTGATCGCCACGTACTCCGTGTAGGCAGCCGCATAATCGTCCAGATGGGTATCTAGCGTCAAGGCCATGTTCCAGTGAATGCGCGGCGCACTGGAGTCGGCAGGGAACCTTTCCAGGTACTTCCGGCTGTCGCTCACCGCCTGCTCGTAAAAGTCCCGATCGCCCGTGGCTTCGCCCTTCTGGTACAGGAAGGTAATGTTGTCGCGCAGGGCCTCTTCGGCCAGGCGCTGCGCCTCTGCGCGTACGTTCGCATCGGTGTTCCTTGCCCACCAACTGGACCCTTCGCCGTACAGACTCACCAGTTGGTTGCGGCTCTGGTAGGCCTTGAGCTCATCCTTGAGCAAACGGTAGGCTTCGACAATGCGGCTTTGCACCACGGGCGCCAGGGGGCTCTCTGGGTAAAGGGCCAAGAGCAGCTCGTAGGCATAGATGGCATTGCGGAACTCTTCCTTCTCCTTCAGGTACCCGTCGCCCATGCGCTTGAGAATCTGCGCGCCGTACGGTCGACCGCCGATCTTGTTCAGGTAAGCCGCGGCACGCGCAGGTCCGCCGTAATCAAGGAAGCTTATGGCGATGTACTCGACCGATTCGTCACGCAGGGCCGGGTTGGTATAGGCGCCACGCGCATCCAGGGGCGAGTACCGGTCGATGTCGTCAGCCAGCAGCGTGAAGTAGGACACAGCCTCCGGGAATTGGCTGAGCCGATAGTAACTCCATCCCAAGCGGTACAGCGCCTCGTCGTAGCGGGGGCTGTCCGGGAACTTCAAGACTTGCTGGTAGAACTCGATGGCCTTGGGCAAGTCGTTCCGCGGCGGGCTGAAGTAGTACTCCCCGATGCGCATCAGCGCGTTAGGCAGATAGCGGCTTTGCGGGAACTCCTCCACCACGCGCTGATACAGAGCCACCGCGGCCGTATCCTGCCCCAATGCCTCGAAAATGAAAGCCTGGTTGTAGAGCGCGTCGTCCATGTACTGGCTGTGGGGAAACCTCTCCCTCACCGCCTGCAGCAGAGCCAATGCCTTGCTGAAGTCCTTGCGCGGCTCCACTGGGGGGGAGTTCCTCTCGCCGTGCTCGTAGGCAGCAAGCTCTTCCTCGTACTGGCGCATGGCCGCCAAGTAGTCGTCTTCTGCCTGTTCATAGTAGAGCTCGGCAAGTCGCATCATCACTTCGTCGAGGATGCGACTCTGGGGGTTTTGAGCAATGAAGAGCTCGGCGTCGCGCATGCCGCGCTGGCGGAGGGCCACCCGTTCCTTTTCGCGTGCTGCCAAGCGGTTGGCGTACAGCTGGCGATAGGCCTGCAATTCCTCCAATGAGTAGCTGGCCATCACGCTATCGCCGAACAGCGACCTGAGCACCATGGCCAGCGAATCGGCAGAGGTCTGCGCCAAAGATGACCCGGCGACCACCAGGACAATCCCCGTTACCAGCAAGGCCCTTGCCAGCGGTGACCTTCTTCGCTGCATGCGCATAGGCTCCATCTCAGTTAGTCCTGCTGCTGTGGTCGCATGGACTGGCGGGACGAGACCTGCTCGCTCTCGGTGGTGTCAAAGTAGGCGGTCTTGAAGTAGAGAGCCCGTTCTTCCCGCTCTTGGGCCACCCTCTTTGCTTCCAATTGTGCGCTCAGGCTGGCCAGCTGCAGGTCGAGCTGCTGCAGGTAGGCGTCCAGTGCCTGGCGGCGTTGGGTAATGAGGCCATCGATTGCCGCAAGCCGGCCGGCATACGTTTCGATGGCCACCTCGTGGTCTTGCAGCGAGCTGTAGCTGATGTCGCTCATCTCCAGGCCGGCGCGATCGGCCCACTCCTGGAGCTGAGACCCGATCTCCTGGATAGGTTGTGTGGCCACCCACATCCGGAATCGGCTGAGGTTGTTCTGCAGCATGCGCAAGCGGCGCTCGATGAGCTCCAGCCCGAAGCGCGCACTGAACGGTACCTGCCCGCCATTGGTTTGCAGCTGGCGGATGTTCTCCAAATCGGCTGCCACGCGGTTTCGTTCGGCTTCAAGTTCTCGGACCGCGGTGGCAATGGACTGCGCCCGGTAGCGCATCTCCATTTCCTGGGCAACAGCCGGAAAGTCCACCAGATAGCTGGAGTTGAGGGAGGCCGGCCGATTCTGCAAGTCGATGAGAATCTCCAGCAGGCGAAAGCGCCGGCGATCCGCTTCGGTGGCCAGGTCCTCGCGCCCGGCAGCCTGGGCATCGGCAATCAGGACACCCAGCGCCTCGATCTGGTCCAAAAGGCCCTGCGCCTCTTCGCGCAAGTCTGCGATAACTCTCGTGCCAAGGTTGGAGCGGAAACGCACCGCCTCCAGCGATCTCTGGATGGCCTGCCGGAGGCGAACCACCTCGGGGTAGGTGACCATGTCGCGCCGAGCCAACGCCTCCCGCTCCAAGCGATTGAGCGCCTGCACCTGCGCTAAGAGGCGCTGCAGCTCCGTGCGGTACAGCCCGGCGATGTCTACCACGCCCCGCGCGTCGACGACATAGCGGTGTCCAGCCAGCGCCTGGTCGCTCCTGCCCAGGATGCGACTGCAATGGGCGGCCAGTACGACGGCTTCGTAGGAATAGGACGATGTCGGAAACTCAGCCACCAGCCGCTGGCACGTGGTCAGAGCCAACTCGTAGTTGCCCTGCTTGAAAGCTGCCCAAGCTGCAGCGATCACGCTCTTGTCGCGCTCCGCATAACCGGAGGAAACTCGGGCAAAATACTCCTCTGCCCGCCCGTACTCGCCCCGCTGGTAGGCGATGAGCCCCAGCCTGAGCAGCGCCGCATTGCGAATCTCCACGGCGCGCTGGTCAGTCCAGGGGAGAGTGGCACGGTCGGCCAACGCGGAAAAAATGGGTACCGCCCCGTTGTAGTTGTTCTGCGCTGCATAGATCACGCCGGTGAGAAAGCGCGCCTCCAGCCAATGAGGCGAGGAGGCGGGTATCTTGCCAAGCGTCTCCAAAGCCGCCTGCAGCCGCCCGTCCCGAAACAGAGACTCGCCGGCCAACATGTAGGCCCTGTGCAGCTCCTGGGGATGAGCTCTGTCCGCCGCGGCCGCCAGTTGCTCGAAATAGCGGTAGAAGTCGCTCTTCCAGCCGTACACGCCGCTTATCTGCATCAAGCGCAGCAGGGATTCGGTGTAGTACTCGGAGCCCGGCTGCTTCCCCCCAATCTCCTGGTAGCCGGTCAGCGCGGCCTCCAGAAAGCCCTGTGCCAACAAGCACTCGCTGCGGTAGAAGGTCACCGGGTCCAGCCCGCGGTAGTAGTCGCCATAGTCATCGAGTACCGCGGCCAGTTGCAGCTCGGCCAGGACGTAGTCACCTTGCGCATAGTGAGCCAGGGCATCGGTCAGTTCGCGGGCCAGCATCCGGTCGCGCTGCGCATCGCTACCTTGGGCGATGAGCCGGCGCTTTGCTACCAGGTAAGGGGTAAAGCGCGCCTCAAGGTCGGCAGAACGCTCCTTCTCCCATTCGGCAAGAAACTCCGTCACGGTTGGCCCTGTCCCCGGAAGAGGCCCCTTGTAGCCAGCCAGGCGCACCATGCGTTGGTCGATCCGATCCACCAGTTCCCACTTTGTGCGCAGGACTGTCTCTCTGACCACCGCGGCGCTGTCACCAGGGGGAACAGGAAGAGTGTCCAGGGTCTGGAGCACGCGCACCAGGCTGTCCACCTCGGCCAGATAGGCGTCCAGCAGCCGCCGTTCCACCGCCGAGGGAGGCCGCACCTGGGTCAAAGCAGCGGCAATCTGCGCCTTTTGCCGGGCGATCTCCTCTTGGGCCTGGGAATTGGCCTGAGCAGCAGGCTGCCGGGCCAGCAGGTCAAGACGATCGTACACAGAGAGGAGGGAGTCCAGCTCGCCGGAGAACTCCTTGATGAGCCCACCTAAGTCGGCAGGGGCATAGCCGACTTCCGCGTAGATCTTGCGGTCCTCGATGGCCGAAGCGATCTCATCACGAGTGCGGACCACCTCCTCCCACAGCTGCAGATTTTCAGCAGGGAGGGAGCTACTCAGCTTGGAGAGGTCATCGTAGATGGCCAACAGCTGCTCGATCTCTGCGGCATAGGCGGCTGCCAGCGAATCGCCAGAGCCATAGACCAGCGGGAAGACGAGCTCCTGGAGCGGCTGCCCTTCCTTGGCACGCGCCTGCCCTTCCTGAGAGACAAGCCTGATCAGCTGGACGAGCTGCTTTTCCTTGGCAACCAGCCAGGTGAGAAAGCCCTCAGTCTGCCAGGCGATGTACTCACGGAGGCGTTCCGCAAACAGGGGAGCAGTGTCCTGGTCCGCCCCGGACGGCAGGCCAGGGGAAGGAGGCGCCACCGACAGGCAGAGCATGCAGACCAGCAGGAGGAGCACCCCGTAGCCCCACCTCTTCCACCCTCTGTCTTCCCGTAACGCTCTCATAATTCCGCTCGCGTAGACTGTCCCTCCGCCTCCGGCCCACATGCCCGCCGGCAGGTACAACGCCATTGCGCAGTATTATACGAACATTTTCGCACTATGTCAAGAGAAATTCCGACGCCTCTCCCGCCCTTGCCAACCGCCCTAAGGATCGTAGTGCTTGCGGGCTACGGTGATCGAGCGAGGGCACAGAGGTCAACTCGCCGGAACCGGCACCACCTCCCCTTCTGCACCGTGCCGGGCTGCCTGCTTCCTGTCACGCGGCTGTTCTGCCATGTGGCAGCTGCCATCGAAGAAGGCACCTTCATCTATGACCAGCTTGCTGGTGCGGAGTTCCCCACGGAAGTAGGCCTTCGCCTCCAGCACGACCTTGCCTTTTGCCAGTATCTTGCCTTCCACGTGCCCGCCGATCACCGCATTGGCAACATTGATCTCCCCTTTGATCTCTCCATCTTTACCCACCACCAGCGACTCGG
This sequence comes from candidate division KSB1 bacterium, assembly GCA_024655945.1. Taxonomy (NCBI): domain Bacteria; kingdom Pseudomonadati; species Candidatus Zhuqueibacterota bacterium. The sequence continues at coordinate 160,603 of JANLFK010000003.1, forward strand.
TAGCGGACACATTGCCATTGATACGGCCATCCACCCGCAGGCTATTCACGACGGACACCGAACCTTCTATCACAGTGCCCCTACCAATGATGGTGCTCAATTCCCCAGCTCTTCCCACCTCTGCGACATCCTTCTTCCACGACATGCACACCTCGTTCCGTTAGACATGCTATCGCCAGGCGGTGTCCCATCAATCCTTCAGGGCAAGAATATAGACTTGGGGATCCACCGCCACCCCATCTTTCCACACTTCGAAATGAAGATGCGGGCCGGAGCTTTCCCCGGAGCTCCCCAATAAGGCGATGTGGTCGCCCTTCCGGACAAAGTCACGGGAAGATACCAGCAACTGCCGCGCATGGCCGTACAGCGTGAAAAAGCCGTTCCCATGGTAAAGAAGCACCATGTTGCCCAGGTCATGGCTCCATCCGGCAAAGACCACGATCCCGTCGCCTGCTGCCCTGATTGGCGTGCCACTGTCCGCCACCAGGTCGACGCCCGGGTGGATCTTGCCTTTCTCGTCCGCCGTCGCGTTGAAGCGGGCGCTCAGATAGCCGTGGACCGGCAGGAGAGTAGGCAGACTCCGCGCATAGTCCTGCGCCCTATTGTCGGAATCCTCAACGAAGGCCATGGTGCGGTCATCGGACTGGCTACGGGGCGGATACTCGGGCCCACCAGTGGCCGCCTCCGCCACTTCCGACCGCCTACCGAGACGCGTCAGCGATTCGCTGCGCCGGCGGCTGGTCTCCACGCCGATGCCCAAGGCTGCTCTGATCTTGTTGTGTGAATCCTCCAGCGCGGCCAGCTCCTTGCTCATCTGCTCGATGCGCACGGTGCTCTCTCTCAACTCCTGGTTGACCGCGATCAGCTTCTGATTCTCCTGGTGCACCACCGCATAGCGCCAGTAGGCACCAAATCCCAGGAGAATATGTAGACCGAGCAGTACGCCGCCGACCTTGAGCCATTGCACCCGGCGGTTGCTGAGGGTGAAGGTAATTGGCTCCCCCTTGTCGTCGGGGACGATGAGAACCGAGACGCTGCGTTTATGTCGCTTGTGCTTGATCACGAAAATTGCACCTCCTGCTGGGCAACTCTTCCCTGCGGCTACATGGCACGGCAGATGAGGCCGGTGAGGCGTTCAAGGTCTTCGTCTGAGTAGTACTCGATCTCGATACTCCCCTTTTGGCCTCGTGGCTTGATGTGCACCTGGGTGGCCAGGGCGTAGCGCAGGCGGTTTTCCATCTCCCGCACCTGTGGCGGCAGTTCGCGCGCTGCGGGTGCTTTGCTCTGCCGCTTCCCCTGCGTGGCTTCGCGCACCAGCTGCTCCACCCGTCGCACCGACAAGGCGTGCTTGACCGTCTGCTGCCAGATGCGGATCTGGTCTTCGCTGTTGCTCAGGGTAATCAGAGCGCGGGCGTGGCCCACGCTCAGCTCGCCGCTGGCCAGGCTCTCCTGAATGCGGCGCGGCAGTTTGAGGAGCCGCAGGAAGTTGGCGACCGTCGAGCGGTCTTTGCCCACCTTCTGCGCTACTTCCTCCTGGGTCAAATGGCATTCGTCCATGAGGCGCTGGTAACTGCGCGCCACCTCCAAAGGGTTGAGATCCTCGCGGTGGATGTTCTCGATTATGGAGAGCTCCAGCATCTCCTCGTCGCTGCGCACGTCGAGAACGTAGGCTGGAATGGTAGGCAAGCCGAGTTCACGCACGGCGCGCAGCCGGCGCTCGCCCGCAATGAGCTGATACCGGCCATCGAAGCGGCGCACGGTGATGGGTTGCACCAAGCCTCTCTCGGCGATGGAGGCCTTGAGCTCCTCCAAGGCTTGCGTGTCAAAGCGCTCCCGGGGCTGGAACGGGTTAGGCAGCACGCTGTCGACTGCCACGTCTTGAATCGCGGGGGCACCCTGCTCATCGCCTGGGGGTATGTCCGGGATGAGCGCTCGCAGACCCTTGCCCAGCGCAGGTTTACGAGCCATTCTTGATAATCTCCTCTGCCAGCTGCATATAGTTCTCCGCCCCTGTGCAGATGGCATCGTAGAGGATGATCGGCTTGCCAAAGCTGGGGGCTTCACTCAGCCGCACGTTGCGGTGGATCACCGTGGAAAACACCCGCCCTTCGAAGTAGCGACGCACGTCCTCTGCCACCTGCAACGACAGGTTCAGGCGACTGTCGAACATGGTCAGCAACACGCCCTCAACCTTGAGGTCGCTGTTCAGGTGCTTCTGCACCAGCCGCACGGTGTTGAGCAGTTGCCCCAATCCCTCCAGCGCATAGTACTCGCACTGGATGGGGATGAGCACCGAATCGGCTGCCGCCAAGGCGTTCAAAGTAAGCAGCCCCAACGATGGCGGGCAGTCGATGAAGACGAAGCGGTACTTGGGCACCAGCTTCTCTAACGCGCGCCGCAGGCGGTGTTCCCGGGACATGGCAGAGACCAACTCCACCTCTGCCCCTACCAGGTCAATGGACGAAGGCACCAGGTCGAGATACTCCAGCTCGGTGCGCACAATGACCGAGTTGATGTCCGTCCCATCGATGAGCACGTTGTAGATATTCGCCGCGGTGGAACGGGGATCGATGCCCAAGCCGCTGGTGCTATTGGCCTGGGGGTCGATGTCGATAAGCAAGGTAGGGTACTCGGCAACAGCCAGGCAAGCAGAGAGGTTTACCGCCGTTGTTGTCTTGCCTACCCCGCCCTTCTGGTTGGCTATCCCGATGACCTTGTGCCGTTTCACGACGCTCGCCCTCACTCGCGTAACCGGCGTTAATATAATCCATTGCCAAAACAAAAGCAAGGCAAAAGTTGCCCCTTGCGCGGAGCTTTTCCCTTGACATTCTCCCGAGAAGATTGTAATTTCTCCTCGCCTAATCGGCCATGTGGCGCAACCTTGGAGAGGCACAGCCATGAAACTGCTGAATCGGCTCATCGTCTTCTTCATGCCTGCAGTGCCCCGCTTCATTGTCAAACAGTTTGCCAAGCCGTACATCGCCGGGCCGACTCTGGAGGATGCCATCCGTGTGACCAAGCAGCTCAACGCTCAGGGGATGTGCGCGACCTTAGACGTCCTTGGCGAGCACGTCACCCGCCGCGAGGAGGCCTCCGCTGCGGCGCAGGCCTACATCCAGGCCCTGCAGGCGATAGCCGACCACCGCTTAGATGCAAACGTCTCTCTGAAGCTCACGCAAATGGGGCTGAAGATCGATACGGACTTTTGCTACCAGACCGTGGCTGGCATCGTGGCTGAGGCGGCGCGGCACGGCAATTTTGTCCGCATCGACATGGAGGACTCTTCCTGCACTTCCGACACCATCGCCCTCTACCTCCGTCTCCGCGAAAAATACGACAACGTCGGCATCGTGCTGCAGGCCTACCTGCGCCGCACCCTTGCGGATGCAGAGCACCTCATCAAGCACAAGACCAATTTCCGCCTGTGCAAAGGGATCTACGTAGAACCGCACCACCTTGCCTGGAAGGACCCGGAGATCGTCAACTACAATTTTGCCTACTTGGCAGAGCTCATTCTGCGCAACGGCTGCTACGTGGGCATAGCCACCCACGACGAGCGCCTGATATGGCATGCGCTGCGCATTATCCACACCCTTGGCTTGCGCAGGGACCAGTACGAGTTCCAGATGCTCTTGGGGGTCACAGAAAAGCTGCGCTCCATACTGGTCAGCGAGGGGCACCGGCTGCGGGTGTACGTGCCTTTTGGGCAGCAGTGGTACGCCTACTCGACCCGGCGCCTCAAGGAGAACCCGCAGATCGCTGGCTACATTGTGAAGAGCCTGTTCCGTCGTTGACCCAGAAGAACGAGTGCCTCGAAACCTTTGCGGAGGAAACAAGTCATGTCCACGACCAGTCTGCGCATATTCGGCATTGCCCTCATCGTGGGGGGCCTGGTGGTACTCTTGGCTGCCACCAAGCTGGTCAGCATGGCCGCCCTTTGGCCGCTCATCCCGCTGACCATCGGTGTGGCCATGGCCACTGCCTACTTCAGCGGACCGCGTAGCACGCCCCTGCTCCTCAGCGGCGTCATGCTCGGTCTGGCCAGCCTGCTCCTTCTCTACTGCGCCATCGCCGGCTGGGATGCCATGGTGCAGCTGTGGCCGCTGCTGCTGGTCGCACCTGGCGGGGCCTTTCTGGCCGTCTATGCTTTCACCCGCGAGACCAACAGCCTCTCCGTGGCGCTCATGCTCATCGTGACTGCCGCCCTGTTCTTGCTTCTCAACCACGTCTTTGGCAAACTTTGGGGTGTGGTACTGGTGCTGGTCGGTGTGCTTGTCTTCGCCCTCTCACTGCTGCGCAAGGCTTGAGCTCACTGACCCTGCGTCCATTGGCCACCACCTCGATTCGCCGATTGGGAGACAACTTCTGGAAAGGAGGCACATCGGGGATGAAGAAACGGATTGCCAAGAAAATCCTCAAGTACCGTGACCGACTGCGCTATACGCCAAAGCAAATCAGAAGGGCAGAGGAGAAACTGAAAGTCGGTCAAGTGACTCCTTCGGCGCCGACCGAGAAAACGGCGGCACAATTGAAGCGTTGGCAAAGCCGGGCCTCCCAGCTGCACTGCGCCCCGGCCTTTTGTTCAATGCGCTTACACCAGGAGCATCACCCATGAACCGTCTCAGTTGGGCAGTTTGCGGCCTTGTCTTGCTCTTGAGCTTGGCCGCTGCTTCGGCGGCCCACGGCCAGTGGCAGCCGTTAGCCAAGTTCCCCATCACCGACGGTCCCCTGACGCTGGAACGTGCAGTGCAACCAGGCACCTACTGCGAGGCAGTGGGGAGAAGGGCAGCCCTCCTTGGCCTCGAGGAGGGGGTGTTTGAGGCATGGGTATTTCCCTTCAAGCTTCTGCATGGCCTGCAGCTGGCCGTGCTGATGGACGGGCAGGCCTATCCGTTCGATGCCAGCCGCCTGGCGCGCACCATCACCGTGCGCCCGGAGGCAGTGACCATCTGCTACTCACACCCAGCCTTCACGATGCGCCAGACCTTCTTCGCGCCCTTGGAAGAGCCGGGTCTGGTCACTCTCTTGGACGTGGACACGCAGAGCCCTCTCTCGCTTCTCGTGAGCTTCTTCCCAGACCTAAACCCCATGTGGCCAGGCGGCATGGGGGGCCAGTTCTGCTATTGGGATGACCAGGAGCGGCTCTACGTCATCTCCGAGAGTCGCTTCAAGTTCTCCGGCGTCATCGGCTCGCCATATGGCCGGCCGCAATCGTCGCCGCCGGCGCACGAGCTGGCCAGCAATCCTATGCGCTTCGAGCTGCGCGTCGATCCTGCCGAGAGCAAAGGACACTTCCTGCCCATTGTCATCGCTGGCAGCAGCACCCCAGGGTTGAGCGAAGTGAAGGCCACCTACTGGCGGCTCCTTGGGCGCGCCGAGGAACTGCTCGCCGCCACTCGTGCCCACTACGAAACACTTCGCCAGGAGCTCCTGGTGCTGGAGCTTCCCGACAAGGAGTTGGAGATGGCCTTCAATTGGGCGCGCGTGGCCCTGGACAAGGGGCTGGTGGACAATCCGCACCTCGGCCGCGGGCTGGTTGCCGGCTACGGCACCTCGGGCGTGGGACGCCGCCCCGGCTTCGCTTGGTTTTTTGGCGGCGACGCCTTCATGAACTCCCTGGCCATGAACGCCTACGGCGACTTTGCCACCGTGCGCCAGGCCGTCTCCTTCCTGCAGAAGTACCAGCGCGCCGATGGCAAAATGATGCACGAGTTGTCACAAGCCGGGGGCCTGATTCGCTGGTTTGAGGAGTACCCCTACGGCTACATTCACGGCGACGTCACCCCCTTCTACATCGTGCAGATGGCGGACTATCTGCGTGCCAGTGGCGACCTCGCCTTCATGCGCGCCAGTTGGGAATCGCTCATGAAGGCCTACCGCTGGTGCCTGGCCTGCGACGAGGACGGCGATGGGCTCATGGATCACTCCAAGGCGGGTCTGGGTGCTGCCGAGCTCGGCTCCCTGCGCCAAAACATTCGTACCGACGTCTACCTGGCGGCCCTGTGGACGCAGGCGCTGGCGGAGTTAGAGTTCATGGCCGGGGCTTTGGGCAAAGAGGGTGTGGCCAAGGAGGCGCATGCCAGGCACCTGAAGGCGCTGCAGGCCATGCACAGGAGCTTCCGCAACCCGGACAAAGGGCTCATCAACTTTGCCATCGCCAAGGAGGGGGGAGTCAACGACGAGGTCACCTCCTGGCCGGCGGTGCCGCTGCTCTTCGGCCTCTTCCCCCCGGATGACGCGGCGCCGATGCTGGAACGCTTCGCTTCCTCCGAGCTGAGCACCGATTGGGGAACCCGGATGCTCTCCAATGGCAGCACTGCCTACGACCCGCTCAGCTACAACAACGGCGCGGTGTGGCCCTTCCTCACGGGCTTAGTTGCCTTGGCCGAGTATCGGTACGCGCGCCCTGTGTCCGGATTCTTGCACTTGATGGGTACCGCCCACCTGACCACCGCCGATGCCTTGGGCTACCAGACGGAGCTCCTTTCCGGCGACCGGTACCGTGCCTTGGACACCTCAGTGCCCCATCAGCTTTTCGGCTCTTCGCAGTTTGTTCATGCCCTTGTACGGGGGCTGTTAGGCCTGCGCGGCAATGTCCTCACGCGGAGCGTGGAGTTCAGTCCGCAGCCGCCGTGCACCTGGGAGCAGTTTACCGTGCGCAACTACCGACTGGGCGACCATATGTTCGCCTTTCAGTACACCCGCACGCCTGGGCAGGTCCGCATAGCGTGCGAGCACCAGGGCAAGGGCGACTTTCACCTCACCTGTGCCCCGTACCTGCCCGTAGGCTCTGTCGTGCACCAAGTGCGCATAGATGGGAATCCTGCCCGTTTTGTCGTCAGCGACTCCCTTGGCCTGCTGCGCTGCGCCGTAGCGCTCCAGCTGGCCGCCTCTGCAGTGGTGGAGATCGACTACACGGCCGGACTGAGCATTGCCCCCCCTGTGGCATCGCCGCGCGTCGGCGATCTCCCTCAGGGGCTGAAGGTCATCGGCCACTCCCTCGAGGAAGGATGGCACAGCATCGTCCTGGAAGGACGCGCCGCGCGAAGCTACGAGCTCGCCATGCACACGGAGCGCGGGGTGCTTGAGGCACAGGGGGGCGAGCTCATCCGCAGAGACGGAGACTTTTGCCTCGCGCGCGTCTCCTTCACAGGCGAGGGCGACGCCTACGTCCGCCACGTGCTGAAGCTGCGCCTGCAGTGAGAGAGAAAATTGAGGGGCGCCTATGACAGAAAAGCGAGTGACCACTACCTTGGAGCAGTTTCTGTATTTCTACCCCAAGAATGTCACCTTGGTGGGTGTCCGCCACGGCGAGCGTGCGAACTTTATGGCGGCGGCCTGGAACACTGCCCTGTCCTTCAACCCACCGCTGTTCGCCGTGGCAATCACCAAGAAACGTTTCACCCACAACCTCATCGCGCAGGCGGGCAACTTTACCTGCAACTTCCTGCCCAACGAAAAGGCCGACATTGTGCACTCTTGCGGCCGGGTGTCGGGTGCAGAGGTGGACAAGGTCGAGCGGTTCGGCCTCAAACTGGAGCCCTCGCGCCTGATTTCCTCCCCGGGCCTGCAGGATGCCTACGCCATATTGGAGTGCACCTTAGAGAGCCTCGCCACTTTCGGCGACCACGACCTCATCGTGGGGAGGGTGGTTGCGGTCCACTACCTGGAGGAGTTCTTTGACGAAAACGGTGCCCTGCGACCCGAGCGGGTGAAGCCCACTCTCTATCTGGGCTCGGATACCTACGTGACCACGGACGCGGCTACCGTAGTGCGGCGGCCACGCAAGCCGACACTGTAGCCGAGCGTTTCGGGCCGGAAGAGGCGAACAGCCTCTGCGCCACCCGAAGCGCATGGTGGGCACGAGAAATACGCGCACCCGGCCTTCCACCGTGCCCAAGGCGACGTCGTGGAGCTAACGCCAAGGAGGGGCGCGCCGCTACCCGAGGGCCCGCCCGTGGATGCGTACGCTTCCAGGCTCGCCTTCTTGCCCGGCCACTTCAATGACCACCGGCAAGAAGGAACGCACCACCTCGATGTTGGTGAGAAGATGACGGCTAAGCCGGGCCACCCGGAGCTCGGAGAGCCCCTCGGCAAGCAGCAAGGGGATGACCAGCTGGTCGGCCACATACTCGTCTACCGCGGCATCGGTGGCCAGGAAGCGCTCGAGCTGGCTCACGGCCTCATCTGCTACCCGCTCGGCCGGCTTGCCGCGCTCGCCCAGCGCATAGTAGCAACACTGCGACTGCGCAAAGGAGGCCAGCAGGAGCAAGAAAGTGCCCGGAGAGGGAGCAGGCAGGGAAAGGAGCTCGATCTCCGCGTGGATACCAATGGCTGCCAAGCGGCGGAGAGCCTGACGCCGCTGCCGCTCGGCGATGCTCTTATCCGGCCGCGCCACTGCCGACACTCCGGTGACTTTGCGCAGCTCTCCCCGCTCTGTGCGCCCCAAGGGCCTCACCGGCCCTGCTGGTTCCACGACCATGCGGACGAGTCCGCCGCCTTCCGGGTAGAATCCGCCGCGCTCCAGCTCCATGGAGATGCGGAAGCCCGCTTGGCTCAGCAGGGGCAGCCAGTGCAACTGCAGGAAGTGAAAACAGGGGCTCCATGGCACGTGCGTGCCGCCCGTGATGGTGAGCACAGAACGCGCCGCACAACGGGCAAGCGGCACGGCTACCGTCTGGGCCACCAGCGAGGTAGACCCAGCCGTGCCGATGTCGATGCGGTATGTGCCCGGTCTCAGGACACCGGGTGCAAAGCGCAAGGTAGTGGAACCAAGGGCCGCGCCCTGCACCTGGGCCTGGCCAACGGCCACCGCCGCTTCGATGGCTTTGAGGTGTTGCGCCACGAGACCCGGCTTTGGCCGCCGCGCCCGGATGTTTTGGATTTCAAAGCTCTTGCCGGTCAGCAGGGAGAGCGTCAGAGCACTGCGCAGGACCTGACCTCCCCCCTCACCCATGGATCCGTCGAGCACGAGCATGTGCGCTGACCTCTATGCGTCAATCCTAAAGGAGGAACTCATTCAGCAGCCACAGTTGTCCAAGCGTGAGGAGCAGACCAGCGCAGGCACCAGCCACCACTTGCGCCGGCGTGTGTGCCCGCAAGCGCAGTCGGGCCCAGCCGACTACCAGAAGCAGGACGTAGGCAGGGAGCATTGTTGCGCCAAAGGCATAGGTGAGTCCGGCCAGCGCCCCTGCGGCACCCATTGCGTGGGCGCTCATCTTCCAGCGCAGATTGATCAGGGCAATGAGCAGCGTATTCACCGCATAGCACCACATCAGACCCCAAACGGAGAACGGCGCCCTGACGGCAAGGAGGAGCGCCAAACCAACGGCGTAGCAGAGCGCCGCCATCAGGTAAGGTCTGGTGCGCTGCTCGCGGAGGGGCACGTGCTTGTCGCTCACTCGCTTTTCCCGCTCCAACTTGAGCACGTAGGCCACGGGCAGAATAGAACCGCTGACCCAGCAGATAGCGGTCGTCACCACTCCCCGCAAGGCGGAGGTTTCGTCGTGCATAGACAAGGCAAGAAAGGCCACCGCCGAAAGCACGGTGGGCACCGTCACATTGGAAATCACCTGCGCGATCCGCTCCACTGCCATCTCCTGGTCTGTTCCCATTCTGTGCAGCGTCTAAAACACTACAAATTTCCGCCCACTTTTGCAAGGGAAAAGTCGCCGGGGCCTCGCTCTGCGGGAGCGTGTGCATGCGCAAGTTGACTCCTCTTGAACTTTCGCGTCTCCGGCCGTCGCCTGCGGAGATGCGCCACCGTCCGCGCAGGCCCCTCTACGCGCTGGCCGACAATGTGCGCAGCATGCACAACATCGGCGCGATGTTCCGCACCGCAGACGGCGCAGGCCTGGCCAAGCTGTTTCTCTGCGGCATCTCGGCCTGCCCGCCACGGCCGGAAATCCGCAAGACCAGCCTCGGCGCAGAGGAGGCGGTGCCGTGGGAGTACGTGCCCAGCGCGGCCCAGGCACTGCGCCGCCTCAAAGCCGAGGGCGTGCAGATTGTCGTTCTGGAACACACCGATTGCAGCCACGACTTTCGCGTGGCACCCTATCGCTTCCCCCTCTGCCTGGTTGTCGGGCACGAACACTACGGGGTGTGCGACGAGGTAGTCGCCTTGGCTGACCTGGCAGTGGAAATCCCCATGGCTGGGGTGAAGGAGTCGCTCAATGTGAGCGTGGCTTTTGGCATAGCCCTGTTTGAGATCGTACACCACTTCGATGCTCAGCAAGGACAGAGGCTGGCATGAGTGGGCCACACTCCGGCCCACAGGCAGGCCTGCGGCGTCCTTGGGGGACACGCGCCTCTGACCAGGTAGCAAAGGGGAGCAGACAATGAAGGCCCTTGCGACAAGGGGAGCAATCTACATTGGCATCAGTGCGGCCGGGCTCTTCTACCAGTTTTTCTTCGCCGAACGTCCCCAGGCGCTGCCCGTGTTCGTTTTCTGCGCCCTGCTGGGCATCGGTCTGTACTGCCTCTTCGCCCTGGGCAAGTGGCGGCCCTGACGAGCCAGCGAAGGCATCTCTACTACCCGGTCCTCTAGCCGCCTCGCCCCTGCCGCCCACGGCCCGCAGGGGCCAAGACGCAAACGGCCTGCCCACGCTGAGGAGTTGGCAAAGCCGCAAGTGAACCTCCCGTCCTTCCCCACGAAAAACAAGCGCCCATCGACCAATGGCCGACGGGCGCTTGTCAACTCACCCAAGGAATTCAGAACTTCAGGGTAACGCTGAGTTGCTGCGTGTTGCCCAGGATCTGGTAGTCCGTGTAGGCATAGTCCAGGGTCAGGTCCAACCCAGCCACCGCATAGTGAAAGCCGACGCCTGCCGCATAGCTCGAGGTGTTGTAGGTGTCGTGCTCATCGTGTGCCAACACCACCCCACGGTAACCGCCACGCAAAGCGACGATGTTGTTCCACACATACTCCACGCCAAAGTTCGACCGCAGGAGCGAGTCGTTGGTATCGGTGGCATCGGCATAGACAGTGACCTGATTGGACTCACTCTTGGCCAGTTGCCCGTCCACACCCACCAAACTGGAGGAGATGCCCATGCGGAAAATCATGGGTAGCGGCCAGACCTCAGTGCTCAGGTCGGCATAACGCGTGGGGTTGCCAGTGTACTCCGGCCAACGCGTGTGGCTCACGCGCAAGTCCGGGCCGGATAGGCGCATATTGCCCCCGAAATTGGAAAGGCTCATGGCCAACTTCATCCCCAGCAGTCCAGTATCCAAGAGCGAGCCTAAGTCGGCGGCAATAGTGCGCGCCTTCTCCCTGTAGATCCCCTCCTGGATGAACTTGGCGGTGATGCCCAAGCTCAGCCGGTCCGTCATGTGGCGGGCGAAGGTCAGGCCGACGGCATAGTTGTTCAGGCTGTAGAACGCGCCGGTCCCCAGCGGCATGTCCACGGTGGTAATCTCGATGTCGTCCGAGGTCATGTAGGTGATGCCCACGCCCACAGTGCTCCCTGCACCCAGTGGATAAGCCAGCCCTAAGAAGTTATGGGACAGGCCTGCATACATCGAGGAGTAAGAGAAGAAGGCAGAGAAACGGTCAACTGCCGCCACGGCCGCCGGGTTCCAGTACAAGCCGGCGATGCCCGGCGTGGCCGTGCCCGACTCACCCAGGGCTGCAGCCCGGGCGCCGACCCCCACCTTCAGGAACTGCGCGGCGCAGGTGCCCACCCGTGAGTTCTCCTGTGCCCACGCGGTCAGCACCCAGACCGTTGCAACCAGAAGCACTATGGCTAACTTTCTCATGATCGGCTCCTTCCGCTTTCACCCAGTGGCGTGACTGCCACCCCGATGATTTCCGGACCAGCACTACCTCAGGATCGCAAACTTGCCCACCTGGGTATGCCCGTTGGGCGTCTCCACCACGTAAAGGTACATGCCGTACGCCACCTCCTGCTGGTTGAAGCTCAACATGTTCCAGTAAGTCCAGCTCTGCGTCTCATGCTCGTGGTGAAGGGTATGAACCCGCTCTCCGGTAATGGTGTAGATGTGAATAGCACATTTGTTGGGCAGATTGGTGAACTGAATCTGCCGCTGGTTGGGGTCGAGCTCCCATTGCGCGGAGATGATGTACGGATTGGGCACGACGCGCACCTTCTTCAGGTCGGCCTTCTCTGCTTCCCGCACCACATAGCGACTGGTGTTGAGGCGGAACTTGTCCCGCTTGCCCACAAAAGGCTTGCCGGAGATAATGCGCAGCCGATCGCCGGTCTGCGGGGCGATACCCGTGTCCACCTTGGTGTACACCCATGCACCTCCCACAAGCGTGCTGTCGATCCTTGGCGGCGGAGCTGAGAGCTTAAACGTCCAGGTGAACTTGGCCGGCTTGCCTGCCTCCACCACCTCGCGCAGCTTCAGCTCGTCACCGCTGGTCCACTTCGCTTTCATCTCGGGCGTAGTATCCGCTGGGTTCGCCGTGAAGTGGCCGAAGGGCGCCTTCTTGTTGAGCGTCAAATTCCAGATCTCGAAAGGCGTGGTGTAGGTGGCCGGTTGAAACGCCGTGTCCAGCTCGCTCACAAACCGGAACTCATAGTCGAAGGGAAAGTCGCCGGCCGGAGTGCCTGTGACCTGCCAGTTGCAGGGCGACTTTGTCCCCAGTTGCCCACGGTACCAGTAGGCCGAGTCGGGGTCAAGGCGCACGGTGCTGAAGCGCTCCACCACGGTAAGCTGCAGGCCATCGAAGATCGGTCCCTCAGCCGAGGCGCCGAGCGGACCGTTATCCACCACTTGCTGTCCAGTCGCCTCGTCCAGGACGTCGTAGTACTTCACTCCCGGCTTTGCATCGTCAATGGTAATCAGGTACGAGTGTCCGGTCACCGCAAACTGGTCGAAGATTGAGGCGGTGAGAGTGTTGCCGGTGTAAGCGCCGGGCAAAGGCTCGACTGCGATGGTCGGCGCCACGTAGTTGCTGGGCGTGAGGCCAGGGGTGACCTCCACCAAGTTGGGCGCCGCCTGCGGGTTCACACCTTTGGCGCACTCTAAGGAGTTCAAGTCCGCCCACCCGGCCAGGGCTAAGGAATCGCCACGGGCCAGGCTTATACCACGGTCGTAGGAGGTCACGCTGTACCAGTAGGTGACCCCGTTCTTCACATTGTTGTCCGTCCAGGAGTGCACCAGGCCCGTATTGTTGCCCAGGTCGAGGTGCGGGTAGTTGGGGTCAAGGCCGCTGACATTGTTGTTGAGGTCAAATTGCGCAACCGGCAGGAACCCCACCGCGTTGCCCAGCCCGTCGCGGACGATCTCGCCCCATTGATTGTTGGTCGGGTTGGAGGTCGTCCGGTAGATGCGGTAGCCTTCGAAATCCTTGGCGCCGGTCATCAGGTCGCGGCTCTCCTCGGCGCTGCGGTCCCAGTAGAGCGTCACCTTGCCGTCGCCGGGCACTGCCGTGACGCGCGGCGGCGAAGGCGGGTCGGCTCCCTGGTAGTACAGCTCGTACATGAACTGCGCATTGCGTGCGTTGAACTTGTAGTCTTCGAAATCATCGCCGGCGATCATGCAAAAGCTAAAGGTTGTGGTGTCGCCTGCCGCTAGGTCGAACGGCCCTGTGCTCATGATGAACACGCAGTCCAAGCCCGTGGGGAACTTTTCCCTGATCAGCTCTGGCGAATCCAAGTGGGGATTCAGCTGGCCACTGGGATCCGGCCAGAAGTAGTTGTCCTGCTGCTCGATCGACAGGTTGGACGTGTCGCCGCTCATCAGCTTGTACTGCTCCAGCTCCTGCTTGTCGGGGGTCAACACGCCTGGCCGCTGCTCCCAATTGAACCAGTGCCAGTCGGTGAGCCCGAGCTGTTGGCCCTCGGGGATATCGATGATCCCGTCCTTGTCCAGATCCACACCGCCCGGAGGAGCCTTCGGTGTCTCGAGGAGCTTGAGGCCAATGTACACCTTCCACGCTGCCGGATCAGCCACGCCGCTAAAGTCGCCAGTACCCCAGCGGTAGTCGTAGAAATAGGCCGTGTTGTACCGGTAGGTGGTGTCCTTCTTGGCATCGTACTCCGAAATCAAGAACCCCATCCAGTCCATACGGTCGTTGTAGGTGGTGGTGAGGTTATACTCCGGGAGGTCTGCATCGATGTAGAAACCGAAGTAGACCCCCTTGTAATCGTACCCGATGCCCCGCGGGTCAATCGCCTTGCTGTTGTTGATGATTCGGCACGGGAAGAAGATAAAGTCCTCGGCGTAGGACCTCCCGTAGGTGTAAGCCGTCACCTCCAGGTCGATGCCGGTGGCATAGCCCTGGTCCACGCGACCATCAGCCTCGGCATAGCGCTGGCCGACGTTGTTCAGGTCATAGTCGTTCATCACGAAAAAGACTTCTTTGTCGGAGGTGAACTTGCCGGGGATGGTCTCCCCGGTCTTGGGGTCTCGCGCCCACGGGCCGGGCCAGATGCGATTGCCGCTGGCATCTTTCGGCCAGGAGGCCTCAATGGTGCTGGTGGCGACAATGGGCAGCCCCTTGATGCTCGAAGGGGCGTTGGCCATGACGTCGCCCACGGTCACATCGCCAGAGTGCAGCTTGCCGTAGGAGCCAGCCTTGGGCCCCCAGTCTGCGGCTACGTTGCGCTCCGAAACCGTGGCCCCCATGCTCACCGTGTCGCCCTTGACAGGGTCATAGCGGCGCGGTGCCCATGGCCCATCCGGAATGCCCAACATGGGGAATAGGTCGGGCACGTAGGACCACCCTTTGTAGAAGAACGCCGGCACCAAAGGGCGGTAGTCCCAGGTGGACAGACGGCCGTCGTTGAACACGGCGTGCTGCACCTTAGCCACATCCAGTATGCCCACGGCGATGTCGCGGGTGTGCATGGGCTTTTGCAGACCTTTTTGCTGTTGCTGGTTCAGGTCCGCTGCCCAGGCCAAGGCCGCCAGTAGGGCCACACAGAGGAACACGAGCGCTTCTCGTCTCATGGTCATTCTCCTGGGGTAGAGTCTACGGTTACCTTCCCTGACCGCCTACATCTCCAGGCGCAGGCCCAAGTCGATCCGCCGCCGCTCTCCGTACCAGTGCGGCCGGTCGTATTGTGTGCTGTACGCGGTGCGGCTCATGGTTGGTCCGGGGTCGGTCGGGCTGCCGGTCTCGGAGTATACGGTGAGCACGTTCTCGCGGTCCAAGATGTTCCACACCCGTGCCACCAAGGCGGCGCGCAGGCGCCCGAACAGCACAAAGTCGCGGCGGAGGACGCCGTCCAGCGTCATGCGCCACGGCCGCCGCGCCGTGTTCGGCTCCAGCGCCTGTCCACCCACCGTGGGTGTGTAGGGGTAGCCACTGGCGCCGCGGAAGATGAATTGCAATGTCGTGCGCTCAAACGGTCGCAGGCCAAAGATCTTTGGCCCCTGGCCTCTTCCCAATGCATACCCGGCGTTGATGTTGATGACATGCGTCTGATCCCATGGCATCAGATACTCCTTCTTGGGTCGGTTCTCCTCGGTGTCACTGTCCCAGTACCCGGCCCAAGAATAGTACTTGTTTGCCTTGGCCACAGAGTAGGTGTACTCCAACGTGCCAAAGTAGTTGTCGCTGAAGCGCTTCTCCAAGCTGATGTCGATCCCTTTGGAGCTCCCAAAGTCGCTGTTGTGGATAATCGAGTAGCTATAGAGCCCTAGGCTGTCGGGGTCGAAGCCGGTGATGCGGTAGCTGCCCGGGTCGCCGTTGTTCTCCTTAGCCCATGCCGCCACGCTCAGTTTCCAGTTGTCGCCAATCTGCTGGTCCACGCCCAGCTCGTAGGCCTCGGTGCGCGCGGCATCCATGTTGGCCCAGCCGAACAGCGGCAAGGGCGAGTTCAGGTTGAGGGTCTGATTGGTATAGAGGTCCCGGTAGTCAGGCACCTGGAAGAAGTGACCATAGGCGAAATGGAAGGTGGCCCGATCGGTAATCGGATGGCCGATGCCCAAACGGGGGCTCCACTGCCACTTCTTCCTCCCGGTCTGCACCTCCGAGGTGGGGTCGTTCCAGTTCTCCCACGCCCGCCCCTTGGAGTCGGCAAAGTCGAAGCGGATTCCTGCGTTGACGATGAGGTTTCCAAACTCCATCTTGTCCTGGATGTACGCGGAAATCTCCACCGGATGGGTGTGGTAGTACTCCACGTACGGGTTGGCAATGTACGGGTGTTGGAGTTCCAGGAAGAAGAGGCCTCCGGATTCGCCACCTGCCAGCTTGCCAAGCAGGCTGTTCTTGTCAAAGCCGAAGGTCTTGTACTCGCCGCCAATCTTCACCTGGTGGCTGCGATGCGCCTGCCAGGTGAGGCTGCCGGAGAGCTCAAAATCTTGCTGGAAGTTCCGCGTCCAGTACTGCGTGGTGTAGCCGTAGTACACGTAGCGCGGCACCTGCACGCCATGCTCGGCGATGGTATCCACGCGTACGAAGGTGAGGTCGCAGGCGAAGCCGCCGGTGGAAGTCCTGTCCGGGTATTCCTGCGCGGTCACTGGCCATTCACGCGCGATCTCCTGTCGTCGCGCCTCGATCTCCGCCTCCGTGGGCTTGCGACCGTTTTCCTTTTGGAACTGTTCGATCCAATTCTCCAAGAATGCATCCCTGAAGAGTTCGGAGTGGCCTGCGGTTAGCTCGTGCCCGTCCGGACCATACACACGATAGCGGCGATGCTTCCAGAAGCGTGAGCCGCGCAGCTCGTAGAAGAGCTTGGGGCTCACCTGGTGGGTCCAGATCAGACCCTGCTGTTCAGTCTGGTCGGTGACGATGTGAATGCCCTGCTCGGCAAAGCGCCAGAAGTCATCGAAGTAGCGGAACCGCCGCTGCGTCTGCCGGTGGGTGTAGACCAGCTTCATGCTGGGGTTGATGCGCCACGACAGCTTGCCGGCAAAGTCATAGTCGGAGTTGAAGCCAAAAGCCATCCAACCGGCAGTATCGTCCCAGCGAATCAGGTCGTTGATGCCGTCACCTTCGCCGGCGTCTTTGGTGTTCGGCTTGCGGTCTTCTCCCCAGTCAGCCTTCCAGGACCATGCCTTGCGCCAGGCGCCTGTGGCCCAGTGGCGCATCACATCGCCGGCGTAGCGGTAGGTGCTGTTGTTGCGCAGCTTGTTGATGTCAGTTACCTCGGTGATAATCCCTGCGGCAATCTGTTCCTGGATCTTCTTGTAGCGAGGATCCTCGGGATGGTCCAGGAGCCAGTTGAGCGGTGTGGGGTCGTAGGTGTGCTGGTCGTACTCCAATACGGCGTACTTGCGGTAGCCCTGCGACCCGGAGAGGAAGAAGCTCAGGCCTTTGACAAAGGGTACCGGGCCGCCAAAGGAGCCGATCACCTGGTGGGCGTTGCGCAGGTCGTCGCTCTTGGAGCCCAGCCAACCCGCCACCTCGCCGCTGGTCACCTCGGCCATGCCGGAGTAGTAGTCGCGCCCTTCTTTGGTGACGATGTTGACCACCGCCGATTGCGCCTCGCCGTACTCAGCGTCAAAGTTGCCGGTGATCACCGTCAGTTCGTCGATGGCCTCCCGGTTGACCGTGGTCCCCATGCCGGCGTAAATGGCATCCTCCACGTACATACCGTCCACCATGTAGGCGATCTGGCCGCTTCTGCCGCCGCGCACGTGGGTCTGGTCAAGGCCGCGCGCCTCAAAGCCGGCGATCTTGTTCTGGTAACCCTCCATGACGGTGATGCCAGACTGCAGGGTCATGATGTCCTGCACCGAGCGCACCGGCATGTTGGTGATCATCTCTGCGGTGACCGTGGTGCGCTTGGTGGTGA
This sequence comes from candidate division KSB1 bacterium, assembly GCA_024655945.1. Classification (NCBI taxonomy): domain Bacteria; kingdom Pseudomonadati; species Candidatus Zhuqueibacterota bacterium. The sequence goes on from JANLFK010000003.1 coordinate 178,314, forward strand.
CCGCAGGCTCGATGAGCGGCCGCTCCGCCGTCACCTCCACAGCCTTGCCCAGGTCGATTACCGTGGACCTGAGCTCGAAGTTGATCTTGGTGGTCAGGTCGACGCTCACCCGCACACCGGTGACCGTTTCCCGCTGATAGCCGATCATGGAAGCCGTTACCCGATACACGCCCGGCCGCACGTTGATGATGAAGTAGTAGCCGTCAGCGTCGGTTGCTGCCCCCATCTTCGTGCCCTCGATGAACACGTTGGCACCGGGCAGGGGCTGGCCCGTTTCCTTGTCCTTGACGAACCCGGCGAGCTTGCCTGTGGTGCCGGCAAACAGCATCACCGGCACTGCCAGCACCAGGGCCAGCGCCAGGGCCAGGACTACCTGTGCGCGTTTCACTGCTGCGGCCTCCTCTGTTTGGTAAAAAAAAGCTGCAACTTTTTCCCTACCTGCTGCGTCTTAAGGGTGTGCCAAAACAAAAAGGGCGGTCCTCGGCCCTCAATCCCTGCGCGGATTTTGGGAGACCGCCCCCTGGCTTCTGGCACAACGGGCTATTGGCATGGGTCTGGCAGCTCCTGCTAATAGCCTTTCCCTTTTTCGGGGCTTCTATCTGATAAAATAAGGATTCTGTGCCAGTTTGTCAAGAGAAAAATTATATTTCTCTCAAGGATGCGCAAGAAAAAAGCGAGGGTTCGAAGAGAGCTCCTGGGAGGAAGCGCTGGCAGGGATTTGCGGCGAGGTTTCTGCCACGACAAATCCGGGCTTTAGACAGGCGTTAAGGGCCTCCGGTCTTGGCCCCTTCCGTGCGTGCCCCCTGCAAGTTTGCATGTGCCAGGTGTGCGCCGCGCAGGTCGGCCTCGGACAGGTCAGCCCCCGTCAAGTCCGCACGCTCCAAGTGAGCACCCCGTAACGTAGCGCCTGCCAAGTTCGCCCCTTTCAAATTGGCACGCTTCAGGCGCGCGTTGGTCAGGTTTGCGCCGCGCAGGTTCGCCTTGGCAAGGTGCGCACCGAACAGGGCACAGGCAGTCATCTCTGCGCTGGCAGCCGAGGCTCCCTCAAGGTTCGTGTCCTGCAGGTTCGTCTCCACCAGCACCGCACCGTCCAGGCGGGCGCGACAGAGATTGGCGCCATAGAGAAAAGCTCGCGTGAGATCGGCCCCGCTGAGGTTAGCTCGCTCGAGATTGGCATTTTGCAGATGGGCATCGCTGAGGTTAGCGTTGCGGAGGTCCAGACCCCGCAAGTCTTCGTAGGACAGATCGGCTTCGCGGAGATCGAGGCCGGCCAGCGACTCGCCCCGTCGGGCGCGCGCCAAGACCTCCTCCCGGGTCAACCGTGCCATGAAGCCCTCCTAAGCAAAGCTGCGCAGCCCCTCTTCCTCGGTGTCGAACACTTCAAACACAGAGTCCAGGCGGGTAATCAGCAGCGGTCGGCGGGTCCCTTCGTTAAGTCCCACCAGGCGCAGGTCACCGCCGGCGCTGCGCATGGTAGTCAGCCCGCTGATGAGCATCCCCAGCCCGGAGCTGTTCATCCAGGTCACCTGGCTCAGGTCCACCAGCACATTGACGATGCCCTCGCCGATGGCCCGATAGAGCATCTCCCGGAAGCGCTCGGTGTCCTTCCCTCCCATGAGCTTGCCACTCAGGCCCACCACCAACACGTCACCCACACGCCTTTCCTCGAGCTCCATGCTCCCTCCTGGCTTGACCAACAGGTTACTCGTACCGCAATGCTTCGATCGGGTCCAGCCGTGCGGCCCTGGCTGCCGGGTAGATACCGAAGATGATGCCCACCAACGAGATGAACCCTAAGCCCAAGAGGACCGCCCACACTGGCACCGCAGCGGGCAAGGGCGTGAGGGCGCCGATGAGCAACCCAATGCCCACGCCGAGCACGGCGCCGATGATCCCGCCGAATTCGCAGATCAGCACCGCCTCCAGCAGGAACTGCCCCAGGATGTCGCGGCGCCGTGCACCCACCGCCTTGCGGATGCCGATCTCCCTGGTGCGCTCCGTCACCGAGACCAGCATGATGTTCATCACCCCGATGCCGCCCACCAGCAGGGAGATGCCGCAGATGACCAACGCCGCCACAAAGACGATGTGGGTCACGTTGCGCCAGGTCTCCATCAGCGAGTCCCTGGTCATGATTTCAAAATCGTTGGGCTCGCCGGGCGGCACGCGCCGCACCGCCCGCATGATCCCGGTGGCCTCTTCGATGGCCTGGTTCAAGAACTCGGGGCGCACTGCCTTGCAGTCCACATACACGCTGCGGTTCATCCCGTAGAACTTGCCAAAGGTGGAGATGGGGATAATCACATGCGCGTCCTGGCTCTGGCCAAAGACGGAGCCCTTTTCCTCCAACACGCCGATCACCGTGCAGCGATGTCCATCGATGAGGATGTCCTGTCCCACCGCCTCGCGGAACGGGAAGAGCTGCTCGGCCAGGTCCGTGCCGATGACGCACACCTGCCGACGTCTCTGCACGTCCGTCTCGTTGATGAAGCGGCCCTCGCTGACGAACTGCCCGTCGGCCTCCTGGCGGTATTGGTCGCCGCCGAAGACCACGATGTCCGGGTTCGTCTTCCTGTCGCCGTGCCGCAGGGTGGCGCCAAAGCGAAAGACCATCGGTGAGACCACGCTGAGCAGCGTGGCGCGCCGCTGCAGTTCCTCTACTTCCTCCAGGGTGATGTTACGCCGGTTGCGGTATTTCTGCCAGGAGTCGCCGATCTGCACCGCCGGATATTTGCGGATCTGGAAGGTATCCGCGCCCAGCACCGACAGCTCCTTTTCCCACCAGTTGTTGAGGCCCTGAATAATGGTCTGCATGCCGATGACCGCGAACACGCCGATGATGATCCCTAGGGCGGTCAAGACGGAGCGGAACTTGTTAGCGCCGATGGCGCTCACGGACATCTTTATGCTTTCGCGCAAATCCATGGCAGTGCCTGCCTGGTTCCTCCACTGTTATTCGTAACGCAGGGCGACGATGGGGTCAAGGCGCGAGGCCTTCCACGCCGGATATAGGCCGGCGAACATCCCCACGCCGCACGAGAACCCCAACCCGAGAAGCACGGCACTCGGGGCAATGGTGGCCTCCAGAACCGGAAGCCTCCCGAGAATCATGCCCACCCCGAAGCCGAGGCCGAGGCCGATCAGCCCGCCCAAAGCGCTGATGACCACCGACTCCACAAGAAACTGCAGCATGACATCTGAACGGCGCGCGCCCACGGCCTTGCGAATGCCGATCTCGCGCGTCCGTTCCGTCACCGACACCAGCATGATGTTCATGATGCCAATGCCCCCCACTAAGAGCGACAATGCCCCAATGCCAAAAGCCACAGCATAGAGCACACGCGTCAGGTTTTTGTAAAGGTTTTCCAAAATGTCCTGACGGTTGATAGCAAAGTCGTTCTCCTTGTCCGGCGGCACCTGCCGCACCCGCCGCAGAATGCCGATGATCTCGTCTTCCGCATCGGCAAGACGAGAGGCGTCGACGACCTTCACCAGAATCGTCAGGCTCCGGCGGGAGCCGTACAGCTTCTGAAAGATGGAGAGCGGCACCATGACCACGATATCGTTGTTCCGCCCGAGCACTTCGCCTTGCTTCTCCAGCACGCCGACCACGGTGAACTTGTAGTCCCCCACGGTGATCTTGCGCCCGATGGGGTCAACGCGGTCAAAGAGCTTGGCAGCCACCTCCTGGCCGATGACGCACACCGCATGTCGCCGCTCCACGTCGGTTTCGGTGATGAACCGACCGAACTCCGGCAACACGTTGGCCGCATCCTTGTAGTTGGCCTCCACCGCGTAGATGGTGACGTTGCTCAGTTTGGTGCTGCCGTACTTGACCGTGCGCCGCGTGCCGGTCATCGGGGAGACTACCGTGGCTAAGGTACAGAAGCGCTTCAGGGCATCGGCTTCCTTGGCGGTGATGTTCTTGCGATTGCGATACTTGTAGAACTCCCGCCCAGAGACCCAAGGAAACTTTTGCACGTAGAGCAGGTCGGCTCCCAAGCCGGCAATCTGCGAGTAGACGGCCTTGTTGAGCCCCTGAATGACCGACACGATTCCCGTGATGGTGGTGACCCCGATGATGATGCCCAGCACGGTGAGGAACGCGCGCATCTTGTGTGCCCACAAGGCCAGCACCGCCATGCGGGCACTGTCCCACAATGCTGTGGCAAAACGGACCATGCTCACCTCCCCTCGCCCGCTCGGTCAGTTGGTGGCTTCATCGCGCTCGATCATGCCGTCGCGCAGGCGGATGATGCGGTTGGTGTGCTCAGCGATGTACTCTTCGTGGGTGACCAAGATGATGGTGTTCCCTGCCTCGTGCAGCTTCTCGAAAATGTCCATAATTTCTTGTCCGGTGCGGGTGTCGAGGTTGCCAGTGGGTTCGTCAGCCAGGATGATGGACGGCCTATTGACCAAGGCGCGGGCAATAGCCACCCGCTGCCGCTGTCCGCCGGAGAGTTCGTTGGGGCGATGGTGCATGCGGTCGGCCAGCCCCACTTTGGCCAGTGCCTCCTCGGCGAGTTGGCGTCGCTTGCTCGCCGGCGTGCCGTTGTAGATGAGCGGCAGTTCCACATTGTGCAGGGCGTTGGCGCGGGGCAAGAGGTTGAAGGTCTGGAAGACAAAGCCGATCTCGCGATTGCGAATCTCCGCCAGCTGGTCGTCGTCCATGCTCCCCACGTTCTGCCCTTTGAAAAGGTAGCGTCCTGAAGTCGGGGTGTCCAGGCAGCCGAGGATGTTCATCATCGTCGACTTTCCCGACCCCGAGGGCCCCATGATGGCCAGGTACTCATTCTCCTCGACGCGCAGGGACACGCCACGCAGCGCATGCACGCGCTCGGCACCGACCTCGTAGATCTTCACCACGTTCTCAAGCTCGATCAACATCTGCCACCTCGACAGTTCTGCCTTCCGCAAGAGAAAGCCACGACCTCGCCCTGCCCAGCTACTTCTTCTCCTTTGCCACGGGCGGCTTGCCAGAACTGATCTTCACGGCAGCGCCGTTCTTGAGCTCCTTGGACAGCACGCGGTAGCTTCCGGTAACCACCTGTTCACCCTCGCTGACCCCGCTCACGATCTCGATGTCCGTTTCGCTGCTGATGCCGGTCACCACCGGAAGCATCTTGGCCACGCCGCCCTCCACCACAAAGACCACCTCGATCTGTTTGGGGGCGGCCTTTGCTTTCTTTTCCTCCTCCTCAGACGGCGGCGCTCCAGACCCCTCCATGCTCTCGTCCCTGGTGCCGCCCTTCTTGCGGCGCCATTTCGAACCGCCTGCCTGGGCCAACAGCGTCGTATCCTCCGGCGTCCGCATGGTGATGCACTGGATGGGCACGTACAGCGCCTGTTCTTTCGACTTTGTTTCGATCTCCACTGTGGCCGACATGCCTGGCCTAAGCTGCGGCACGCGGTCCACCACCGACACCTTCACCTCGAAGTTGGTGATCTCCTCCTGCGTGCCACGCCCCCGGGTGATAGCAGTGTGGGCGACCTCACGCACCCGCCCGCGCAGAACGGTATCGGGGAGGGCGTCCACCTGGATGCGCGCGCTCTGCCCCTCGGTGACATCCACCACATCGTTCTCGTCGATCTCGGCCACCACCTCCATGCGCTCCAGGTCGGCAACCTCCATGATCACGTCTGCCTGGAACTGGGAACCCAGGGTTATCTCCCCCACCTCCTTGTTCAGCTTGATGACGGTGCCGTCGATGGGCGAGGTAATCGTGGTCTTGGCGAGGTTGTCCTCGGCCTGGGCCAAGGTTGCTTGAGCCTGTTCGACCTCGCTTTCGGCCAGCATCAAGGCCGCCTCGACGGTTTGCAGCTGCGCCAGCGAGGTCAGCTTCTGCGCGTAGAGTTCCTCGGCGCGCTCGTACTCCGCGCGCGTCTTGGTCAAGTTGGCCCGTGCCGATTTGAGGGTCGAGCGTGCCCTCTCCACTGCCGCTTCGTACTGCTCGCGCTCCAACCGAACCAACAGCTGGCCGCGCCGTAGCTGCTGGCCCTCGCGCACCGGCAGCTCCACAATCTTGCCGGCCACATGCGCGGTGATGTTCACCTTGAGCTCCGGTTGCACCTTCCCCGCGCCGGAGACGACCTGGGTGATCGTGCCGCGCTTCACCGAAGCCACCGTCACTTCCAGCGCCTTCTTCTTTGCGGACTGGCTGCCAAGTATCACGGCCAGCCCTATGACCACCGCCAGGCCTAACAGGAAAATGGCCGCTCTCTTCTTCTTCGCCATTGCCACTTCTCCAGCTGTGTCACTTTCACCTATGGGGAAACGAGCGTGAACACCTGACTGCGCATGAATTGTCCGTCAAGGTAGACCTCGACCCACCAGTCGCCTGCCGGCGCCGAGTCCGTTGTGTCCAAGTAGAACCAAGTGACTGCATGCCCGCTATCGGAAGTCAGCTCCACCTCGCGGTGGCCTTGCAGCTGCCCCTCAGGGTCGAACCATTTGACGCCCACCGTGTGCGTCTTGTACCAATTGCCCCACCTGATCCAGAGGTAGACGACGTCGCCCACCCGGAAGGTAGTGGTCACCAGGACCGGATGCGACTGTTCGTCCACCGCCACGCAGGTGAGGCACTCGATGATGTACGGCTCCTCCTTGGTGGGCGCCACCACGCCGCCGCCTTCGCCAGCGGTCTTTTCACAGCCGGGCAGTGCGACCAGCGCTATGAGGCAAGAAAGGAGGCCAACAACCGAGGTGCGCGTCATTGGAAGCTTCCTCCCCTTTCTCATGACCCTTGGCTGGCTTTGCCCAGCGTGCCCATCAGTGCCTCGAGGGTGGCGCGCGCAACTTGGCTATCGTATTTGGCGCCGACCACGATCTGCTTGGCGCGGGTGACGGCCACGCGCGCGTCGTTGATCTCCAACAGCGTGCCCGAGCCCACCCGATAGCGCTCCTCCGCTAAACGCAGGTCCTCTTCCGCAGCCAGCAAGTTGTCGCGATTGATCCGGGCAATCTCCTGCAATGCCTCAAGGTAGAGGAAGGCCTGGTTGACGCGCAACGCCAACTGTCGCAATTTGTCGGCATGCTCCTCCTGCACAGTGCGATAGGAAGCCGCCTCGCGTTCCACTGCCGCCTTGTCCGCAAAACCCCGGAAGAGGTTCAGCTCCACCTGCATGCCCAGCGAAAGGTAGTAATCTCGCTTCAGGTCCTTCGAGTAGACTTTGTCGAAGAACTCATTGTCGCGCGAGTAGGTGAGCCCAAGAGCGAAGGTGGGCAGATAGGCCAGTTTGGCCGCGCGCACGCCCAGGCGGGCGGCCTCCAAAGACTGCCGCAGCTCCCGCAGCTCTGGGTTGTTCTGCAAGGCCATTTCCAGCACCTGCTCGCGCGTGTGCGCAAAGGGCGTTTCGGATGCTTCCACCTCCACCACTGCCAGCTCCGCATCCGGATCGCGTCCCATGGCCACGTTCAGGTTCCCCATGGCGGCGCGCACCTCGTTCTCCTGGGTGATGACATTGATCTTGGCCTCACCCACGGTCACTCTGGCCTTGTACACATCGCCCTGCGCCACTGCGCCAAGCTCGAACATGCTCTGCGTGCGCTTGAGCTGCTCCTCCGCCGACTGCAACGCTTCCCGGTATACCTCTAAGAGCTTCGTGGCTTTGAGCAGGGCGAAATACTTTGTGTATACATCCAAGACGACCGCCTGCTGGGCGGCAATCAAAGCCTGCTCTGCTGCTTGCTGGCGAGAGCGCGCCTGCTGCAGGAGGTTGACGCTTCGCCCCCAGTCGAACAGGTTCTGCGCCACCGACAGCCTGGCGTAATGGCTGTTGCGCTCCACACCCTTCTGCACTATCTCGCGCTGTTCGTAGATGACTTGGCCAGTTTGAGGGTCAAAGCCCACCGGCACGTCCATCTTGCGAATGCGGTCGCCCTGAATGAACCGCCCGGAGGCGAAACTGGCGTTCACGTGTGGCAGAAGGCCAGACCAGGTGCCTAACGTCGTGGCCGCCGCCAAATCCACCCCCAGTTCCGCCTTGCGCACCCCGGCGTTCTTCTCGAGGGCCAGGGCGACACAGTCCTCCAAGGTGAAGGGACGCCCCGCTTGTTGCGCCGCAAGCCCCCCAGCCGCGGCAAGCACGCACAAAGTTGCAACGACGACACCAACCCTTGCCATATCCCTGCTCCCAGAATGCCAGCCGGCCTAAGTGAGCGCTGCGGTGATGGCAGCCGCGGCCAGCGCGTAGACTATGTAGAGTGCCACCACGCCAGTGGCCGCCTTCTTCGTAGTGAAGCGGTAGACGACCGCCATACCAATGCACACCAGCACCAGCTCCCACAGCGAGAAGACATCCGTGCGCGCCAGAAGCTGGTAGAGAAAGGTGCCCTTCTGCTCAGGGTCAAGGAACGCGGCCAGGCTGGTCTGCACGTTCACCGTGCCCCGGGAGAGCATCAGCGGCGTCTTGACGATGGTGGCCAGCACGCCGATCAGCGACGTCCAGGTGTACATGGCAAACACCTTCTTGAAGTTGCTCGCCCCACCCAGCACGATGTTTCCCAGAAAAAGAAGGACCAGTGCGACGACCACTATGGCCACCACCGCGCCAACCGGTGCCATCACTGGGCCGGTGATCCGCCCGATCTTCGCCCCCACTGCCAAGGCCCGGTCTGCCTCCTCTGGGCTCATGCCGCGCTGTTCGATCAGCTTGTCCCGCTGCTTGGCCATGCCTTCTTCCATGGCCATTGGCGTGATGAAAATGGCCGCCACCATGGCCGCAATGACCACCAGCACCAGCGGTAGAACCCACCGCGGCCGGCGGTCGATCGCCTCATAGGCCTCGCGCGGACTGACAAAAATGTTGACCAACGTCCCTAACAGGGAATCCCCTTGCGCAGACACCTGCTGATTCTCCATGCTCGTTTCCTCCGCACCTTGGTCCTTCTGCAGCTCTGCGGCCAGGTACCTTGCGCCCACGGCCCTGGCTCCGTAATTGCTCACAGAGTATACACTTCGCGAGGGGCAACTATTGCATGCCGGCTTCTCCAAAAAACCAGAAGATGGAACGAAAAAGCACCAGAAAAGTTTCGGTCAGGGCAACCGCTTTCGCGTGGGCTCGCCGCTGGCCAGCACCTCGTCCTTGATGGAAAGCAGATAGCGGTAGGCTGCATCGTGCTCATTGGGGATCTGGCCGTCCAGGATCGCCTCCTCAATCATCTTTTTCAGGCGGCCGACCATGGGGCCCGGTCCAATGCCGCACACCGCCATGATTTCGTCGCCGCGCACCGGCGACTGGAAGGCGCGCATGCGGTCTTTCTCTTCGACCTCGTGGATGCGCTGCACAAGATGGTCAAAGTTGGCCAAGTGCTGGCTCACCCGCGCGGGATTGCCCGAGGTAATGTCCGCCCGGCAAAGGATGAAAAGTTCCTCCAGGTGCTGGCCAGCCTGGACGATGAGCCGACGAATGGCCGAATCGCTGACGCCTTCATCTGCCAAGTGAATGGGGCGCAGGTGCAGGCGAATCATCTTCTCCGCGTACTTTTCCGTTTCGTTGGGCAGGCGCAGCCGCCGGCAGATGCCCTTCATCATGCGCGCACCGATCTCATCATGCCCATGAAAAGTCCAGCCCACGCGCGGCACAAAGGCCTTGGTCTGCGGCTTGGCCACGTCGTGGAAAAGGGCCGCAAAGCGCAACGGAAAACTCTCGCTCACTGCCGCCACATTGTCCAGAACCTTGAGCGTGTGCAGGAAGACATCTTTGTGGTGGTGGCGACCGATCTGCTCGACGCCCTTGAGCGCGCTGATCTCGGGCAGCACCACTTCCAGCACCTTGGTCTCGCCCATCAGCCTGAAGCCGATGGAGGGGCGGCTCGCCATGAGGATCTTGCGCAGCTCCTCAGTGATGCGCTCCTGGGAAACGATGGCCAGCCGCTCGCGCATGGCCGCAATCGCCGCCTTGGTGCGCTTTTCCAGACGGAAGTCAAGCTGGGTGGCGAAGCGTATGGCACGCATGATGCGCAGCGGGTCATCCTGGAAAGTCACCTCGGGGTCCAGCGGCGTGCGCACCACGCGATGCTCCAAGTCTTGCCTGCCGCCGAAAGGATCCACCAGCTCCATCCACGAGGCGCGGTTCACGGACAGGGCCATGGCGTTGATGGTAAAGTCGCGCCTGGACAGGTCGTCAGCGAGGGTGGCCTTGCGCACCGCGGGCTTGCGCGAATGGGGCTCGTAGCTCTCGGCTCTGGCCGAGACAAACTCCAACTTGCGGCCGTCAAGCAGGAAGGAGGCGGTGCAGAACTTGTCGTACACGACAAAGCCCGTGCCCTGGAGCCTCTTCTTGGCCAGGCGCGCGAACTCCGGGCCGTCGCCGACCACGACAAAGTCGATGTCGGCGCTGTCCACGCCGCGCAGGCGGTCGCGCACAAAGCCCCCCACGGCGTAGACCGGCAGGCCTTGCTCGTCAGCCAGCGCCCCTATTTGCGCAAGGATCTCCTCAGTGGTCACGTTGCCTCGGAAATGCTGCGACCCTAGGTCCCGGCTGTTGCCGACCCTCCCCTGCCTCTGCCTCGTGAGGGCCTTGTTCAATCAATTCGCGAAGGACACCGATGATTTCTGCGCTCCTGCCCATCCATTCATCGGGCTGAAATGGCACCAGCCTACGCTCATAATCCGGCGGAAAGTGGAGCCCCGCCTTTTCCTCCAGCCTATCCTTGAGCTTTTTTCGGAATTGGAGCGTTGCCTTGCTGTCATTCAGCCAGTGGAAGTTGACTTGGAGCACTCCGTGCGAGAACACCGTGAATACCGACCGCGTGCTGATGCTGTTATACTTGGGATTGAACGATCCGCGAAGGGGGCCAGTGCCCCACGAGACGCTGTCAGCAGTGCGTTGAGCGCATTCAAACAACTCCCGTACCTTGTTCTCGGCCGCTTTGTCCAGCCTTTGCCGAAGATCCTCGAAGAAGGTACTCTGGTCCCACCTTTATCTTGGCGCCAAGCTCGAGGGCGGGTTCTTGATCGTCTCCGCCCCATAGAGCTTGGGTACCAAAATATCAAAGTCTTCGTCCCTGTAGAATTCCAGCTCGCACGCCAGCAGTCTGAACCTGCTGTTGGCGTTTATGAAGCTAACCAAATGCTTCAGTTGGTCATGGACGTGGTCCATGAGGAAGATGAAAGTAAATCGACCAGAGCTGAGGTCCGATTTGAATCGGTCGAGAACCTCGTCCACCTTGTCGTAATCAAATCCGAAGGCGTCCGCCACTTTCGCGCGCAATGAGACGCCGGATACCTCGCTTACCGCTCCCTCAAGCATCTCATCTATGTCGGCGGAGTCCTGAAAGGCTTTCCACAGCGCAGCTCCATAATCGAGAACCTGGGCCACTACAAACCTCTTGTCAGGATTCTTGTAGAGCTTGGTTTCGATGATGTATGCTGCCCCCTCCTCGTCGATGGCGAGAGCGTCGATTGCCCCACTTGACGTGGTGAACTCGCGAGCGAGCACGCATGGCTGCATGTCCTCTCGAATGTCATCGAGGGGAATCGCACCAGGGTTTTCTCGAATGTACCGCTGCAGCTCTTCCTCTTTGCCGACGGCCGTAGGGAGGATCTTCTTGGCGGCTCGACCTCTCTTCACCACTACTATGGGCATGCGTCTCCCTCCTGCCGATCTCTCCTGGTTTGCTTGTTCTACAACCTCCCCGACCGGAGTATGGCAACCACCAACCGCACCCCCAGCAGGCCAGCAAATGCATAGCCCACAATCCCCAGGACCGAAACACCCAGCAGGGACGGCCCCACATGCGCCGCGATAATCATCGAGGAAGCGACGATGAGGGCAGCGATGATCAAGCTGAAGGAAAGCCGGTTAGAGGAACGGTCAACCTCGCGAATGAGGTTTTCCAGCCCTTGATGCCTGAGCTCTGCACCTATCTTTCCGGCACTCAGGCGTCGCAGCAGCACCTCCATTTCGTGCGGCAAGGTCACTGCGAGCCGGTACAGGTCGCGCAGGCCTCTCTCCAGCTGGTAGGCAACCCGTTCCGGTTCAAACTGCCGCCACATGAGCTTGCCCGCATAGGCGCCAATGGCCGCTGCAAAAGAAAACTCGGGGTCGAGCTTCTCGGCGATGTCCTCGTAAGAGCCTAAGGTCTTGCCCAAGAGCATCAAGTTGGACGGGACGCGCAGCCGGTGGCGCGCTAACACCGCCACCGCGTCGTCGAGGACCGCCTTCATCCGCAATTTGCCCAAGTTGGCGCCGTAGTAGCGGTCGATGAACTCGCCGATGTCCAGGCGGAGAAGCCACTCATCACCGCCCTGGGGAACGATCCCCATCTGGGCCATCACGCGCAGGATGAGGCTCACGTCGCGCCCCGTCACCCCCACCAGCAGGTCGGCGAACAGAGCCAGCATCTGGTCGTCCAGCCGGCCCATGATGCCAAAGTCGACCGGGGCGATCGTCCCATCGCTGCGCACCAGCAGGTTGCCAGGGTGTGGATCGGCGTGAAAGAAGCCATCCTCGAAAATCTGCTTCAGGACAAAGTCGGCGCCCCGCCGCACCAAGGCTTTCAGATCGATGCCCAGGGCGCGCAGGCTCTCCACATCCGAGATCTTGACACCCTCCACATACTCCAGCGTCAGCACCCGGGAGGTGGTCAGCTCCCAAAACACGGCTGGCACGCGCACCCCGGGGAGCGTGGCGCAATTGCGGGCGAACAGCTCCACATTGCGCGCCTCGCTGAAAAAGTCCAACTCGCGCCTGGTGCTCCTGGCCAACTCCTCCACAAGCCCCACCGGATCGAACTGGTGGCCTTCAGGCAAATGGCGTTCGATGAGGCGCGCCAGGTCCAGGAGGATCTCCATGTCCACCTCGATGAGCTCGGCGATGCGCGGCCGTTGGATCTTGACCACCACCTCCTGTCCATCCACCGTGCGCGCGCGATGCACCTGGGCGATGGATGCCGATGCCAGCGGCGCGCTTTCGATGGAAGCGAAGCGCGACGAAGCCGCCCCCTGGAGCTCCTGATTCAGCGTGTGCTCCAGGACGGAAAACGGCTCCGGGCGCACTCGGTCCTGGAGGAGGACCAGCTCGGCAAGAAGGTCGGCAGGCACCAAAACAGACCGCGTGCTCAGCACCTGGCCAAGTTTCACGAACGTGGGGCCGAGCTCCTCCAAGGCCATGCGGATGCGACTGGCGGTGGTAACGCCTTCCACCCCACGCCGCACGCGCGACAGTCGCCGCCCCAAGTGCAGGTAGGCAGCCAGGTCCAGCCTTTCGGCCAGGTCGGCGAACCCGTACTTGATCAGCACCATGGCGATCTGGCGGTAGCGCTTGAGGTGGCGGTATCGCCGGTGAATCCTGAGCACGCCTGCTCCTCTGCTTGCGGTCAACTCCCGGTTCTCTGCTCCCGCACAGGAGCCCAACTGCCGATGATGGGTTAATTTAGCAAACCTCCGGCCAAAAATCAACGCGTTTGTGGGTGGCCGACATCCGGTCAGAGCGTCTCATTTCTAACACACTGTGTCACCATGTCGCAACGGCCTGCCATCTGCTGCGCCACCCGGACAGTGCAAAGGGATAGAGACAAACGGAGGCGCGCTGCAACATCCTGCTGCATCGAAAGTTAGCCCGCCCCAAGCTGCCCAAGGCGCCTCGCCAAGTCCATTGCTGCGCCCCGGGGCGGTTGTGTGCGTGGCACTACATTTGCCAAACCTGTTAGGCGACGAGTGGGCCTTCCCGCGGCGAGAGCGCCGCGTGCAGGGAGAGTGTCCGGGCCCGCAAGTTGTTCAAAAAGTGCTTGCTTTTGTGAAATCAATTGCTAATTTGTGCTCTGTGCAGGGGTGGGACGAGCGGTTTCGGTGGTCACTGTCTGCTTCAGGGGCACAACTATAAGCAGTGGAGGCTGAGATGGCAGCGAAAAGGATACAGGCCAGCACGCTGATCGGGGTTGGTCTCCTCCTGTTCTATTTCACAGCGGCATCTGCGCAGCAGGGCTCCATAGGCAATCGCGCTACTGCCGACCCCGCCTACACCGGGTATGCAGCTTGGATCAAGCTGACCGTGGCGGGGCCCGATGGCAACAATGCCCTCAACGACAACTTTGCGGGCGCCAAAGTGGAGATCGACCTGAACATCGACGGAGACGACAACGAGACCACTAACCCTGGCGACGTCTACCAAGCCAGCGGCGACGCCGGCGAGTTGGTATCCGACCCGATTGAGGGGCAAGGCGCCTTCGACCGGTACTTTTTCGTGCGCATCAAGTCGGGGGCCAGCAACCCCTTTCCTGATGGCAAGGGCTACGACACGGACATCCGTCCGCGCGTCAAGTTTGCCGCAAGCGGCTACCTGCGCGTCGGTGGCGTACCCATTCAGACCGAGACCGGCTTTGTCAACGCCACCGACGACATCACCCCCAGGATGCGTAAGGTCGAGCACTACGACGACGGCACAGGGCATACGGCCGGTTCTCCCGGCAATCAGGTGCAGTATGACGGCTACATCGACAAGATCGTCATCGAGTGGAGCGAGGCCATGCGCACCAGCAACGTGGCTGCCAGCACCGCCATCTTCGGCGGCCTTGGCTCCTCGGTGAGTAGCATCGAGGCCATAGGAGCGTGGACAGACAACAAGCACTTTGTCATGTGGCCGGTCTCCATCTCGCCGAACTCCGGCATCACCCCGACCCTTTCTTATTACCCCCCACCCAGCAACAGCGACAAATTTGCCAGTGCAACCTTGCAATACGCTGAAACGCATTCCAAGGTGGTAACCGACCGCTCCGGCCCCGCCATTGTCAGCGCGCAGACCAAACGTGCTTCCCGCCGCCAGGCGCTGGCTCAAGCGCTCGCGGCGAAGCGCATCCGCGTGCTCTTTAGCGAGCCCGTGGCCTTCAACGACATCGAAGGTTCTGACTTTACGGTGACCGTCAACGGCGTCAACAACCCGGTGGCCAGCATTGTCTCGCCCCCCACCGCCAATCCGCCGACCAATACCTACGAATTCGCCCTGACCAACAACTTTGTCCATGAGGACGTGACCGGCAACATCTCCTACACCGGGACGATGCTGGTGCGCGACGTCAGCCCGGACAGCAACTACAACGGTGTGGGCCCCACGAGGACAATCACCGACGGCATCCTGCCGAACATTGTCTCTGTGCGCACGGTTGACGGCCTCTCGGCCACCAATGCTGGTGCCAACGGGTGGGGTTATCTGGACTGGGTAGAGGTCACCTTTGACCACACTTACAAAGGCATGGACCAGGCCCGCGTCAGCACTTCGGGCTTCACCGTCACCGGCACTGGCATATTCACGATTGGCGCCACTGGCAGTTGGGCCGATGCCACTACGTTCCGCATTCCTTTGGTGGCCACTACCCCAAAAGTGGCCAATACCGACCTTGTGCCCACGGTGACCTATGTGAACCCGGGCTCGACCACAGGCTTGCGCAGCGCGGTGAACAACGGGTTGGCCGAGAACTTGCTGGCAACCGATGTGACCCCCTCCTCAGAGAACGCTTCGCCCGTGCAGATTGTCGACGGCGCCGGGCCAGCCCTCATCGAAGCCTACACTGCCGGTGGCAACAGAATCCGGCTGACGTTCAGTGAGAAGGTCAACACGGCCGGTTGGCCCACCACCGAGCGGGCCGCCGAGGTGCCGTCTCGCTTCAAGTGGTTCGTCGGCCTGCGGAACTTCAATGCGGCCGGGACCAAGGTCTTTTTCACCGGGCTCTCCGGCACCAATCAAGACAATGTAATCTACCTTAACAGCACTGGGTCCACCTGGACAAAGACTGACAGCGGCTTCGTTAACTTCTATGGCACCAATGTCGTCTACGACGTCGCTCCCACTCTTAATGGCAACTTGCAGTGGGACGACGACGGCTCCTTGGTCGGCTTTGCCGGGACCGGTTCCGACGTCAAAGTGAAACGTGACAACATCGCCCCCATCCTCCTTGGTTTGTACACACAGGACTTTGACGCCGACGGCAAGTTAGACCACTACCGTTTCGTGTTCGATCCTCTGTCTCCCATCTTCCCGAAGACGTCGTTCAAGGCGGTAAACTGGCGGATCGTGGGCTATGACGGAGCGAAATCGGGCATTGCCCTGAACATGAACGTCTACAACCCGTCCCACGCACAGTACAAGCCCACGGCCATCAACACCTTTGGCGACACGGTGGAGGCGTATATCTCGTTCAACGAGACCACCGCCGGTGGCCCGCTTGCCACCCCATATGGCGGTGACACGGGTAACGTGCCGGACGTGATCGTAGAAACCGGAAAGGGCTTTGCCGACTGGGCCGACAATGTGATGGCCGCCTTGGGCGAGGGGCTCGCCTTAGAGAGCGACAAGGCTGGCCCTGCCATCATGAGCGCCAAGACCATCTCCACCACCACCGTGGAGGTGCTCATGAGCGAGAAGGTCCAGGGACTGGACTTGGCCGACTTTGACCTGACCATGGGGTTTGCCCCGCCGCTGGCGTCCGTGACGCAACCCAGCGACGCCCGCGTGTTGTTGACCGTCGCCCCTTACGCCCAGTGGGCGCCCACGCAGACGGGCACCGTTCGCCTGACCGGGATCAACAAAATCTATGACGACATCGCCGGCACCGACAACGGCAACATGCAGACTGCCTCCATTGCCGTGATCGATGCCACGGCCAGCCACTTCATAGTGAGCCAGATCTACAAGGAGGGATCCCAGTTCACCGGCGTACCGTTCGACATCAAGGTCATCGCCAAGGACTCGCACGGCAACACTGACGTGAACTTTACGGTCCCCATCCAGTTCGCCGCCAACAAGCAGCGGGTAACGCTCCCGACTGGGGTACAGCGCCTGACCAACGGAGAAGGTGTGTTCCAGATCGTCTGCTACGACACCACTTCCAATTTGGTGATCACGGCGTACAAGACGACCGACCCCGGAGTGAACGGCTCAACCGAACCAATAACGGTGGCGGAAGCGGTCATCGATGCGCCGGACACGCTCACCGTCAAGGACTACAAGGGCGCCGATGGCAGAGGCGACCAGGGTGGCTACGTGACGCTTGTCTGGGACTTTTCGCAGAACCATCCTGGCATAGGCACCGTTAACATCATCGACTACTATCAGATTTACCGCGTGGTCGAAGGTAAGCTCTTCCATTGGGGCACGGTGCAAGCGACCGACCCGCGGCAGAGCAAGGCAGACTCGGTGCGCGTGGTGGTTCCCACTTATGACAATGTGATCTCCGACTTTTACGTGCAGGCCGTCAAGAATCCGCCCACGTTCACAACTGCGGCTTCGCCGGCGGCCGATGAGGATGCCATCCCGCTGCCGGCAGGGTACGTGTTAGCCGTGCCGCCAAAGGCTGACGACGGCCAGGTGACTGTGGCGGCCGCTATGACTGCCGGCCAGTTAGTGTCGCCCCTCACCAAGGGCACTGGTGGTGCCACTGACGACATCCCGCCGGCAGCCATCACCGAGGCGGCTATCCGCAAGATCAGCGCGCAGGCGAAGCTGTTCTGGCCGAAGGTCACCAAAGGGATCGACGGCTCGCCGGAGCGCTCGCGCATTACCTATCGCGTGTACGCGCACCCCAGCAATGCCTACTTCAACGTCGGCGATCCGGGCGCGGTGTTGCTGGGCAGCAGCACAGACACCTTCCTGGTGGTGAACGTGGATGCTCTGCGGCGCTTCTACATGGTGGTGGCCATGGACGACAACAACATGTCTGGCCCCTCCAACCGGGTCGGCCATTATGGCTTTGGCTTGAACAAGGGAGAAACGCGCAAGTATACCCACATCTCGCTGCCGCTCATCGATCCGAACATCACGGATGCCAAGTCGTTGGCCGCCAGCATCGGTGGCGTGGCTGCGGTGTACAAGTTGGACCCGGCCACCAACGCCTACACCACCTACTGGCTGCCAGATATGGGTTTGGGCACGAACTTCTCCATCACCCCTGGCATGGCCTGCTTGGTCAACCTGAAAAGCGACGCGCCAAGCACCTGGTTCATGGTGGGGTCGGTACCGTACCCAGGCAGCGTCCGTTTCACGCTGGCGAAGACCAAGACGCGCACCTACAACGAGATCAGCGTGCCCTTGGATCGCCTGAACCTGACCAACGTCGCACAGTTAGCCGCCAGCATCGGCGGCGTGGAGGCGCTCTACCGGATCGACCCGGCTACCAACGCCTTCACGCAGTATTGGCTTCCGGCGCAGAGCCTGGGCACGAATTTCCCCTTGAACCCTGGCGAGCCGGTACTCCTGTTGGTGAACCAGTCGGCTCCTAACCAGTGGCCGTCAGGCAGCGTGACTACCGCGCTACCTTCGGGCGAGCAGCCTGTGGGCGCAAGGGAAGAATGACCGGTGGGGATACCCCCACTTTCGGTGACCATGGAAGACTACCCAAGGGAGGTTGCTATGAAAGGCCTGCTGAGCTTTGCCCTGGTGCTCTTGGCAATAGCGGTGCTCATCGGCCCGGCTGCAGCACAAGGGCCGCTCACCGCTATCGTCTACGGGCAGGTCCTCAATCCTGACCTGAGCAAGCCCGATTCGGCGGACATCAAATACCGGGCTTACCTGACCAATGACCCGCTTGACACCCTGGTGGGTCGCTCGCAGAACGAAGGCATGTGGAGCTTAGCACTGGCCCTGTTTGCCGGCGGCTCCTTCCCCTGGCAAGCGGGCGACACCTTGGCCATGCGGTTCGAGAACGTCGGCAACGGCCCCTTCAAGGGCGCGGTGACCTACCTGCGCTACGTGACCACGAACGAAGACCTGCAGTATGCTGGCCAGTCCGCGCTGCCGGTGGAGCTTGTCGAGTTTGTTGCCGCCGTGGAGCAGACTGAGCTTGCCACGCGAGTGCGCCTCACCTGGAAGACGGCCTCCGAGAGCAACAACTTTGGCTTCGAAGTGCAGCGTTCCCCCGACAGGAGCAACTTCCAGACGCTGGCGTTCATCCCCGGCGCCGGCACCACCGCCGCGCGGCAAGCCTACGAATACGTGGACCAGGAGGTAAGGGTCGGCACCTACTATTACCGTTTGAAGCAAGTGGATCGCGACGGCTCTATCCAGTTCACCGAGCCGCAATGTGTCGAGGTGGCTGCGCCGCGAGCCTACGCGCTGCGGCAGAACTACCCGAACCCGTTCAACCCGTCAACCGAGATTGTGTACCAGCTCAAGGAGGGTGGGCGAGTCTCGCTGGTCGTGTACAACGTCTTAGGCGAGCAGGTGGCCTCCTTGGTTGACCAGGTGCAGGAAGCAGGCATCCATCGCGTGACCTTCGACGCTTCCGGCCTGCCCACAGGTGTGTTTTTCTACCGGCTGCGGGTGAACGGTTTCGACCAGATGCGCAAGATGGCGGTGTTGAAGTAGTCCCTCCAGAGGCGCGCGGGTAAGGCTCGGCGTCGGACACTCTTTCCTGCCCCCGGGTGTCCGCACGCGTGAGAAGTTCGCGAGTTCGCCCGCGCGCCTTCGTCTTTCCCGCCACAGAGTGAGAGCCGAGCCCCATCAGGGAGAACCCGGCTCTTTCCCCTTCCTTCCCTGAAAATCCTTGAAATTGTCCCCGCTTTGCGTTATCTTTTGGCAATCGTTGGGCATCTGCCGACAACGGCCCCAAAGCGCGCCTGCGAAGCACGACCGTCAAGAGGAGACCTATGGCCAAGGGAATCACTCCGCGACACGAGGATTATGCTCGCTGGTACACCGACGTCATTGCTGCTGCAGAGCTTGCCGACTATGCACCGGTCAAAGGGTGCATGGTCATCCGCCCGAACGGCTACGCCATTTGGGAGAAGATCCAGAGCACCTTGGATGGCATGTTCAAAGAGACTGGTCATGTGAATGCCTACTTTCCGCTGTTCATTCCGGAAAGCTATTTGCGGCGCGAGGCGGAGCATGTGGAGGGCTTTGCCCCAGAGTGCGCGGTGGTGACCCATGGCGGCGGCAAGAAGTTGGAGGAGCCCCTGGTGGTGCGGCCGACCTCCGAGACCATCATCTGGGCCATGTATCGCAACTGGATCCATTCGCACCGCGACCTGCCGCTGCTCATCAACCAGTGGGCAAACGTCGTCCGCTGGGAGATGCGCACTCGTCTCTTCTTGCGCACCACCGAGTTCCTTTGGCAGGAGGGGCACACTGCCCACGCCACCGAACAGGAAGCCGAGCAGGAAGCGCTGCTCATCCTGGACCTCTACCGCCGCTTCGCCGAAGAATACATGGCCATGCCGGTCTTTGTGGGAATGAAGACGGACAAGGAAAAGTTCGCCGGGGCCGTGCGCACCTATTGTATCGAGGCCATGATGCAGGACAGGCGCGCGTTGCAGGCGGGAACCTCCCACAACTTGGGACAGAATTTCGCCAAGGCCTTCGATGTCACCTACCAGGACGAGCAGGGGAAGCAGCAGTACGTGTGGGCCACCAGCTGGGGTGTCTCTACGCGTCTCATCGGCGCACTGATTATGTGCCACAGCGACGACAATGGCCTTGTGCTGCCGCCACGCTTAGCAAGCCTGCAGGCGGTGGTGGTGCCCATCTGGACGGGCGACACCGAGCGTGACGCGGTGCTGGCCTATGTCCGCCAGCTCACCACCTCGTGGGCCGGTCGCCTGAGCTTCAAGATCGACGACCGCGACAACTACCGGCCGGGCTGGAAGTTCAACGAGTGGGAGCAGCGTGGCGTGCCCATCCGCATCGAGGTCGGGCCGCGCGACATGGCGCAGCAGCAGGTCGTGCTCGTGCGACGCGATACGCGCCAGAAAACGGTCGTGCCTGCCAGCGCCCTGCCCGGCGCAGTGGCGGAAGAGTTGGAGTCCATGCAACGAGACTTGCTGACGCGAGCGCGCGACTTTCGCGACCGCCATACGCAGACGGTCAGCGACTACCCGACTCTCACCCGTCTCATCGAAGAACCAGGGGGCTTCTTCTGGGTGGACTGGTGCGGAGAGCGTGCCTGCGAAGACCGCTTGCAGGAAGAGACCAAGGCGACCATCCGCCTCATTCCGTTCGAGCGCGCGCCCGAGCGCGGGCCGTGCATTCTTTGCGGACACCCATCCCAGCACCGGGTGCTGGTGGCAAAGGCCTACTGAGGTGCCAACCACGCGTGCTGCACAGACAAGGGCTTCGTAGGGAGCAGAGCTGGGCAATAGCGAGCGCGAGGATCAGAGGAGAAGACATTGGAAGAGACACTGCTCCGCTTCTGCAAGGGATTTAGCGACATTGTGTGGGGCCCACCGATGCTGGTCTTGTTGGTCGGCACCGGCATCTTCCTGACCATCCGGCTGCGCGGGCTGCAGTTCCATGGCCTGCTCCATTCGCTTTACCTGGCCCTGGTCAAGCGCAAAGAGGAAAATGCCACTGAGGGGGACATTTCGCATTTTCAGGCGCTGATGACCGCCTTGGCGGCCACCGTAGGCACCGGCAACATCGCCGGGGTGGCCACTGCCATTGCCTCCGGGGGCCCAGGGGCCCTGTTTTGGATGTGGATCACCGGCCTGTTCGGCATGGCCACCAAGTACGCCGAGGCAGTGCTTGCCATCAAGTATCGCGAGGTGGACGAGTTCGGGACCATGAGCGGTGGGCCCATGTACTATCTGAGCAAGGGGCTCGGCGCCAAGTGGTTGGGGGTCATCTTTGCCGTGTTTGCTTCGGTGTCTGCGTTCGGCATTGGCAACATCGTGCAATCCAACTCGGTGGCCGAGGCAGTGCGCACCTCCTTCCCCGTGGTGCCGACTTGGGCAGTGGGGGCGGTCATGGCCGTGGCCACGGCATTGGTGCTCCTTAGGGGCATCAAGAGCATCGGCAGGGTGGCGAGCCTCCTGGTGCCGGTCGTGATCGTCTTCTACATGCTGGGCGCTACCGCGGTGGTGATCCTCAACTACCGAGGCGTCCCCAGTGTCTTCTCCTTAGTCGTGAAAGGGGCGTTCACCGGGACGGCAATGTTCGGCGGCTTCCTTGGGGCCTCGGTGCGCGAGGCCATCCGCTGGGGGGTAGCGCGTGGCGTCTTCTCCAATGAATCCGGCCTGGGCAGTGCCCCCATCGCTGCTGCTGCTGCGCAGACCAGGAATCCGGTCACCCAGGCGCTGGTCTCGATGACGCAGACGTTCATCGACACCATCGTCGTCTGCTCGTTCACCGGCTTTGTCATCATCTCCACTGGCCTGTGGTCCAGCGGCAAGACCGGCGCAGAACTGACCACGCTCGCCTTCAACCATGGCCTGCCCGGAAACAGCGGCGGCATGATTGTGGCAATCGGGCTCATTCTTTTCGCCTACTCCACCATCATCGGCTGGAGCTACTATGGCGAAAAGTCGCTGGAGTACCTATTGGGGCCCGCCTCGGTCAGGCCCTATCGCGCGCTCTTCTGCGTGATGGTCTTCGTGGGGAGCGTCATCAGCAAGTTGGAGCTCGTGTGGTCATTCGCCGACGTCATGAATGGTCTCATGGCCCTGCCCAACCTGGTGGGACTGCTAGGCCTGTCCGGGGTTGTGGTGGCAGAGACGAAAAAGTACTACTGGAGTGAGCGGGCAGGGCTACGCTAAGCACTTTGGCCCATGTGAGGTAACTATGAACGCGAAGCGTGAGAAGATCGAGCTGGAGATCCCATCCAAGGCGGTGCACATTAGCCACGCCGCCTGTAGCAACGGCTGCAGCCTCATGGACGAAACGGTGCAGATCGGCGGCCACCCTTCCATCAAAGCGAAGATCTGCCACGCCGGACAAGAGGGGGTCATCAACCTCGATCCGGTGTACGGCAGCTTTGAGCACCGCTGCACCATCGAGGTGCCTGCCGGGGCCGTCGTCGAGTTCTTCTGTCCCCGTTGCGGGGTCTCGCTCAAGGGACAGGACACCTGCAACGTCTGCTCGTCGCCGACCTTTGTGCTGCATCTGCCCCGGGGCGGCGTCATCGAAGGCTGCCTGCGCAAAGGGTGCTTCGAGCATTCCCTGAAGATTGTCGATGCAGAACAGCTGCTCAAGCGCCTGTTTGACGAACACACCCTGGACGCCTACCTGTGAGCCAGCCGAGCACAACCGCGCAGCTGCCGCACAAGGTCGGCTATGTGGTCTTAGTGGGCAGGCCCAACGTCGGCAAGTCGACGCTGGTGAACGCGCTCCTGCAGTTCAAGTTGTCCATTGTCACACCCAAGCCACAGACCACGCGTCACCGCATCTTGGGGATTCTCTCGGAGCCCGGATGCCAGGTTATCTTTCTCGACACCCCTGGCTTGATCCAGCCGCGCCATGCATTGCAGGCGGCGATGATGCGGGCTGCGGAGCGGGCCATGGCCGAGGCGGACATTGTCGTCGTTTTGCTTGACGTTTCCGCGCCTTTGGAGGAGGAGGATTTTCAGACGCTGGAGCAGGTCAAAGCTCGCAACAAGCCGCTGCTCATCGCCCTGAACAAGATCGACCTCGTCAACAAGGCCAACCTCCTGCCTGTTATCGATCAGCTCGCGCAACGCTTCCCCGAGACGGAGATTATTCCCATCTCTGCCCTGCACCGAGATGGGCTCGATGACCTCAAGACGGCCATTGTGCAGCGCCTGCCCGAGGGCATGCCCCTCTACCCGGAGGATCAGCTCACAGAGCATCCGGAGCGCTTTTTTGTGGCAGAAATCATCCGCGAAAAGATTTTCGAGCGTTATGGTGAGGAGATCCCCTACGCCACCGCCGTGCAGATCGAAGAGTTCAAAGAACGCGCTGGGGGAAAGGATTTCATCAGCGCCCGCATCGTGGTGGAGCGTCCTTCGCAGAAGGCCATCCTCATCGGCAAGGGCGGACAAGCCCTCAAGGAGGTAGGCAAAGCGGCACGCGCCGAGATCGAACAGTTCTTAGGGCGGCCCATTTTCCTGAAACTCTGGGTGGCGGTGCGGGAGAAGTGGCGTTCCGACGAAACGCTGCTGCGCGAGTACGGCTACCAGTGAGGTGTCACTTCCCACCCCGGTATCGACCAAGGTGTGATCCAAAGCCAATCAGCGCGGGCGCCTTTGGCAGTGCAGTACCGAGGTTTCCATGAGCAAGGTTGTTGAGGAGGCACCAGTTCTCTCCGCCCGTCGAGGCAGAGTGCGGACACGGGTTGGGTCCTGCAAGGGTAGGAGTCCTGTTGCCATGAGGCTCCGCCCCGCTGCGCCTCGTGTCTGCTCGCCGCCAACTCTGCTGCTTGCCTTGGCGCTCGTTGCCGCGGCGGTGCTGTGGCTGACCTGTGCGCCGCGCGTGCCCTCCCCTGGAGCGCCGGTCACCCCGAAGGAGCCCGAGGTGACCATCCGCGTCGGGATTGTGCAGAACCGGGCGAGCGTGCAGTTTGCCACTGCCGATCCCTACCGCATCGTTGAAGTCGGGGGCAAACTCCTTATCGACAAGGGGCAGGCGCGCTCGCTGTGGGAGGTGACGGTGGAAGGTGGCAAGCCAGCACCGTCGCTCTTTTTGCTGGTCGTGCAAACCACCAAAGACCGTGCTGCCGCCGAGCGGCTCCTCGCGGACCTGCGTGCCAGAGGCGTCGAAACGACCATCGACCTGCTCGGGAAGGTGGTGCGAGTAGACGACAGGGAGCTGCGCGATTACCGCAGCTACCGCGTGCGCCTGAAGCGCTCCTTCGCCTCCCGGCAGGAGGCACAGAGGTGGCAGGGGAGCGTGGCGGGCATCTGGACCACCATCGTCGAAGAGCCAGCTGAGACGCCGGAGGGGACTCTCTCTCTCCGGAACCTACACACCGGTCAACGCATCTTCTCCTCCGTGCCTGTGCGCATAGAGGGTTCGCGCGTGGCTATCAAGGATGTGCCGGTCGGCGAAGGCTACATCTACGAGCGGCGCGAAAACCGCCTGTTTCGCGGCGCGATGGAGTTCATGGTGGATAGGGCCGGCAAGGTCACGGTGGTGAACGTGGTGAGCCTGGAGGACTACCTGCGCGGGGTGGTGCCGTACGAGATGCACGGCGATTTTCCCCTGGAGGCGCTCAAGGCGCAGGCAGTGGCAGCGCGCACCATGGTCGTCTACACCATGGGCAGCCGGCATCCGAATGACCCTTTCGACGTCTGCGCCGATGTTCACTGTCAGGTCTATGGCGGAGTCGTCGCAGAAACCGAGCAGAGCAACTTAGCGGTGCGCGCGACTGCAGGGGAGGTGCTCACCTATGGCGGGCAGCTGTGCGAGGTCGTGTTTTCCAGCTCCTGTGGAGGGCACACGGAGAACAACGAGAACGTCTGGCAAGGCCCTGCGCAACCGTATCTGCGCGGCGTGCTCGACATCCCGGAAGGGGCAAAACTGAGCGGCCGGTACGATTTGGCCAAAGAGGAGGTGCTGCGTCGCTGGATCGAGGGGCGACCTGGGGTCTTCTGCAACGTTGGCCAGTCCTCTGTCCCAGCAGGCTTCGCTTACGCAGCTGAGGCCTTTCGCTGGGAGCTGAAGGTGACCGGCGGCGAGCTCCGCCGCACGATAGTTGCCGCGACTGGCCAGGACCCCGGGGACGTGACAGAGCTAATCCCCCTGCAACGCGGTGTTTCCGGGCGCATAGTCCGACTGCAAGTGATGGGCAGGAACAAGACTGTCACTATTTCCCAGGAGCTGAATATCCGCAAAGCCTTAGCCGAGCCCCCGTTGCGCAGCTCGTGCATCGTTATCGACCGCAAGCAGTCGGTATCTGGGGAGGTTCTTTTCCGCATCCGCGGCGCTGGCTCAGGCCATGGCGTGGGCATGTGCCAAACCGGCGCCGCCATGATGGCCCTGCGCCTCGGCAAGGACTATCGGCAGATCCTTCGCCATTACTTCAGCGGGGCAGAGATCACCGGGCTCTATTGACATGCGCGTGCTCATGATTTTCGTGGACGGCCTGGGTATCGGCCGCTATGACCTGGGATTGAACCCCTGTACCGCTGAGGGCCTGCGCTTCTTCAACAACTTTGCCGATCGCCAGCGCATGGAGCCTCTGCCGTTCGGCGGCATGGTGCTCGGCCTGGACGCCACCCTGGGGCTGCCCGGCCTGCCGCAGAGTGCCACCGGCCAGACGGCGCTGCTAACGGGCGTGAATGCTGCCCAGCTTCTTGGCCGCCACCTCAACGGCCTTCCCAACGGCAAGCTCCGTGAAGTCATCGCCCAGCACTCCCTGCTCACGCTCCTGGCCGAGCGCGGCCGTAAGGCAGCCTTCCTCAACGCCTTCCGCCCGCCTTTCTTCGACTATGACCCGTTCCATATCATCCGCCACCTGTCCGTCACGAGCGTGTGCAATCTGTACGCGGGGCTGCGCTTCTTCGACCTCGACGACCTGCGCGCCCGCCGCTGCATCTATCAGGACTTTACCAACGAGGCGCTCCGTCGCCGTGGGCATGAGGTGCCGGTGTTCTCGCCGGAAGAAGCAGGAACCATCCTTGGCACCCAGGCCGCCGCCCATGAGTTTTGCCTGTACGAGTACTTTCAAACCGACCGGGCCGGCCACGCCCAGGACATGGCCGGGGCAGTGCAGTTGCTCCAAAGCTTGGAAAGACTTGTAGCCGCCGCGTTGGAACATGTTGACTTGGAAGAGATGCTGGTGCTGCTTACCAGCGACCACGGCAATATTGAAGACCTGTCCATGAAGGGGCACACCCGCAATCCGGCCATGACCCTGATCTGGGGCAGAGAAATGCAGGCTTTCGCCTCGGGCATCAGCTCCATCCTGGACGTCGCCCCAAAGATCCTCAGTCTCCTCGGCTGAGTCTCATCTTCTCCGCGCGCGGCGCAAAAAGGGCTTGACACTTCTGATATTATTTGCTATAATTATTTGGCATTAGGCTCCAGTCAACTTCCGGGAACGGCCCTGCCGGGGACGGGGCGCGACATTTACGCGAGGTTCATGACATGTTAGTCTCGGTACGAGTTGATCGGGTCACGTTGGACACCGCGACGAGTCGGTTCGTGGTCGTTCTTAGGGACGATGCCCACAATCGCTGGTTGCCAATCGTGGTTGGCTCCACCGAGGCCCAGGCCATCGCCCTCCAGCTGGAGAAGGTAGAGCCTCCCCGTCCGCTGACCCACGATCTCATGAAGAACCTCCTGGAATCCCTCGACGCCAAGGTGTCGAGAGTTGTAGTCACCGAGCTGCGCGAGAACACCTATTACGCGAAGATCGGGCTGCAACTTGACGGCAAGAAGCGGGAGATCGACGCACGCCCCAGTGATGCCATCGCCCTCGCCCTGCGCATGAATGCGCCGATCTTTGTGGTGGAGGAGGTGATGAAGAAGGCGGCCGTAGTTGACCGGCAGGAGGCCAGGGAGCGCGAAGTGCCGCTCGAGGAGCGCTTAGAGCATTTGGCGGCAGAACTGGAGGGCGCAATCCAAGAAGAGCGTTACGAGGACGCGGCGCGCCTGCGCGACGAAATACGCAAGCTGAAAGAGCAACAGGCCGCGTCAAAATAAACACACGTACACCCTGTCGCCATCACCCTCGGCGGCAAGAAGCACCCGCGACGGAGCGGGGCGGCAGAGGTACAGGTGGGTGGGACCGGTCAACCTTCGCAGGTGGAGCATACAGCGGGCACTCTGAGGAGTGCCTTTTCTGTTTATCGCTGGCCGCACCAAGGTCTTACGGCCTTACACAAACCGGGCGCAACCATGCGCAAGAGGTCCGTCCCTGCTAAGAGAGTTCTCGGCGTCTCCCTTTTCTCTGCGCCCTCTCGCCTTTGGCCGGTTTCCAAAAACCGTTAGTAGACGCACTCGCGTGCCGCGTCGGCATAGGCCTGCAAGTTCTCCACCGGCGCATGGAAGAAGTGGTCACAGGTGCTGAGGATGTAGCCGCCGCCAGGACCTGCCGCGGCAAAGTTGCGCAGCACCATTTCCCGCACCTTTTCCGGCGTGCCGTAAGTGAAGCCGTGCGTCTGGTTCATGCCGCCGATCATGCACACGTACTGCCCCACGCGCCGTTTTGCTGCTGCCAAATCCACGTCGCCGCCGATCTCACGCGGCGTTAGGGTCTCGATGGCGTCCACCTCCGTGCCCACAATCTTCTCTAAAATGGGCATCATGCCGCCGCAGGTGTGGTACACCACCCGCATGCCCACTGCATGCAGGGCGCGATGGACTTCGCGGTCACAGGGGGCCACAAACTGCTCGAAAATCGCAGGCGAGATCACCGTCGTTGAGGCGTCGCCGCCCCCTCCCTCGATGAGGTCGTAAGCGCTGTCTTTGTACTGCTCCACAAAGGCCAGCTTCTTGTCGCGCAGAATGCGCAGGAACTCGTGCACCCAGGCCGGGTCGTCGAAGGTGGCGATAATCATCCGCTGCGTGCCGTACCACTGGCAGGCGTCCTGCCAGCACCCAGGCTGTTGGTAGGGAAGCGCCCCGCGCACGATGCCGTCGTCTCCGACCCGTTCCCGCCAGGCGGCAACCAGCTCTTT
Source organism: candidate division KSB1 bacterium (assembly GCA_024655945.1). Taxonomy (NCBI): domain Bacteria; kingdom Pseudomonadati; species Candidatus Zhuqueibacterota bacterium. The sequence goes on from JANLFK010000003.1 coordinate 206,600, forward strand.
GTCCAGGCGCGGCACCGGCAGGTACTTTTCGATCCAGCGAATTTGCTCGGGGTGCTTGAGTGGATAGTCGGCGACCCAGGAGGTGTACTGGTCCGCCTCGTGCACGGCCACAAAGCTGCCCTCGGGCGTGGTGATGGTGCGCAGCCAGCGCCGGTAGTCGGGCCGCTCTTCCACCACCTCTTCGGTGACCCGCCATTGGGGACTTTCCATGTCCAGAAACGGCGAGACATAGATGGAACCATCCAGCCCGAAGAGGCGAAACGCCTCCAGGGGGTCAATGCCGCCCAGGTAGTGGTCGAGGTAGTACTTCATCCAGTCGTGCAAAGTGGCCGGCAAGCGATCCGGCTTTTCGCGATGCAGTGCCGTCAAAAGCCGCTCCCGTGAAGTCATGGATGCGCCCTCTCCTGATGGGGACCAATTGTTGCGCCGTCGGCCAAGGTGCGGGCAGTGAAGTACGCCAGCTGCGCCGCGGCCGTAAAGAGCTCCGCTCGCAACGTCTCCGGCCTGTCGGAGGGAAGATGCAAGTGCTCGTAACCGTTGGTGGTGGCAAAGTAGAGGTTGGGCACGCCCCGGCGATGGAATGGACCGGCGTCGGCTCCGCCGCCGCCTCCCGTAGCCGCACTGAGGAGCCGTGTGTGCAACCGATCCTGCTCCTGCACCATGGCAAGAAGCCCCGGAAAGTCCTTCCCGCCATAGACGGCCACGCTGTCGCCGGTGCCGATGCAGTCCAGGTTCAGCATGGCAACCGTCCGTTCCAAAGGGAAGGCCGGTCGGCTCGCGTAGGCCTCCGCGCCGAGCATCCCCTGCTCCTCGCTGGCGAAAAGGGCAAAGAGCACGCTCCTGCCTGGCGGGGAAGGCGCTTGGGCGAAAGCCTTGGCGATGGCCATCACCGCGGCGCTGCCGGAGGCATTGTCGTTGGCCCCTGGGTAGTAGACCTGCGGCGACTGCCGCCCCACGTGGTCCAGGTGGGCGCCGATGACTACGCACTCCTCCTTCAATTCCGGGTCAGACCCCGGCAGCAGGGCGACGACGTTCATGGTGCGCTTTGCCTTGGCGTAGCGGGCGCGGACGTTCACTTTCACCTTGGTGGGCAAGGCGAACGAGCGCGGTGTACGGGTCGAATCGATGGCCGCCTGCAGCGCCGCCAGGCTCACGCCCGCCTCTCGCAGAATCTCGTTCGCCACCGCCACGTCGATGTGGAGCTGGGGGATATCCTGCTGCTCGCCAGGTCCATGCAGCACACTGCCGATGCGCCTTTGCACCGGCTGGTTATTTGGGCAGGAGACAAGGAGCAAGGCGCGGGCACCGCGGCGGCGCGCGGCTTCTGCCTTGCGTCTGGGCATGGCACGCTCGCCCCAGTTCGCACCTTGCGCTTGCCATGCCGGCGGCTGCTTGAAGGTCAACACCACCTTGCCGCGCACGTCCACGCCCGCATAGTCGTCGTAGCCATTTTCGGCACAGGAGAGGCCGTAGCCGCAAAAGACCACCGGCGCCGTGACCTTGCCGCTGCCGCTAAAGCCGCGCGCCACAAACTCCTCGCCGAGCACGCACTCGCGCAAGGGCCGGCCACCCGCGTTCAAGATCGCCAGGCGAGGGGGACTGAGAAACTCGTTGTATTCCACCTCGAGGTACTGGAAGTAGCCCTCGTCTCCGGCCGGCCGCAAGCCAAGGTGTTTGAACCACTCGGCAGCGTACGCGGCCGCCTGGTCGTACCCTTTGCCTCCTGGCAATCTGCCGTCCAGCTCGGGCCGACAGAGCTCCCGCACGATGCCCATAAGCGTGGGTGCGCCGATCGCCTCTGCACCTACCTGAGCTGGGGACACCTCTGCGTTGCCGCACAGGAACAGCAGGACCGCCAATGCCCCAACCACACCCCCTGCCACCATCGACTTTGCGGCTTTCACCCGCAGGCGCTCCTCTCTCTTTTTCCTCCCTGCCCAGGAAAGCAGTCTTGCCCCTGCCCTCTGCGGGCAGTCACGGGCGACGCTCTCCGCCCGCGATTTGAGGCGGTGGCACCCCTTCCTGCCTCTTGGCCTCACTTTTTCTCATAGGCGTGATGGGCGCGCGAAAAGTGTTCGTGCACCACCTTCCACTCGCCGTCGCGCCTGGCGTAGACGTGCGTGCCACGCCCTTCGATGATCCGCGGCTTACCCTTCTTGTGCAGGGTTACCGTCCAGTAAAAGCTGACCACGGCGACATCGCCCAGCACCTGCACCTGCGGCTGCAGGACCTTAAAGTCCACCTTGTCCGCCTGCGTGAGGTAATACTCGATAGTCTGCCGCAGGGCGCGCAGGCCCTTGAGCCGCGCATGACGGGTGGAGGAGAAACCGATGAGTTCCTTGTCAAAGTGGGCCAAGATGGCCTTGACGTCGCCTTGGTTGAAGGCCTTGGCCTGCGCCTTTTCCAGGTCCACCAACGTCTTCTTGAGATCTTCCATGTCTCCTCTCCTCCTGCGTTGGTTTGATGGCACGTGGGGACACGGCATGCTGTGCCCCAAATCATGCGGTGCCCGTGGGATTGTCGAGATCCCATGCGGGTGGCCACCGGCCGGCTCGGCCTCCGGCGTGCTCCACCAGAAAGTGGAGCGCCGGTGAGTTCTGCCCCGGCCTGCGGATGGGCGTTAGCGGCACCGCCTCAATCGCCGTGGCGCCCTTCTCCTGCAGTCCGGCGGGCACAGGATAGCCCATGAAGCGAAGGTAGCCAGGACATGGCCTCGCCGGTGCGGCACCGCACTGCCGGATGAATATTGAGCAAAATTCGGCAAAAAATCAAGAGGTTTGTGAGGGTGGCGGAGGAGGACGTGGGCCGCCGAGAAACGCAAGCGGCAGCGCGCACGACCGGAAACCTCCGGGAGGTTAGTCAACCAGATCCGCGTGCCCAAATGGCCTTTCGCTGCACCCGCCAAGACCTCCCGGAGGTTGGCCTGCCACAGGCACCGGCCCCAACCGCGGAGGATGGCACGCCAGAGGCGTACGCGCCCAGGGGGCTTGGACACTTCCTGGCTCCAAGGAGCAACCCGCACCCAGCGGCCGGAAACCTCCGGGAGGTTGTCGCAGGCCTGAGCAGACGCGGAATGGCGCGAACTGACCTGGTGGGCTAACCTCCCGGAGGTTCGTCCACCACATGCGGCTGACCCACGGGCTCGGCAGGCCGGAGGCCTGCGTACCCAGGAAGCGCATTTTCCCCTTTGTTTTTGCCTGGGCGGTTGCTAAATTTGCCACAGCAACTTTGGAGGGCTATGGCAAGTCTGTTCGACACATTCCACCGGCTGCTGCGCCGGCGGCAGATCCACGACGCGCAGCGCAGGGCGAAGGTGCTGCTCTTCCGCGGCCTGCGCAGCTTCTTCCCGGTGTCCACGATGAGCGTGCGGGAGATCGGTAACTTGCGGTGCATTCTGGTGGTGCGCCAGCACAACCAGCTCGGCGACATGCTCTGCGCCACGCCGACTCTTCGCCTCTTGCGCCAGGCCTACCCGCGCGCCGACATTACTCTCATCACCAGTCCGGCCAATTACCCGGCGGTGGAGCACAACATCCGCCTGGACCGCGTGCTGGTGTTCGACAAGATCGGGTTTGCCAAGCAGCCGCGTCGCTACTGGCACTTTTTGCACACGTTGCGCTCGCTCAAGCCAGACGTGGCCATCGTTTTGTCCACGGTCTCCATGTCGGTGACCTCGGACGTGCTCGCCTACCTGTCGCGTGCCCGCTATCGCGTGGGCGCGGCGGCCATCGACGGCGTGCCCAACACCACCGGGTTTCTCTTCAACGTGCCGGTCACGTTGGATTGGCGCGCGGAGCCGCATCGTCACCAGGCCTTGCGCAACATGGACATGCTGCACCCCCTCGGCCTGAGGAGCACCGACCTGCAGGCCGAGCTCTTCCCGACTCCGGAGGAGCGTGCCCGGGCGGCAGAGCTCCTGGCGAGGATCGGCTCAGGCGTCAAAGTGGGGATTCATCCTGGGGCGGGCAAGCCGGCAAACCGCTGGCCGGTGGCCAATTTTGCCGAGCTGGCCAACGCCTTGGCGCAGCGCTGCGGCGCCCACATCGTCATCACCGCCGGCCCGGATGACGGGCAGGTGCTCGAGGAGCTTGTGCCTGCGCTGCGGGCGCCGCACACGGTGTGCCTGAATCGGCCCCTCGGTGAGCTGGCCGCCATCATCGATGGCTTGGACTTGATGGTCAGCAACGACACCGGGGTCCTGCACGTGGCCGGTACGACCCGGGTGCCGCTCATCTCGCTTTTTGGCGCCACCGATCCGGAGCAATGGGCCCCTGCGCGGCCGGCGAGCTACTACCTGCAGCGGCCCCGCCTGAGCGACATCAGCGTGGAGGAAGTGGAGGCGCTTGCCAGCCGGCTGCTGGCGGAGGCTAAAGCGGCGCGGGGTTATCGCCGGCAGCAACGCAGGCCCAAGGCCAGAACCCCCATGGTTGGCTGACCTCCTGCAGGTGGAGCGCGCTGAACCTCCGGGAGGTTTTCGGAAGCGGGACTGGGGGCCAAATGGCCAGAGTGACCTGGTGGGCGAACCTCCCGGAGGTTTCCTAAGGGGGAGGTTCGCGGAAGAAATGACAACGGAGGCAGATGATGAAGCGTATTGCAGAGCAGTTGCAGAAGATTGTCGGCGAGGATTACCTCTTTACCCCGCAGCGGCCGGAGTACTGGGCCTACACCTTTGGGGACGCCACCATGTACCGCTCCCGCCCGGACTATGTGGTCTACCCGGGATCGATCCAGGAGATCCAGGCGGTGGTGGAGCTTGCCGGACGGCACAAGGTCAAGGTGGTGCCTGGGGCCGGCCTCACCGGCCTGTCCGGAGGCGCCCTGTGCAACGGCGGCATCCTCCTCAACCCATCGCGGCTGCGCGAGGTGCTGGACATCGACCCCATCACCCGCACCGTGGTCACGCAGCCGGGCATCAGCTGCGCCGAACTGAATCGCCGGTTGGGGCCCTTTGGCATGGTCATTCCGGTGGCTCCTGCCTCGCACGAGATTTCCACCATCGGCGCCAACATCGCCGAGTCATCAGGCGGCACCTGGGGCATGTCCAAGGGCACCTTCAAGAACTATCTCTTGGCACTAAAGGCAGTGGATGGCAAAGGCCGCCTGTTCAGCGCCGGCCACCGCTGTCCCAAGGAGAGCACCGGGCCAAATCTGGTGGGCTTGATGATTGGCTCGGAAGGCACCTTAGGCATCATCGTGGAGCTGACCTTCTGCTGCGACTTTTTGCCCGAAGATACCTGGACCATCCGCTGCAGCTTCCGCGACGAGTCGGTGCTGCAACAGATTCACGAGGCGGTGGCCAAAGCGCGCATCAACCTTTTCTCCTTTGAATACATGGACACCAAGATGATGGCCTGCTTTGGCAAACAGAACATGCTCCTGCTGTTCCAGACTGCAGGCGGGACGCATGAGGCCAAAGAGAACGCGGAAAAGTTGGTGGCCGTGCTCAAGGCACTGGACCCCCTGGAGCTGCGGTACACCAACGACCCCAAGGAGGCAGACGAGCTCTATGCGGAGCGGCGGAGCTGCTTAGGAGCCATGGCCAAGTTCAAGCGCGAAAAGCCGGTCATTGTGCAGTTCGACCCGGTGCTGCCCATTGCCAAGTTTGCGGCCGGGGTGCGCAAGATGCGCGAGTTGGCCGCGCGCGAGGGGTTGGAGCTCATCATCTACGGGCACGCAGGCGACGGCAACCTGCACCCCAGCTTTATCGTGCGCGACTGCCAGGAGGACAAGGAGAAAGCGGCGCGCGTGGTGCGCGAGTTCGACGCCTGGATCGAAGCGGAGGGCGGTTGCTTTGCCGGCGAACATGCCATCGGCAACTTTTTGGGCAGATGCGAGGAGGAGCTGAGCCCCGACCTCGTGGAGTACGTCAAGGGCATCAAGAAGGCCTTCGACCCGCTGGGCATCCTCAATCCAGGCAAAGTCTTTGACGTGCAGGCGCCGAGCCTGTCGATGGACCCGGTGCTGCCGCAGTACCAGGCCATCTACGAGCTCGGCAAGCTCTGCTGCAAGTGCCACCTCTGCAAGAACGACAGCCCGCGCTTCAAGGAGGTGCCGTTCGAGCACCACACGATCCGCGGGCGGATTGCCATGATCGACGCCGCGGCGCGCGGCAAGGTGTCGTTTGCCGCGATCAGGCCCTTTGTAGAGGAAATGCGCCCGTGGACAACGAACATGAACTGCCCCACCTTCATGAAGGAAGAGGTGGGCAAGCTGATTGACCTGGCCATGCAGGCAGGGAGGGGGGCATGAAGATCGTCGTTGCCCCGGATTCGTTCAAAGGGAGCCTGTCGGCGCTGCAGATTTGCGAGGCCATGGAGCGCGGCATCAAGCGCGTCCTGCCCGAGGCAGAAGTCGTGAAGATCCCCATGGCCGACGGCGGGGAGGGCACGGTGCAGGCCTTGGTCTCTTCCACGGGCGGCCACATAGAGAAGATCACGGTGGTGGGGCCGTTGGGCGAACCGGTGGAGGCGGAGTACGGCATCCTGGGCGATGGTCAGACGGCGGTCATCGAAATGGCGGCTGCCTCTGGCCTGCCAATGGTGCCTGTGGCCAAGAGGAATCCGGTGCTCACCACCACCTTCGGCACCGGGCAGCTGATGCGCGCGGCCTTGGCGCGCGGCTGCCGGCAGCTCATCGTCGGCATAGGCGGCTCCGCCACCACCGACTGCGGCACGGGGATGGCGCAGGCTTTGGGCGTGCGCTTCTATAGCAGCGACGGCAGCGAAATCACCGACTACATGTGCGGCGGGCTGATGGCGGAAGTGGCGCGCATCGACCTTGCCGGCAGATTGCCGGCGTTGCTCCAGGCAACAGTGACAGTCGCCTGCGATGTGGACAATCCCCTGCTCGGCCCGCGCGGCGCGGTCATGACCTACTCGCGACAAAAGGGTGCCACCGACGAGCAGCTCGCCCTGCTTGAGGCGAACATGACCCACCTTATCGGCGTGGTGGAAAAGACCATCGGCCGCTCGGTGCGCGACGTGCCGGGGGCAGGTGCAGCTGGCGGGTTGGGGGCCGGGCTCATCGCCTTTGCCAATGCCACGCTCCGGCCCGGCGTCTCCCTTGTGCTTCAGGCCTCGCGCTTTGCCGAACGCATCCGGGGGGCTTCCTTTATCCTTACCGGCGAGGGGAAGGTGGACTTCCAGACCGCCTACGGCAAGACCATCAGCGGGGTGGCGGCAGAGGCGCAAAAGCAGGGGATACCGGTGATCGTGCTGGCCGGCACGGTGGAGGAGGAGGCGGAGAACCTGTACGAGCGGGGGGTGGTGTCGCTGTTTTCTACCTGTCCTGGGCCGATGAGCATAGAGGAGGCGATGGCGCAGGCGGCGACGCACGTGGAAAAGGGTGCCGAAAGGATCGTCCGCGTCCTCACTGCCGTCGCCCTCACGCGCTGAGGTAGGTGCCGCAGGCCCATGCGGCAGGCCGCATGGGCTGGGCAGGCCAGAGGCCTGCGCACCCAGGGCAGCCCAAAACCTCCGGGAGGTTTGTCGACCAGGCCTGCTTCGCCCAATGGCCATCTCCCGCACTTCCAACAACCTCCCGGAGGTTGCTTCACAATATGCGGCAGGCCAGAGGCCTGCGCACCCAGGGCAGTCGAAACCTCCGGGAGGTTCGCCCGTGGGGGCCATGTCGGCCTGGTCGGCGTGCAGCGGCCCTCACGGCCTGGCGCCGGGAGGGAGCACCTTTGCGTAGAATGCCTCCTGCAGGCGGCGGGTCACCGGCCCGGGGGCGCCCTCGCCCACCACCAGCTCATCGATGCGTACGATGGGGGTAATCTCCACCGTGGTGCCGATGAGCATCGCCTCTTCAAACTGCCCAAGTTCAGCACGCGGGATCGGCACCTCTTTGGCAGGTATGCCCAGCTCCTCGCACAGGCGCAGCACCACCGCGCGCGTCACCCCGGGCAGAATCAGGTTCGACAGCGGCGGCGTGTACAAGGTGCCGTCCCTGACAAAGGCGACGTTGCAGTGCGTCCCCTCGGTCATGAAGCCGTTGCGTGCCCAAATGGCCTCCACTGCCCCCTGGTCAATTGCCCGCTGCCTGGAAAGCACATTGGGCAGAAGGGCGATGGACTTGATGTCGCAGCGCAGCCAGCGCAGGTCGTCTTCCAAGATGACCTTCACCCCCTGTTCGATCTCCTCCCAGTGCGGCTTGAAGGGGGAGGTGCTGATGTAGACGGTGGGCGGCGTGCCCGGCGGCGGAAACCAGTGCCGCCGCGGCGTGTAGGCCCCACGGGTGACCTGCACGTAGGCAATCGCCTGCTCTTCATCGTGATTGTTTTCCTCCACCAGGCGTTGCATAATGGACGGACAGGCCCCAAGGTGCGGCGCGTCGATGCGCAGCTCGCGCAGCCCGCGCGCCATGCGCTCTATGTGGGCCTCCGTCTGGAAGAAGACGCCGTAGTAGCAGCGAACCACCTCGTAGACGCCGTCGGCAAACTGAAAGCCCCGCTCATACGGGGGCAGGCACACTTCCTCTTCCTGCAAGTACCGGCCGTTGTAGTAGACGAGCATGGAGGGTCCTTTCCGCATCGTCGATCGTATCACCTCTCTCACAGTCGCCCTGCCAAGACCACTGTCGCTCTGGCGGTTTCCACGGTGCCGGCTGAGGCGTTGAGCGCTTCCAGGTAGACGATGTACACCCCGATGCGTGCCTGCTGGCCGTGGTCGTCCTTCCCGTCCCAGACCACCGCGTTGCAGGCGCCCACCGGTTGGTTGCTCGCCAAGAAGCGGATGAGGCGGCCGGTGACGTCGTAGATCTTGATGTTCACCGAGGCCGTGGCCATCGGCAAGGCGAAGGAAATGACCGCAAAGTCGTCGCGCCCGTCTCCGTCAGGCGAAAAGGGCGAGGGCGATACGCTGAGCGTCGTGCGTGGCGGCACCACTATGGTGAGGACGCTATTGGCGCGGCCTGGCGTCCCACCAGCCCTGTCCACACACGAGCTCCAGTTGGACTTGAGCTGCGCGGGCAGGGTTGGGTTGATTCTTTCCAGCGACACGCCCGTGCCCCCACCCCAGCTCTGGTCGTAGGCCACACTGTCGATGACGGCGCCGTGGGGGTCGTAGACGACCACGGCATCGCCAGTGGCGGAGAGCGCCGGCCAAGAGGGTATCACGAGTAGTGGACTTGGGCCAAGTTCTCCGCTCTTCGCCAAGGAGGAATCCTGAGCCAGCAGCACAAAGCCGCCGGGCGGCACTACCAAAGGCGCCTTGCTCACCATCCGGCGCTTGGCCACGTCCGCATCGGAGAAAAGCCACTTCTCTATGTTCACCGCCCCCTCGCTGCGGTTGTACAGCTCCACCCACTCACCCATGCCGGTGAGGGGCGAGTACATGATCTCGTTGATCACCAGCGTTCCCTTGGCAAAGCCCACCACGAGTTCAGCCACGGCGACGTTGTTAGCCAGCTTCATGTCGCCTGCGCACGTCACCTGAACGCCAATCCACATGACGCCGGACGGGGCCTCGCGCCATTCCATTTCTACGGATCGGCACTCATCAGGCAGCAGTCTTGCTATGTCAACTGGCTCTCCCAATCGCTCGCTCGGCTCAAACAAACTATCGCGGTTGCTGTCCCAGAAGAACTCCACGTGCGGGTGCTCGGCGGCTGCCCGGCCTTGGTTGCATATTTGGACCCCGAGGCGAACGCTTTCGCCGACGCGTGGCTTCTCAGGGAAGAAAGAGAGGCCGGCAGGAGCCACACCAACGTCCACCGCCAATGGGCTCACGCTGTTTTCCATCCCTGGTGTGGCGCCCTCGGGGGCAGTACTGAGCCGCCAGTTGCTGCTGTCCTGCGAGCCCCACTCGTAGCGCACGCGTTCCAGAGACACACCCGTGCGCATCCCCCAGCGGGAAAAGTAGTGCACGCTGTCCACCACCACACCCGCAGGGTCGTAAACCCGCACCTCATCCTGGTCATTGTTGAGCGCCGGCCACCCGGTGACCACCGTCAGCAGCGGGGCAGGCAGAGAGCCGTACTGAAAGCGCAGTGCGGAATCCGCTGCCACCAGCACAAAGCCCCCCTCGGGCACGCGCAGCCGAGTAGCGCCGAACAGTCGCGGCCCAGAGGTCACATCCCCCAAGGCCCAGCCGTACAAGTCCACCTCGCCGGGACCTGCATTGTACAACTCCACCCACTCCGGCTGCCCGGAAAAAGGCGCGTACATAATTTCGTTGACCAGCACCTGCCCCACCGGGAAGGCCACCACTAACTCCGCAAAACGACGGTCATTGTCCGGCCGCTGGTCATTTGGGCAGCTCGCCACCACTGCGATGCTGTGCACTCCGGCCGGCACCCCTTCCCAGCGGAAGAGCAAGGTCTGCCTCCCCCCGCTGGCCAATTCGCCCACCACCTGCGGCGTGGCGAGCAGTTCTGCAGCCGTCAGCACGGAGTCGCCGTCGGCGTCCCAGTAGCAGCTCACCTCCACGCCGGCCACAGTCTGGCGTCCCACATTGCGCACCGCCGCTGCAATGGTCACCGTCCCCTGGGCACGAGGCACAAACGGCGCCCACTGGATCGAACCCGCCACCACCTCGACGTCCACGGGCAAGGGACTCACGCTGTTCACCAGGCCTGGCGTTCCGCCCCGGGCGTTCACCGAGGCGCGCCAATTGCTGGACGAAGTGGATGGCTCTTCCGCACGCACCCTTTCCAGAGACACCCCTGTTGCCACCGGCCCCCAAGAAGCAGCATAAGCCACGCTGTCGATGGTCGCCCCAGTCAAATCGCGGAGGACCACCAGGTCGGCGTCGTTGTTGAGGGTTGGCCATTTGCTGCCAATCGTCAGCAGGGGACCACGGAACTCCGGGAAATCCCTCTTCATGGTGGTGTCCTTGGCCACGACCAGATACCCGCCTGGCGGCACCACCAGGTGCCGATCGGTAAGGCGCACCCGCGTGGTGACGTTTTCATCGCTCACCGTCCAGTCATAGAGGTCCACGCCCTCGTCGCGAGGGTTGAACAGCTCTATCCACTCGCTGGCACCGGAGCGCGGCTGGAACATAATCTCATTGATGATGAGATCGCCTCCTTGGAACGGCACGCGATACTCCCCATAGGCCATGTCGTCGGAGGTGTCCGGATCTTCCACCTCCAGCAGCCGGGCGATGATGCGGGTAAGCCCAGGGGCAGCGGCCCCCAGCTCGATCCTGCACAACAAAGAGTCGCCACCTGCCAGACCTGCCAACGGGCAGCAGAGGCCCACCAGTTCTTGCGCGCCGGTGTGGAGGTCATAGTTCGCGTCGCGGTAGAAGGCGACCATGCCGCTCTCTGCCGTATCCATGCCGTGGTTGTAGACCCATACCGAAGCGCGCACCGTTTGCCCGGAGCGCGGCTGTAGCGGCTCAAACTGCACCCCCGCAGCGCCAAGTCCAACGTGCTTATCGCGGGGACGAATACTGTTTGGGGCATTGGGCGTACCCCCCAATGGCGCCCGGCAGAAGCCCCAGTTCCTGCGACTGTTGGTTGGCCAGTCTGGCCTCACCCGCTCCAGGGACACGCCGGTTTCACCACCCCACGAGGCGGTGTAGTACAGACTGTCCACAGAAAAGCCTGCGGCATCCCAAATGACCACTGCGTCGCCGGTGTTGTTGAGGGCAAGCCAGCCCCGTTTTGGTACAAAGACCGGACCCGACAAAGTGGGGAAGAGTGCCCGAACCAGGGTGTCTTCCGCGAGCAAAGCGAACCCACCAGGGGCAAGGAGCGCCTTCGTGTCGGTGATGGTCAGGCGTGCAGCAATGCGGGAATCGCTGAGCGACCACAGCCGCAAGTCGAGCGCCTCCGGGCTGCGGTTCAGGATCTCCACCCACTCGGGCTCCCCTGCACTCGGCCAGTACATGACTTCGTTGATGACCACTTCGCCGGGCCATACCCCGACGCCAAGAGTTGCCCTCTGCTGGTCGTTCTCCGGGGAGCTGTCGCCTTGGCCCCCCACCCGCGCTATAAGCTGATGCACTCCGGCTGGCACCGCATGCCACGTCAAGTTCGCCACCGCGCTGTCGCCGGGCTGGAGAGAGGGGCTAAAGAACGGCGGTTCCAGGAGTTCCTCTTCACTGCCTAAATCGTCCTCGTTGCGGTCCCAGTACAGAGCAATCTGGCAGCTTGCGATTTCCTTGCGGCCGGCGTTCAGCGCGACCACCGTGAACTGCACGCTCTGGCCGCGCCGGACACGCGAAGGCGACCAGCCCACCCTCTTGAGCGCTACGTCTATGGCTCCGACGCCGACACTGTTGGGCGCCCCTGGCGTGCCGCCAAGCACACGGCTGTTCGCCCAGTTAGCGGGCGCGTCGCCAGCTTCCAGGTCGATCTTTTCGTCGGAGTAGCCCTGAGGGTTACCGAGTGTGTAGCGGTAGCGGCTCACGGTGTCGCCCCGGGCATTGGTGAGAATCACTCGTTCTGGGAGGCTGTTTGACCAGCCACCGCTGCCAAAGGCACTGTCGTCGATTTTCACAATTAATGCTTCGGCAGGGATAACGCCGTCGTAAGTGCTGGAGTTGCCGAAGTAGCTGCCGTCCAGGATGACGGCGAACTGCCGCGGCCCCAGGGTCATCCCCCAGCCTGCGTCGACAATCTTGTCCAACTCGATGCTGTCGCCAATAGCCCAACCGGTGAGGTCGACCGAGTCCGTGGCGCTGAGGTTGAAAATCTCCACATACTCGTCGTGGGCCTCGCTGGTGGCGGGATCGAACATGACCTCTGACAGCGTCACCTGCCCCAGGATGCGACCTGGGCCTGCAGCCAAAAGCACGAGTGTTCCGATGAGGAAGAGGCGGCGACAAGACTTCGAATCAGCCACTGCCCTTCTCCCCGCTGGTGATGAACGGTAGCTGGTCTGCAGCGACCACGGGATCAGCGGAAGATGGTCTGTTCGCGCCCCGGCCCGACGGAGACGATGCGCACCGGGGCTCCGCACTGCACCTCGATGAACTCTATGTACTGCTGCGCCTCTTTTGGCAGGTCACGGTAGGTACGCACTGCGCCGGTGGGCTGCCGCCACCCCGGCAGGGTCGTGTAGACAGGCCGCGCGCTGCGCAAACGCGCGATGTCGCCTGGAAAGTCGGTGGTCCGCCCTCCGTCTATCTCGTAGGCAGTGCACACGGCGATGCTCTCCATGCCGTCGAGAACGTCCAGCTTGGTAATCGCCAGCTCCGAGACGCCGTTGACACGCACCGCATAGCTTACGGCCACCAGGTCCAACCATCCGCAGCGCCGCGGCCGACCGGTGGTGGCGCCGTACTCCCGGCCAAGGTCGCGCAGCCTCTGGCCTTCTACCTCGGCAAATTCCGTGGGCAAGGGACCGTTGCCCACCCGCGTAGTGTAGGCCTTGGTCACCCCCACGACGCTGGTGATCGCCGTGGGCGGTACTCCCAAGCCAGTGCTCGCCCCGCCACTCACGCAGCTCGAAGAGGTCACAAAAGGGTAGGTGCCGTGGTCGATGTCCAGCAGGGTCCCTTGCGCACCTTCGGCGACAATCCTCTTGCCTTGCGCCAATGCGCGGTGAAGCAATGCCGTGGTATCCGTGGTCATCGCTTCCATCGCGCGGACGGCGGCCAGGTAATCGTCCAGACTCTCCTGCGCCACCTCAGGCGCGCCCAGCACGGTGCCCAGCAGGAGGTTCTTCTGCGCAGTCAGTGCCTGGAGCTTACGACGGAACAAGTCCGGGTTGTGAGCGTCCCCGGCGCGCAGGCCAATGCGCTCCATCTTGTCGGCGTAGGCCGGGCCGATCCCCCGCCGCGTCGTGCCAATGGCCTGGTCGGCGGAAGCCTGCTCCTTGGCCTGCTCATAGTGCAAGTGGTGGGGCAGAATCAGATGGGCGCGATCGCTCACCCAAAGCCTCCCCTCGACATTCACGCCTCTCTGGGTGAGCAGGGCCATTTCCTTCTGCAAGGCAATGGGGTCTACCACCACCCCCGCGCCGATCACGCAGGTAACATTTTCGCGGAGAATGCCACACGGGATGAGGTGCAGAACGAGCTCCTGCCCGTCGATGACCACCGTGTGGCCGGCGTTGGGTCCGCCATTGTAGCGGGCCACAATGTCGGCCTCGGCAGCGAGCAGGTCGACAATCTTGCCCTTTCCTTCATCTCCCCACTGCGTGCCGACGATGACTTGAATGCCCATGAGCTGTCCGAGCAATTAGGGGCACGCCACCACGTGCCATTGCGAAACAAGACTCCGAATCGGCCCCTTCCCGACCCGGAGTCCCAACCGCACACACCTCCCCGCAGGCACATTGCCTCCGGTCTAAGCGAAACTCTCGACCGCCTCTTCCACGCTGTCGAAGGTCTCAAACACGTGGATCAGCTTGGTGATAGTCATCAGGCTGCGAATGCGCGGCGTCACGCACGCCAACTTCAGGTCGCCACCGTTGTTGCGCAGGGTGCTCAGCGCGCTGATCAGCAAACCCAGTCCGGAGCTGTTCATCCACTGCACCTGGGCCAGGTCAGCGACCACCTTCCTGGCCCCGGCCTCGATCAGCTCGTGGACCCTTTCGTTGAGGAGCCCAGCGTCCGGTCCCCCCATTACTTTGCCCGCCAAGGAAAGAACCGTCACCGGGCCAAACTGTCGTTCGGTGAGCGTCATCGCTCCCTCCTATACCCCTATGCCTAATCAGGCCCGGGCCACTTCCCGGTGGAGCTTCCTGCGCTCAAGCCACCCCCGCCAGGCCACGACAATAGGGCTAGCCACAAAAATGGACGAGTAGGTACCGATGGTGACCCCTATCAGGAGGGCAAAGGCAAAGCCGTGGATGACCCTCCCCCCGATGAAGAAGAGCACAATCAGCACCATCAGCGTCGTGAGGGCGGTAATCACCGTCCTGCTCAGGGACTGGTTGATGCTGGTATTGACGATGGTGTGAATGTTCTCGCGCCGCATGATCTTGAGGTTTTCCCGGATACGATCGAAAACCACAATGGTATCGTTCAGGGAGTAACCGACCAGGGTTAAGAAGGCCGCGACCACCACCAGGCAGATTTCCATGTTCAGCAACGAGAAGATGCCCAGCGTGATCAGCACGTCATGGAATAGGGCCACCACTGCACCCACAGCGAAACGGAACTCGAACCGCCAGCTAATGTAGATGAGGATGAGCAACAGCGAGATGAAGATGGCCAAAGTGGCTGCGCGTCGCAGCTCTGCGCCGATCTTGGGACCCACGGATTCAATGCTCAAGACCTCGTAGCTCTTGTCAGGCAAGTCGTTGGTCAGCTGGTCCTTGATCTTCTCGGCAACCCGTTCGCCACTCAGCTCGCCCTGTTCAACCCGGATGAGGACGTCGCTGCCGGTCCGGGCGCCGCGCAACGAGGTGGAGGCCTTGATCTCGGCAGTGCCAAAACCGATTTTCGATAGCGACGCCCGCACCTGGCCCACGCTCACCTGTTCCTTGAATTCCAACACAATGGAGGTGCCGCCGCGAAAATCGATCCCGTAACGCGGCCCGCCATGCGCAATCAGAGAGATGAGGCCTGCCAGGATCAGGACACCGGAAAAGGTGTAGGCTGCTTTGCGCATGCGCAGGAAGTCTATGGATGTCTGCTTGAAGAGTTGCATCTGGTCTGTCTCCTTGTGATGCCGCATCGCCGCGAACCATCATATGCTGAGCTTGGTCAGTGCATAGCGCTCGGTGACATAATCAAAGATCATGCGCGTCACCACGATGGCTGTATACATGTTGATGACAAGGCCGATGGACAGGGTGGTGGCGAAGCCGCGTACCGGGCCACTACCAAACTGGTACAGCACGACGGCCGTGATGAGGGTGGTGACATTGGAGTCCAAGATCGTGCGGAACGCGCGGGAGTAGCCGGCGTCGATGGCCGCCCGGATGGTCTTGCCGGTGCGCAGCTCCTCACGGATGCGCTCGAAAATGAGCACGTTGGCGTCCACCGCCATACCCACGGTGAGCACGATGCCAGCCACACCTGGCAGAGTGAGAGTGGCGCGCAAGCCTGCCAGCGCCGCGATCAGGAAAAAGATGTTCAGCGCCAGCGCGACATTGGCGATCACGCCGGACATGCGGTAGTAGACGATCATGAACACTACCGCCAGAGCCGCGCCGATGATGGCGGAAAGTTTACCCTTCTCGATCGAGTCCTGTCCCAAGGAGGGGCCCACCGTGCGCTCCTCGATGACCTCCACCGGTGCCGGCAGTGCACCGGCGCGCAGCACCACCGCCAAGTCACGCGCCTCTTCGCGGGTGAAGCTGCCTTCGATGCGTCCGCTGCCTCCGGGGATGCGCTCTTTGATGCGCGGCGCCGAATAGACCTTGCCATCCAGCACGATAGCCAAGAACCTGCCGACATTGGCACCAGTCACGCGGCGGAAGATCTTGGCGCCTTCGCTGTTCAACTCAAAGTGCACCTCGGCCTGCCCGGCGCGCACCGAGCTTTCGCCTCCTCCGAAGGCCACATCCGCCGTCTTCAAGTAGGCGCCCACCAGCTCTGGTTCTCTCTTGACAAAGTAGAGCTGATGATAGCGCTGCCCGCGCGACACATACGGCTGTGCGCCCCACAGAAACTCGGCGTCCCGCGGGATGACCTTCTGCACCTCCGGCATCTGCAAGATGCGCTTGATGGCAGCCACGTTCTGCTCCGGCACGCTGATCTGGTCGGTGCCCTCCACGTAACGCAGAAGCGAGAAGAAGGGGTACTCCTCAAACGTCTGTTGGTCGACGACCACAGTGCTTTCCGCAGGAGCCTCCGCCTTGGCAGTGTCGCCGGTCTCTGTCTTGCCGAAGAGCTGGCTCAAGTCAATCTCGCGCTCCTGGGCTTTCTTCCCCTCGGGCAACGTCTTGGCGGTATCTTTCTGCGCGGCGGCAGCCAGCTCCTCCACCCGGCCCTTGCTGCGCATGCGCTTCACCGTCTTGTCGATGTCTTGCAGGACCGAAAGGGTAATGTCCGGTTCGCGCACCAGCTTGAACTCCAGCAATGCAGTGGTGTTGATGATCCGCTTGGCGCGCTCGATGTCCTGCACGCCGGCCAACTCAATGACGATACGTTTGTCCCCCTGCGGGGCGATCACCGGCTCGGACACGCCGAACTGGTCGATGCGGTTGCGCAGCACCTCTAAGGTGCGCGCGATGCCATCCTTGGCCTCTTTGCGCAAGTCATCGATGATGACATCGTCGCTCTGGCCGCGCCGCCCATAGTAGCGGTTGAGGGGGATGTTGCGCGCCTTGAACTCCTGCACCATCACGTCAAAAAAGTCGCGGTTCTCGGCCCTGGCCCGCTTGTCCGCCGCGTCCAGAATCTCGCTGAAGCGTTCATCACGGTCGCGAGCCAGCGTGCGCGCCAGTTGCCGCAGGTCGGCTTCGTACACAAGGTAGGTGCCTCCCACCAGGTCGAGGCCCTGGCGCAACGCCTTGGGCTCCAACTTGTCGATCTTGCTGCGCAAGGTAATCAGCTTGCCGCTCAATTCTCGTGCCTGCTGGCGCGCCTCTGCTGGCAGAGTTGCCCCTGCTGCACTGACGGTGGCCTCCAGCTCCCCCACGGTGAGGGCGCTCAACAACTGCCGCTCGTCCATGCCCACGAGGCGGCTCAATTGTCCCAAGTAGGCCTTCTGCTTCTTCTCCAAACTGCCGACCCGGTAGGTCGGGTACAGCTGATACAAGGCCCAGCCCAGCAGCACCACGAGTAACACAAGCTTGAACAGGTTTTTTCTACGCATCGACAGACTACCTCCTGAGAGGAAATGGCTCAACTCCACTGCTTGGCGCGGAGCTCAGGCTGCACCCCGCGGGGCGCACCACAAAAGCCAAATATAGACCATTCCCACCTAAAAGTCAAACGGAAAAAAGGCACAGCCTGCTCAGGTCTTCGGCACCAGCTGGCGCACCGCATCGATGATTGTGCCATCACGAAACTCGATGAGCGCGACGATGCGCTCGGCGAAGGTGGGCTTTTCCGGCTGCCCTGTCAGGTCGACCGCCATGCGATAGAGCTTGTCGATGGGCACGATGGGCAAACTGCTCCGTTTCAAGCGCTGCAACAGGTCTTTGCGCCGTGGGTTGATGGCAATGCCGCGCTCGGTCACCACCACGTCGATCATCTCGCCTGGGGCAGTAACGGTCACCACTTTATCCACGATGATCGGCACTCGCCCCCGCACCAACGGCGCGGTGATAATGGTGACCTCTGCATCGGCAGCATCCGTGAACCCACCGATGCCGTGCAGCAACCAGCCATCAGAGTGGGTGTTGACATTGACGTTGAAGTCGAGGTCGATTTCCGTGGCGCCCAGCACCGACACCTTGACCATTTGGGCGAAACAACCCTTGCTGTGGTAGTTGTAGGACACGAAAGGATTGGTCTCGATGTGGCGCGGATTGTCGCGAAGGGACTGCACTCCGGCCAGGTCGAAGCTCTGGCCGTCCAGGATGTAGCGCGTGAGGCCCTGGTTGAGCAGGTCCACCATGAATTGGGTGGAGCCACCCCGCACAAAGTCGGCGACCACACCGGCACGCGCCATGTGCTCGGCCATGAACTGCACGAAGGCAAGGGAGACGCCCCCGGCCCCTGCCTGAAAAGAGAAGTGCGGCTCGTGCATGATGCCGCTGTCCACCACCAGCTGCGCAGCGTACTTGGCGATGAGCAGCCGCGTGGGGCTGCGCGTGATCACCGTGGTGCCGGAAACGATGCGCGCCGGGTCCCCTATGGCCTCCACCTGGACGACGTAGTCGACGTTGCCGCCCTGGATGCTCCACGGGTAGCAGGGAAAGGGCACGAGGTTGTCAGTGACGACTACCACCTTGTCGGCGTAAAGGGAATCTGCCAAGGCAAAGCCGAGTGGGCCGCATGCCGATTTGCCATAGACGCCGTTGGCATTGCCGTGCGCGTCGACAGCCGGCGCAGCGATGAAGGCGACATCGATGTGCAGGTCGCCATCCTGGATGGCGCGATAGCGGCCGCCATGGGAACGGAGCACGCACACGCTCTTCATCTTTCCTAACGAGCACGCTCGGCCCACCGGCCCGTTCATCGATCCCTCGACCCGACGCACCACGCCCTTTTCGATGTGCCGCACCAACGGCTCGTGGCAGGGGAAGAGCGCAGAGGGGGCGACCACCAGGTCTTTGAGGCCTCTGCGCGCCAGCTTGTCCATGACCATGTTCACCACATAGTCGCCGTCCCGCAAGTGGTGGTGGAAGGAGACCGTCATGCCGTCCCTGATGCCACAGGCATCAATGGCGTCGTCCAACGACTTGAGGAGCTTGTTGCGATAGTCGCTGGCGGCGCGGATGGGCGCGCCAGCAGTACGTCCCCCGCCTTCGTCGGCGTGAGCCCCCTGAAATGGTCGCAGCTTTCTCCCTTCAATCTCGGTGGGCACTAACCGTCCCACGGCGTTCTCTACCAGGTCCATTCCCACACCTCGTGGTTCCTCAGTCGATAAGGCCAAGGGCCTTCGCCAGTTGCAGGGTGCGTCTTGCCCGTGCCACCACGGGCGCATCGATCATCTTTGTGCCGAGACTGGCGACGCCTGTACCGCGTTGCTCTGCCTCCTCCAGTGCGGCAATCACCTGCTGCGCATGCGCAATCCGCTCCGGAGTCGGGGCAAACGCGCGATGGATGGGCTCGATCTGCGCCGGGTGAATGACCCCTTTGCCTTCAAAGCCCAAGGCGATGGCCTCTTCTGTGCTTTTCAGCAAGCCGTCGACGTCGGCAACGTCGGAGAACACGGTATCGATGGCCTGCACGCGCGCCGCCTTTGCCGCCAGCACCAGCAGGCTGCGCGCCACAAAGCTCTCCTTGCCCTCGGCGGTGCGCTCCGCGCCGATGTCTGCGGTGAAATCCTCCGCCCCAAAGCAGAGGGCAACCACCCGCTGGCTGGCCGAGGCGATGTGGTAGGCGTTGAGCACCCCTCTCGCACTCTCGATGAGTGGCATGAGCCAGATCTGGTAGCGAAGGTGGTGCTCTCGCTCAAGGGCAGCCACTCTCTGCTCGACCTCCAGGACGCTTTCTGCCGTCTCGCACTTGGGGATGAGGATCGTGTCCGGCTGGGCCGGCACCACCATCTCCAGATCTGCGGCGCCGAACTCTGCGGATAGGGCGTTGATGCGCACGATGCGCTCGGCCGCACCAAAGTCCACCGCCAGTAGGCTGTTGCGCACTAACACGCGGGCTGCGGCCTTGTCCGCAGGGGCCACCGAATCTTCAAGGTCCAAGATGACGCTATCCGCCCCGAAGAGTCCCGCGTTGAGCATCAGGTCGGGGTTGTTGCCGGGCAGGTAGAGGCGCGTGCGCCGCAGGCGGTCCTTGGGCACCTGCCTCCGCTTGACCCGCCGCTCAGGCCAAACCCCGAGCCCTTCCACCGCCCAGAGGGCGCGCACGCCCGCCTCGACACGGGCCTGAATGACGTAGTCTAAGGCGCCCTTGTCGTCTACCGCCACGGAGGCATGACGCACGCCCAAGGCCTCGAGGGTAGAAAGAATGGTGGCGCGGATTTGTGGGCCAAATGTGCCGGCCACCGAGCTGACTAACTCGAGCCGGATGCCACCCCGCGTGCGTCGCTCGATGGTCAACAGCAGGTCACTCTTGTCACTTCTTCCGACTTGCACCCTCTCTTGCATATGCTTTCCTCAACAACAGAGCCGCAGCGATTCCGTTCACAGCAGGCTGGTGACCAGCTCTGCCTTCGGGGCTGGGATCACCACCTTGCGCATCAGCAAGCCTTTGGGCTGCACCACTGCCGCGCCTGCCTCCACAGCCGCCCTGGCGGCCGCCACCTCGCCCGTGAGGGTCACGAACGACTTGCCACCAAGTCCCACGGCCAGCCGCACTTCGATGAGCGTCACCTTAGCCGCCTTGGCCGCGGCATCGGCCGCCTGAATGCTGGAGGCAACCGAAAAGGTCTCGATGATCCCCAGCGCTTCGACGTGCTCGACGGCAGAGGTGGCGCTGATGGCCGGGAAAACGCCCTGGTGCACGCGTGGCAGGACCATTTCGTCGACCACCGTTTCGCCACCTCTGGCCACACCGGCATTGACGCTGCTCTGTACGGCCGCGACATCGCCACGCACCAGGCAGATATACTTGCCGGGGCAGACCGTCTTGGCCGCCACCAGCTCCACCTCGCTCACCTTGAGCATGGCATCCGCTGCCTCGATGCCCACCGCGATGCTGTTGAACTCCACCAAGCCTATGCAGTCACGCGCCGCTTGCGTCATCGCTCCTCTGCCATTTCCAATCACGCCGCTTCGATGCAGACCATTTCCTCGTCCACTTCTGCCACTCGGCCGGAGATGGAGGCCTGCACCCGGGCGCTCACTTCGTCTGGGCGGCAATCGCCGATGAGTTGGCCGGCAGCCACTTGCTGGCCGCGCCTCACCACGGGCCGCGCTGGGGAGCCCGCATGTTGCTTGAGGCGAATGCGCACGCGCTTCGGCACCACTTCCTGCTCACAGTACCGCGCCGGACGGGCATAGGGCGCGAGCTGGAACCGAGCCATCAGCCGCGATGTGGGAATGCGCCCACTGCCCATGCGAACGCGCGCCTTGGTCTCGCGGGGCTGGGGCGCCTGCACCCCCGCACTGCGCAGAGCACCCTTCAGCTCCCTGTTCACCAGGCGCGGCGACAAGCCCATTGGGCAGGCGTATTCGCACGCGCCGCACTCTGAGCAGAGCAGCGCCATGTGGCCGACCTCGCTCTCCGCAGCCAGCCCCAAGGCCATGCTCCGCATGACCCGATGCGGTTCCAAGTGATGCCCCAGCAGGTAGCGATTGCACGTCTCGGTGCACAATACGCACTGGGTACAGGCAGACCTCGCGTTGCGCAGCTGGTGGGCAACACTCTGCATGCGCCGCTGCGCACAGGGGTGGGCCAAGGGGAGCACAATCACCGCTGCCGTGGTCTTGTCGATGGGGGTCTCCGGATCAGTGGTCAGTGCCCCCATCATGACGCCGCCCATGAAGAATGCGGGGGCTTGGCACTGCGCGCCTCCGCAGAGCGACAAGAGCTCCCGTACCGTGGTCCCCACAGGAACGCGCACCACCTTGGGCTGCTGCACACAGCCGCCCACGGTCAGGGTGCGGTGCGTGACCGGCTCGCCTTGCCAGGCAGCAGCCACATTGCGCAGCGTCTCGACGTTTTGCACCAGCACACCCACTTGCACGGGCAGGCCCCCTTCGGGCACCGACCTGCCGGTGGCAAGAGCCACCACCTCATGCTCGTCACCCGCCGGGTAAACGTCGGGGAGCTCCACCACCTCGGCAGCATCACGCAGCGGAGCAACCAGATCGCGGTTCTTCTTCTTGACAGCGATGGCGACCCTCTGGGCACCTGTTGCCTGCGCGATCAGCCGCAGCCCCGTCAGCACTTGCTCCCCCTCGACGCGCAAGACCTCCTGGTCGCTGTAGAGAAGAGGTTCACACTCCGCGGCGTTGGCAATCACCCACTCCACTCGGTGGGCGACCTTGTGGTGCGTGGGAAACCCTCCACCACCTGCGCCGACCACCCCTGCAGCAAAGAGCTTTTGTGCCAAAGAGCTCACCACAGTTCACCAGGCCCTCTGCTACTGGTCAGCGCAGCGCCTCACTCCAACCGGATGGCTGGCGTGACCCGGTGGACAGCGGCGTCTCGTAGGTCTCCTTGAAACGCTTTATCCCTTCGAAAATGCCGCGAGCGATCCGCTTGTGGTGACCCTTCATGCGCAGGAGCTTTTCCTCCTCCCGGTTTGAAATGAAGCCCACTTCCACCAGCACACTGGGCATGGAGGCACCCACGAGCACGTAGAAGCCGGCCTGCTCAACGCCGAGATTGGGCGTCTTGGCCCATCGCTCCAGGCCGCGGGAGATGAGACCAGCTAATTGCTCGCTTTCGCGCACGAATTCGTTGTGCGCCATCACCGCAAGAATGAAGTTAGGGTTGGCCATCTCGTCGTAGCCGTTGGCCGCCGACTCGTACTCCTGGAGCACGGCATTCTCGCGGCGCGCCACTTCAAGGGCTTCCTCGGACTTGGCAGGACCGAGGATGTACACAGAGAAGCCGCGCGCCTTTGGGCTGCGGTGGGCATTGGCGTGGATGCTGATGAACAGCTTGCCATTCCGCCGGTTGGCCAAAGTGGTGCGCTGCTTGAGGGTGGGGTAGGTGTCTCCAGTGCGCGTCATGTGCACGGTCAGACCCAGTTCGTCCTCAAGCATGGCGCGCAGCTCTTTGGCCACCGATAGGGTCACGTCCTTCTCATAAAGTCCAGTGGGACCGATTGCGCCGGGGTCCTTGCCCCCATGGCCGGGGTCCAAGACAATCGTGTCGACGCGCCACTTCTCCCTCTGGGCCCGCAGGTCGTTCACGAGGTCGGTGGACAGGGTGTCCTGAGAAGGCAACGACACCCACACCTCCGCGCCCTCGCTGGGGATGATCACTTGCCTCTTTGTGGGGTTGCCACGCAGCCTGAGGGCGACGCGGGCCAGCTCAGGAGAGAGCTGGCTGGTGTACCACTGGCGCACTATCTTTGCCCGGTCGTCCAGGTTGGCAACCGTACTGTCGACCGTGCCCTTATAGAAATCCACATACAGCCACCCATTGCCCGGCAGGCTAGTGTAGACGTCCGAGGCGGCAAAGCGCCGCGTGGTGGCAATGCGTACCAGAGTGCCGTTCGCCTTCTCCTCCACAGTGACGCCCTGCACGGCGCCACCACCTGCGGCAAGCGTCAGGGTTGCGCTGTTCTCATCCCACTGCAGGCCTGCCGGCAGATAATCAGCCACCGCTTCCAGGAAGTACTGCACGGGCACGAACAGCTCCCCGTCACGCAGCAAAGCCTCTATGGGCATGTGGCGGACCGCGTTGCCGATGACTATGAAGCAGTTGAAGGGCGACACGGTGAGCTCCGCCTTGCCCAGGTAGAGGACCGTCTTGTTCGCCTTGGCGGTCTTGACCGTCCGCCCGCCCAGTGCAGCTGCCAGCTCATCGAGTGCAACATAGTGGCAGCCGCTCTGTTGAAAGGCGCGCAGCTGCCTGGTCTGCGCGTCTTCCTTGTAGCGCACCAGCACGCCCTGCACCTGGCCCGCCAATGACCCCGCCTCCAGGATCAGCCAACAAAAAAGCGCCATGCTGAGGGCTTTGCTCAGCATGGGACGCATCTTCTTGGCATCGACCATCACCCGAGGTTGTACCTCCGCCCTTTCACTTCCGCGTCAGGTAGCGGCTGGCCTGCTTCAGCTCCTTCTTTTCCCTCGAGGTGAGGTTGTCATAGCCCACCTCGTTGATCTTGTCCAGGAGCATATCCACGCGCTGGCGATAGCGTTGCATCTTCTCCCAGCGGCGCTGCTGGGCCTCCACACGACGGTTCCGCCACCACTGCCGCACACGTACCAGTGGATTGCCAAACAGCCAGCCGCGACGCAAGTAGAAGTAACCGACGACCATGCCCCCAAGGTGGGCCAAGTGGGCGATGCCCCCCTCGCTGCCGAACAGGCTGCCAATCCCACCCAACAGTGACATCCCGCCGAAAAGCAACACCAAGTACTTCGCCCTGATCTGGATGGGGAGCACGAAGAATAAAAACAGGGTGATGACACGCTCCGGGAAAAGCAGGCCATAGGCCATGAGGAGGCCGTACACCGCCCCGGAAGCGCCCACCACAGGCACTGCCGAGTGCAGACGGAACACCAGATGGAAAACGCCCGCCCCAATCCCGCAGGTGAGGTAGTAGGACAGTAGGCGCCGCCAACCCCAGACCCGCTCCAGCTCCGCGCCGAACACCCACAGGAACAGCATGTTCACCAGGAGGTGGAGCAAGTTCCCGTGCAGGAACATGTAGGTGAAGATCTGCCACCACCATCCTTTGCCCACCACCCAGGCTGGGATGAGGGCAAGGAAGGCCTCCAGGCGAGGAATGCGCACCGGCAGAAGGAGCCTGCCCGAGACAACCATCGGCTGCAGGAATGCGTTCCCCAACTGCTGGACAATGAACATGACTATGTTGGCGGCCAACAGCCACTTCACCGCCCTGGGCATGGCCACCATGGCCAGGCTGAACCTGGTTCTCAGCCGGTCTTCATACATTCGGCTTGGCTACCCTTACCAGAGGCCCATCACCACGGTCACCCTGGCACCGATGCCCGACAGGTCCACCTGGTCCCACACGGGCAGCCCTGCAGGCGTCTCGGTACGATTGCGCGACACCTCGGCGCTGCTGTAGAACACCTCAGCGGAAATGTCCGACCGGCGCCCTAGCCTGTACATGATGCCGCCGCCAACCTGCCAGGTAAAACCGCTGTAGAAGCGCCTCTCTGAAATGTCCTGAGCAAAGTTCTGCTCCTTGTTCCACAGAAGCTCGTAGCCAAGGCTCCCGCGCAACAAGTAGGCATGCACTCTGCTGCCCCGCATTCTCACCAGCAGCTCTGCGAGGAGAGGCACAATCGTGGTGTTGTAGTCAACCTCTTTCTGGATGGTGGTCTCACTGACGCCGCTTTGGTACTCTGTGGTCGCCACTGCGGAAGTCTTCACATAGTGCCTGCGGAACAAGTCGGCGGCAATGCCGATGGACACTGCTTCATCTACCTCGGCGCCTAACGAGGCACCGATGGAAAAGCCAGACTTGGCGTCTTTGGGGCTGAGGAACCCAACTCTTACGCCTAACTGCTTTTCCCACTGCGCCGAAGAGGTGACGGGTACCAGCGCCATGCATAGCACCGTCAACACGACAGCTGTCGCCCACCTGCGTCTCATGGTATGCTCCTCCTCACTTGGGTAAAAGCGTTGCCGAAAGCTATAAAAGGGTACAAATATCACGGGAAAAAATCAAGGGAAATCAAGGTAATGGCTGTGGCGCCTGCTAAGGCTCCACAAAGTGGTTGAGGCCAGCGATGCCATTGCCCACCTGCTCGGCATGAGCGATGGCCTTGGTCACAAAGGCCTTGGCGCCACGCACCGCCTCGACAAGAGGCTTGCCCTTTGCCAGTCCTGCCGCGATGGCCGCCGAGAACGTGCAGCCGCTGCCATGAGTATGCGGATTGGCGAGCCGTTCCCCCCGCAGTTCCAGCATAGCCTGTCCATCGAAGAGCACGTCGGTGGCGTCCGAGGTGCGGTGTCCGCCCTTGACAACCACGGCGCGCGCGCCGCGGGCGAGGATGCGCTCTGCGGCACGCTTCATGTCGTCCAAGCTCTCGATGTGCATCTCTGCAAGAGCCTCCGCCTCGGGGATGTTCGGCGTTACCACCTCGGCCAGGGGCAGGAGCTCCTCCACCAGCGCCTGACGCGCCTCGGGCTGCAACAGAGGCTCGCCCCGCTTGGCCAGCATCACCGGGTCGACTACGACGTTGCGTACCTGGTGCCGACGCAGCTCGGCAGCCACGGCGCGCACGATCTGGACATTGGACAGCATACCCGTCTTCGCTGCATCGGCGCCGATGTCCTCCAGCACGCAGTGAAGTTGTTCGGCCACGAACTCCGCGGGCAGGGCGAAAATACCGTGCACCCCCATCGTGTTCTGCGCCGTCACCGCGGTGATGACCGACATCCCGTAGACCTTGAAGGCACAGAAGGTCTTGAGGTCAGCCTGAATACCTGCCCCGCCTCCGGAGTCGGAACCAGCGATGGTGAGTGCGCGTACCATGACTTCCTCGCCGTTACGGCAGCCCTATGCCATGAATTGGTGCCCCGCAGTGGGCACAGGCGCCTTCCCGCAAGCGCACCTGCCTGACGGAGAACCCGTGGCGCTCGATCACCGTCGCCCCACACTTGTAGCAGTAAGTGTGCTCGCCTTCGTCGCTCGGGACGTTGCCGCTGTACACGTAATGGAGTCCCGCCTCCAACCCTATCTGCCGCGCACGGTGCAGCGATGCCAAAGGAGTGGGAGGAAGATCAGTGAGCCGGTACTGAGGGTAGAAGCGCGTCACGTGCCAGGGGGTTTCTTTGCCCAACTCCTCGACAATGAAGCGGGCGATGGCCCGCAACTGGTCCTCCTGGTCCACGTGGGTTGGGACCAGAAGCGTCGTCACCTCCACCCACATGCCGAGCTCCTTCATCAGACGCAAGGTCTGCAGGACGCTGTCCAGTCTGCCGCCGACCACCTTGCGGTAGAACTGCTCGTCAAAGCCCTTCAGGTCGACGTTGGCCGCATGCAAGACTCCCTGCAGACGCCTGAGCGGTTCCTCGCAGATGAAACCATTGGTGACAAAGACATTCTTGATGCCGTGGGCAACCGCTCCTTGAGCGCACGCCTCCGCGTACTCGTAGAACACAGTCGGCTCCGTGTAGGTGTAGGCGATGGTACGACAATGGTGCCTGAGGGCGGCAGCCACCACCTCGTCCGGCGGGAGATCTTCCCCTGCCACGTGCCCGGTGTTGCGCGGCATCTGCGAAATGTCGGCGTTCTGGCAAAATCGACAGCTGAAGTTGCATCCTACCGTGGCCAGGGAAAACGAGCGCGACCCGGGGTACACATGGAACAAAGGCTTCTTCTCGATGGGGTCCACATGTACGGCGATCGCCTTGCCGTAGACCAGCGAGTAGAGCACCCCACCCTTGTTCTGGCGCACGCCGCAGACGCCCGTCTTTCCCTCGCCTATGATGCAGCGGTGCGGGCACAACTCGCAGCGCACTTTGCCCCCCTCGAGTTTGGCGTAGAACAGCGCCTCCTTCATTTCTCCTCCTGGCCACGGTTCCTGCGGCTGAACAGGCAGCCGCAGTAGTTCTGGCGATAGAGCCCCAGCGCCTTGCTCAGTTCGATGCTGCGCTCGAAGCCATCTTGCTTCTTGAAGTTTGCCCCCAGGAATTCCAGGCCGTATTGTGCGGCCAGCTCCTGCCCGAGCGCGCAAATGGTGCGCGCATCCTTGTGCGGGCTCACCGTCAGGGTGGTGGCGAAGACCGAAATGCTCAGGTGCTTCGCCTGGCGCGCGGTGGCTTCCAGACGCATTCGGAAACAGACATGGCAGCGCCGGCCCTTCTCCGGTTCCTCTTCCAGTCCCTTTACCATCGCCAACCAGAGCTGGTCTTCGTACGGGCCGACAACCAGTGGCACCTCCATCGCCTGCGCCACTTTCCGCATTTCTTCCAGGCGCAGGTCATACTCGGCGCGCGGGTGGATGTTCGGGTTGTAGAAGAACACCGTTACTTCCCACGCCGGCGACAGCCGTTCTATGGCCACGGTGGCGTCCGGGGCGCAGCAGGCAAACAGGAGAATGGGTCGGCGACTCTCGGTCACGCTATTTCTCCCCCAAGGCGAAAATGCGCTGCATGAGGAACTCGGCCACCTCTGGCAAACGATCCGCCGGAAACCGCAAGGCAAAGGGGTGCCCCACGGTGAGCGTGACTCGATGCCGTTGCACGTGACTGTCCCAGCGCGGCAGCACTTCGAATGAGCCACGGATGCGCACCGGCACGATGGGCACGCCGGCGCGGAGCACCAGACGCACGGTCCCCACCTTTGCTGGCAGCGGGCGACCGTCCCAGGTGCGCTCCCCCTCCACAAAAATCCCCACCGGTTCCCCGACTGACAAAATCCTCAGTGCATTGCGCACCACGGACGGGTCGACCTCATGACGACGGACCGGGATGACCCGCAATTGGCGCATCAGCCAGCGGACTGCCCCGTTCTCGAACTCCGAGTTCTTCGCCAGGTAAGCCACTTTGCGCGGCAAGAGCGCGAGCGTGAAGAAGGAATCCAAGTAGCCTTCGTGGTTGATCACCAGGATGAAGGGCCCGTTTCGTGGCACATTCTCGCGACCTTCCACTCGCACGCCGAACAAGGCTCTCAGCAGAAGTGCGAGCGCCATTTTCAGGGAAGAGTAGAGGAGCCTGGTGGCAAGCGATTCCCGCGGCGGTCGCTTTTCCACCTGCCACCGCACCAGATGTCGCCCCTCGGCGCGGCAGGGCCAACGGAAGGTAACCTGGGGTTGAAACTCCACGATTTCCGCTGCCCCGCGCCGACGCCAAAACGCTCGGAGCGCGTCCCGGCAGAGGCATTCATACTTCAACGGGCTTTCGTGGAGAAAGCGAATCTGGAAGTAACGCTGGTCGCGAGCCTTGAGCACAAAATAGTGCGCGTCCGTGGTCACGCAGGTCACCTCTTGCCAGGGAAATGTCCACTGTCGCTCCTTGCCCAAGAAGTGAAAAGCCTCGTCGGTGAGCTTGACCTGCCCTTGATCGACTGGTACCATGCGTTCCAACTCGGCCTCGACCCCCGCGTAGGTGCGGTATCGCCCTGCTGGGCGCGCCTGTCTGAGCACCGCCGCCTGGCTGAGGACAGTGAGGCCCACGTCCTGAGACACCCCTGCCCCTGGACGGTTCGCACGCAGTTCCGGCAGAGGCGCCATCTGGTCGAACCAGAAGGCGCAGTCTCGGAAGCGCCCGTTCACGCCCAGTAAGCGACCACGCCGTTTTACCTCTGCGCCACACTGCCTGCACACCGTCCTGCGCCCAGCCCTGGCAATGGCATCCGGAGTCTTGCACAACGGGCATACGTACAACAGATCGCCGATCATCCTGGCCCTTTTGCTGCGATTAGTGCCTCAACGTCGAGCGCCGATCAATCTGTGCAGCCGGCAAACAGCTGCGCGCGCCTGCTCCAACCTGGAGTCCTGGCAGAGCACCAGCAGCCGCCAGCCTGCTTTGCCAACTGAAAACTACAAAACGCAGGGACATGATGCAAGTTGATTCTTCACGGGTCTCCGGCGGGGAGCATTCAGTGCAGGCGCACAAGCTTCGTGGTCGTCACCAGGTTCGGGAGTCTTGCCTGCACCAGATAGATGCCGGAAGGAACTGGCACGCCTGATGAGTCTCTTCCGTCCCACGGCAGACGGTGCCGACCCGCCTCCAGTGGGCCTCGGGCCAGCAGGCGCACCCTGCGCCCGAGCAGGTCGTACACTGCCACCTCCACGGCGGCACATCCCTTCTCGAGCTGCAGGAGGACCGTCGCACTGGCCTTGAAAGGATTTGGGTAGACAGCGAGCGGCCCCTGTTCACCAACCGCCGTGCGAACCCGGATGGGCAAGGAGAAGTTTTGCTGGCGCGGCGCATTGGTCATCACCAGCAGGCGCGCCCGGGCATCCTGCTGCGCACAGCAGCGGACCGAAAGCGAAACGGTCCCACCTGGTGGCACGGCACCCTCTGTGGGCTCGACTTCCACCCAGGGCGCGAGTACGTGGGTGCGGAGCAGAGCAAGGTCGCCGCCGCTGTAGCCTTGTCCGAGAGGCGGCCATGCCACTGCCTGGCTCTCCAGGGGGCGATCTCCCAGCCGCTGCGCAAAAAACGAAAGGCGAGGCCAGGTCTGGTCCGGGCCAGCGACTGCCTGCAAGGCGATGCGCGCCTCCATCACCGCGCACGGCAGGCCATGTTCATCGACGCCCTGCCCATGCTCTACCGTGAAGGCCGGCTCTGCGTACCAGCGCTGCTCCCGGGCAGCGGCCTGCGACGACGAGCTGGCGATGAGGCTCATGCGCGGTCCGTCCGGCGCCGACTTTAATTGGACGCCGATCACATAGCGATCGGCATCCCGCAAGAAGTACCATTGCTGCCGCACGAAGAGCCAGTCTGCGTTGTTCTTCAGCTTGATGGTGCCGAGCACCTCGCCGTCACTGGCCACGGGCACTTCTGCTGCGTCCCACCAGCGCGCGGCGTCTAAGGCGTGCGGCACAACCTCAGCTGGCGGCGACAGAGCCTCGGTTGTCTCCTTTCCTTCTGGGAGCACCCGCGTCCGAAAGAGCATCAGGCCGTCACCCCGATTGGTCAGGCGGACAGCCTGCTCGCCACAATGCCCCGGGCGCACGAAGAGGCTAATCTCCTCAGGATGCACAGCTGCCAGCACCTGGCCCTGCACTGACGAGGCAAGAAATCCGGCAGATGGGAACCTGGCCTGGCAGCCCGAAGCGTCGCGAGCCACCAAGAAGTAGCGCACCGAGGTACCGCCCTCCTGAGGCGGGACGAGCCCTTGCCACCAACGGTGGCCGAGGGAGGCCAACGGCAGGCAGTGGAACTGCGCAAGGCTGTCCTGGGCATAGCAGAGCGTCACCTCCTCCGCGCGGTGGTCATCGAAGACCTCGCACTCGACCACATGGGGCTCACGCGTGGCAACTGCCGCCGGCAGGGGGCGTACCTGGCCAAACCGTGGCGGCTGATTCGGAACCAAGACGTCCACAAAAATGGTGTCGGCCCTTTGCCCGCGAATCCGGATGGCCACCCCCGTGTCGACGTCCTGCACAAGGCTGTCCGTCGAGCCTTCCACCAGGCGATAGCCCTGCGAACTGGGGTTGGTGAGCGGCCCGAAGTGGTGGCCGCCTGCCGTGGGCGAGCCGCTGCGGAAGAAGTCGGCCGCCGAGCCAGTATAGTCCGGCGAAAGATCCAGCGAGTCCAAACCGGCGATGCGGTCGGGAAGACCGGCCGTGTACAAGCCGGCGGCGCTCTCCACGTCCCACACCTCCGGCCCACTCCTGGGCAAGCCATCGTCCACCTTGATGTGCCAGATGAGCAATCCCCTCCCCGCGTATGCCGCGTCGTAGTCAGTCCCCTGATGGTTGCACACCCAGAAGTACTGGTTTGGCGTGGCGAAGATGCGCAGCACCGTGCCGCCCCGCCGCATGTCCGCCAGCGCAACGTTGCACAGCGTGTCCGTCACTTCCACCACCTGTGCAGCGTCGAGCCACCCCACGCGGTAGAGGTTCTCCACACATAAAGGCACCAGGCGATGGACCTTGGCGTCCATCAGGCAGTAGTCCGCGAAGTATTTTCGCTCATACCCCGGTGGGTGGACAAATCCGAGCAGATGGGCGTACTCGTGGGCGACAAGGCCGAAGAACATCTCCTTCGGCTGCACGTCCACCAGAATGCCCGGGCCGCGGTAGGCCGCGACCGCCGCACAGGGGAGATAGGCCACGCCGGAAACGCCCGGCAGGCAGTCTTGGAGAAAGGCTAACACCAAGACGTCCGTAGCCGCCAGGCCCTCGGGGTGGTCCCTCGCTAATGCGTTAACCACCTCTGTGCACAATCGGGGCAGGTCTGTAGTGGGGTTGAATTCTGCGTAGCTGGAGCTGGCGAGGTAACATCCAGTTCCCGACGCCCGACGCAGGAGGGTGTGCATCCTGGCGTGCTGCCGCCCACGTGACATTTTGAGAAAGTAGTCTGAGAAGAGAGTTTCCAGTTCCTGCCAAAATGGCGGCACCAGCGTGTCCGCCTGGTCGGGGAAGGCAACGTAGGCGATGCTGACCAGGACGCTGTCCCCGCCGGCCTGGGCGGTCACGGAAGCCACGCTCGGCGGCGTCCCGCAAATTCCCAACGCGGGCGCGCGAACGCCGCCGTGCGCCAGGGTTGTGCCCGCCAGCACCACGGCAACTGTCATCCCAACGGCTATTCGGGACTTCATTGTGGCGTCACAGGAAAGGACGATGAGGCATGGTTTCGCGAGGCAGCAGAAAGCACCTGCGCCCCGCGCGTGGCCGGGACCTGGAGTCAGCTCACGACTTGCTTACACTCCCCAGCGTGCCAGCCGCCGAGCGCAGATAAGCAACCTCCCTGCCCAGCTATCCCGACTACCTTCAGCTCTCGCGGTAGAAGACGAAGGGGTAATTCACCACCACGGTGCCACTTTCTATGGGCTCAAAGCGCCAGCGGCGCACCGCATTTACCAGTTCGTTGAGGAACTCGCGATCGGAGATGGTGCTCTCCACCACCTCCACCTTGCTTACCAGCCCACTGGCGGTAATGGTGATGTCCAGGCTGACTTTGCCTTGCAGATTCGGGTTTCGCTTCAGGTACTTGTTGTAGATATAGGTGATGCGCCCCATGTTGGCGCTGACCACCGCGCGCAGAGTTTCTGGGTCGCGACGGCCACGCGCCTCCTCGCTCCCGGTCACTGTGGCGGTGCGCTCAACAGAGACAGTCCCCTCCTTCTTCAACTCCACGCTTGGCACGGATGAGTCCAGGTCGCCGAGCAGGTCGTCGATGCCGCCGCGTTTTGTGGCGTCAAACAGTTCCTCCAGGCCGGAGCCTTTGCTACTGCCGCCTCCGTTGCGCCGCCCCACGCGCAGGTCGGTTTCGCCCGCCACCGCCGCCAACTCATGCACCAGCCCTTTGTCCATCAGGATATCCACCAAACTGCCGGAGCGCCCCCCTTGGCCCGTGCCGGAGATGAGGCCCAGCAACCCCTTGCTGGTGACGGTCCTGCCCTCGCCCCCACTTCGCTCGCCGCCACCGCGTTGTCCTTCCGAGGAACGCTCCGCCCCCTCTGTTTTCGGCTTTTCTGCCGTGGCGGGCGCCACCCCGCCGCGCCCTGTATCCGCGACCGGCGTCAGCTGCGAGCGCACCACAAAGCGTGCAAAGCGCTGCGGCACCTTCTCTAAGTCAACCGGCTTGCGCTCGGTAATGGTCATGCCGCTCAGTTGCCACACGGTCAAACCCACGACCAGAAGCAAGCTCGCCAGCACCAACTTGAAGAGCGGCTCGTCAGTGAACCTCTTGAGCAGGTTGTGGCCAAGTGAAAACTCCGTCGCCTGCGGAAGTACCGCCACTTTGGCCTTTTCGCAGGCAAAATCGACGCGCACCGGCCCGACGGTCAGAGAGCCCTGTTTGCCAGGCAGCAAAGGCAGAAGGTAGGAATTGGCCCGCCTGGGCAGCAAGCCGTGCTTCACCAGGTCGCGCACGTTGAGGCGAGAATCATCAACCCACACTTCACCGTGAACAAAACCCTGGATCTGGGCAACAAACCTCCCATTCAGCCAGCCAATCAGGACGTGGCGCTCCGGAAAGTCCTCTCCATAGACGACCACATCGTTGCCTGGCGACCGCCCCACGGTGAGCCGCTCCCCCTCGCCCAGCACACGCTGGCTCACGCCATCGCCCTGGCTCACCCTGACCCGCAACTGTTGGACTATGCGCTCTTTTGCCATCTGTTCCGCGTCACCCTCACCAACCCTGACCACCCGCGTGCATCGCTCTCGAAACTCATGCCCGTCTACTCGGTGCGCAGCACTGCGAGGTTCATATCGTTGTACCCCATGCGGCCGCACGTGACCATGACCCGCTTAAGCAGCTCAAACGGGGTGCTCTTGTCCCCCTGGATGGTGATGTTGCCGGCAAATGAGCTCACCGCGCCCAGTTGGCCGATCCCTTCGGTCAATGCCCGCAAGTCCTGAAGTTCTTTGAGCAGAGCAGCGATCACCAGGTCGCTGCGCGCCAAAACGTCGGCGTTGCGCACGATGGGCCGCCCGTCCAGCAGAATCCATTCGCGCGTGAGGGCCACGATTGAGGTCGTCTTCGGCGGCAAGGTGGCAGTGGACTGCGGCAGGCGCAAGTCGCGCGCAATAGTCATGATCTGCCCCTCGGCCGAGTAGCTCTTCAGCAGGAACACCAGCAAGATGGTGAACATGTCGATCATCGACGTCAGCCGCAAGGTAAAGCTGCCGGTGCGGCTCCGTCGCCGGGTTGGAAACAGCTGCCACCCTGTGCTCTCTGTGGAAAGGTTCATGGTCGCGATTGCATTCGCCTTTCAACCAGCCAACGAAATGTTAGGAAAACCCGCCTCTCGGCAGGTGTCCATCACCTTGACGATGACTTCGTAGAGAATTGTGGAGGCTGGGGAGATGACGATGTCCTCGCTCTCCGGGTACTTGGCCTTCACCGCCTTCAGCTGCGCGGTCAGGCCCTTGTAGTCAAAGGCGCCACCCACCTTAGGAAGCTTCGGGTGGTTCATGTAGGGGCTGTTCAGCTGAAAGCCATCCTCCTCCACCGCCAGAATGTTGAGGATCGCCGGTTTGTCTTGGGCAGCGACGGCGCTCTTGCGCCCTGCAGCCGGCAGGGAGAGCTCCAACACGGCGATCTTCACGAAAACCGCGGTCAACAGCAAGAAAGGGACGAGGATGAGGAAGAGATTCATGACGCCGATGATATTGACGTCGGCCTCGCCGCGAACCGTGCCCCTGCCGATTGCCGCCTTCAAGTTCATCACTTGCCTCCGCGCACCGTCAACCCTTGAAAGATGCGCGCCACGCTCTCATTGATCTCGTCGACGATGCCGTTGGTCTTCTCCTGCAGGTAGCCGTAGGCCAACAGGCAGGGGATGGCCACAATTAGGCCAAAGGCCGTGGTGTTCATGGCCTGCGAGATGCCCACCGACAATAGCTCCGCTTTCTGCGCTGCTTCTGCTTGCGCCACCGCCTGGAAAGAGACAATGAGACCGAAGATGGTTCCCAAGAGCCCGAGCAGCGTCGCCACATTGGCGATGGTAGAGAGGTAGTGGGTACGTTTCTCCAGCTTGGGCACTTCCACCAAGGCGGCCAGCTCGAAGGCACGCTGCACGTCCTTCTCACCTCCGCCGTTCTGGAACTGTTCCAGGCCAGCCCGCACGATGCGCGGCAGGGGCGCCTCCGAACGCCGCGCGTACTCGATAGCCCTCGCCACGTTGCCGGAATGCACTAACTCCTGAATGCGGTTCACAAATGCAGGGGTATCGATGCGCGTCCTAAACGCTAACACGATGATACGCTCGATGGCTATCGCATAGCCGAATACCATCGCTAAGGCGATGACATACATGAACGGCCCACCGTGCTTGAAAAACGCCGCAATGGTCTCCAAACTCACGCCCTCCTTCTTCTTCCCAAAGCGACTCGACCTTTCTTGTAAAGCTCAGCACCTGCTCACGCTCTCTCACCAGGGGATGTAGTCCCGGGCGTGGCGGTTGAGCGTCTTGCGCACCACGTCGCGTTCCACCGGCCGAAAGATTTCCTGGAAAAAAGACCGGTCGATGCCGATGTCATCCACGCGTGGATCGGTCCCGGGCACGATGAACACCGCCTGCGGCTTCTCAATGCGCCCGAGCACTTCGATCTTGTTCAAGATGATCTTGACCGCATCCTCGCCCACCGACGGGTCACGG
The DNA here is from genome assembly GCA_024655945.1 of candidate division KSB1 bacterium. Classification (NCBI taxonomy): domain Bacteria; kingdom Pseudomonadati; species Candidatus Zhuqueibacterota bacterium. The sequence goes on from JANLFK010000003.1 coordinate 242,399, forward strand.
CTGCTGACCTTTTGCTCCACGTCGGAGACGATCTTGTTGAGTTTCTCCTCCACAGGCTTCTGCGGCGCTCCTGCCACGCTCACCATCCCGCTGAGCATGGCCAGGCAAATGGCCGCCAGCCAGCGGAGGTTACTACATCCACGCATCGCTTACCCCTTGTTCGTCCCAGGCCTCTGGGCCGGGCCCAGGCCGCCTTCCGTACCGAGTTCGATGAGCAGCGCCTGCATGCGCTTGCGGCTTTCGGCAACCCACTCGTTCTCGATATTGCTCTCCTCAGCCCGCCTGACATTGGCCCGGTAGGTCTCCAGCGCCTGCACCTTGAATGGCTGGGCGGTCTCTGCCAGTTTCTCGTCATAGGTGAGGCGCTCATCAGGCGTCAGGTTGTCAGGCCGGGGCGACTCGAGGAACGCTCGCACAAACTCTTCAAAGGCAAGGCCAATCCGGTAGGACGCGGCCGTAGCCCATTCGGCGACCTTGTACTTGGCCGCTTCCTTGTACGCTTCAAGGACCAGCCTCAGCTCGTCGCGCTTGCGAGCGAGATTCTTGTCCAGCGGTGGCACCAATTGGATGCGACAATATTCATCGAAATGGATTTCGCCGAGCATGAACTGGGCATGGGCGGCCACGTAGTCATCAACCACCACGCCGCGCAGGATGTAGGTGTTGTACTGGCTGATGGTCTTGGCGAATGCATCCTGCGCCGCCCTGAAGTCTCGCTGGCGGAAGGCCATGTCGCCCACCTTGAACATCACCTCCAGGTATTCATCTGGCTCGGCCCCACCAAGAGCAACGTAACGTTCGTAAGCGCGGCGCGCTCCTTGCCAGTCCTGCAGATTTTCGCAGCAGGAGCCGGCGTGGAACAGCGCGCGCTGGGCGTACTTGGAGTTAGGCACCAGCTCCACCAGCCGCCCAAAGTCCTCGGCGGCCTCGCGCCATTGGCCGAGCCCTTGCCGCAGAACGCCGGCGCGGTACAGGGCCTCGTCGACCAGGGCGCTGCGCGGATGTCGGCGCGGTAACTGTTCGAAGAGCGCAACCGCCTTTTCGCTCTCCCCCTCTTTCTCCCGCAGGAGTGCCGCCTCGTACAGGGCCCGCTCTGCTACCTCCGGATCGCTGGCCGAAGCAGCGAGCTGCTCAAAGCCGGCGGCCGCCTCTGGCAATCGCCCTACATCCCGCAAGCTCTCGGCCGCCTTGAAGCGTGAGGAAGCGATCATGCGGTTTGCCCGCTCGGCAAACTCGGCCGAATCCGCGTAGGTAGTTGCCAGTCGCTGGTACCACTCCTCCGCCTTCTGGTAGTCTGCATTCTTGAAGTACGACTGGGCGATCATGTTCATGGCCTGGGCGGTGTAGGGACCGCGTTCCGCCATCTCTGCCACCTTGCGGTACGCCTGCACCGCCAGGTCGAAATTACCCAGCCCGTAGAGTGTCTCGCCCAACTTCATGAGCACCTCGGTGCGCTTGGGACTCTGCGACAGGAAGCGTTCAAAGTCGTTGCAGGCCTCCACCAACCGCGCCTGATTAGGATGCGCCACCACCACAGCCTGCATGATGCCCGAGGCCAAGAAGTCGTCAATGTACGCCGTGACAGTATCGGCCATGGCGCCCTTTTGGCAGAGGTTGTAGTAGCAGAGGATACGGTTGTAAGCTGCCTGCTCCTTGAACGTTGTCTCCTCGTACTGCGTCATGCACTGGTAGTACGCCTCGGCAGCCCCTTCGAAATCTCCCACCTCGTAGAGGCATTCGGCAAAGTAGTAGTTCACCCGATAGGCTTTCTCACCGCGGGGGAACTTGCTCAGGTATTGCGAGAACCTATCGATGGCCAGCCGGTAGTCGCGCACGCTGTTTCCCTCGTGCGCCTTTCGCTGGTAGTAGATGCCCAACTCGTAAAGCGCCTCTTGCGCCAAATGCAGGGCGTCGCTACGGATTTCCCCCTCAGGATACTGGGCAAGCCATGCGCTGCCCGGGCCGAAGTTCGTGGCGAGCACTTCGCGGGCCTCGTTCGCCTTCTCCTCATCGCCGGCGCGCTCATAGGTCTCGACGATCCGCTTGTAGAGCAGCGGCGCATCGTGGTAGAAGGGAAACACCTCCAGCATCGTCTTGTAAGTCTCGATGGCTTCGTCGTAGCCGTTGCGCGCGTTGTAGGTGTCTGCCATCTTCAGGAACACCTGAATGGGGTAGTCTCGGCCTTGCTTCTTCTCGAAAAAGGCGCGCGCCTTGGAAGGCCCGCCGAATTCGGTGAACGAGGCGGCTACGTACTCGATGGCCTCGCGCCGCAAGTCGGCTTTACTCTTGTTCCCTCCTCCGGCAACTCGCTTGCCCGCCGTCAGGGCGGTGGTCTCCTCGATGAGGTAGACAAAACTGCTAATTGCATTGGCAAAGTCGTTGCTGTTGTAATATGACCAACCCAGCTTGTATAGCCCCATCTCAAAGTAAGGGCTATCCCACTTGTCGAGCAGCCGTCGGTAATGGTTGATGGCCTCCTGAAACTCGCGCCGCTCAAAGTAGTACTCGCCCAAGCGAAAGTTCACCTCCGGCGCCAGCGGGCTGGAGGGCACCTCAGCAAGAAGGCGGACAAAGTACTCCTTGGCCTTCTCGCGATTCCCCTCGTCGAGGTAGCTCATGCCCAGCCGGTAGAGGACCCGGTCCTTGAAGTCGACATTGGGGAACTTTTCCAGAAGCTTGCTTGCCGTAGCAATAGTCTTTTGCAGGTTGATACGCGGCATGACCGGCTGGATCGCGAGGAGGCCTTGGTCGTACTTGGCCATCTCTGCCTCGTAGAGCGTCATCTGCCGCTGGAATTCCAAGTCGGCTTTGCGCGCATACAGCTCTGCCAACTGGAACATGACGGTGGGGGCAAACTCGGAGGCCGGGTACTTGCTCAGCAACATCTCGTTTTCCTTGATGGCCTCATCGAGTCGCGCCTCTTCTAAGGGCGAGATCCGGCCCTCCTGGACCGATTGCGCCAGGGGAGCATGCACCGGCATGCCCACAAGAAGACAGACCACACCCAAGATGAGGAAGGCCCTCATGTGCTTGTTGCCAGAGTCATTCCACCTCTGCCGCATGCTACCGCTCCTGTAGCCCTTCCTTCGTTGGCGTTCCACCCGTACCCCTGAGGAACAGGGCCCGCGACTTGCCATATTCCGCGTAGGCACGCCAGGTCTTGCGCTCCAGCTTCAAGTTCAGGTTCTCCCGCAGCGCCGAAATGGTGCTATGCATCTCCAGGAAGCGTTGCTGCTCCTGGACAATGTTCTCCAGGAGGGCGCGCCGTGTCTCGTCGAGCCGCGCCTTTTCCTCCTTGAGATGAGCGGGCACGCGCGATTGCCCACCTACCTGCAGCGCGTCCAGCAGGTTCGCCTCCAGCAGAAGCAAGTCCTCGCGTAAGCGCTCTATCTCTTGCTCCTGCGCACTCAGGAGACGGCTGAGCTGTTGCACCATTGCGGACAGATTGTCCTCTTCGGGAAACAGCTCGATGAGCTTATCGTACACCTTTACCGCATCGTCATAGACACCAAGCTGCACATAACAACGACCCAGCAAAAACAGTGCCTCTTCACTCTTTGGGTCTTGGGGGAAGCGCGACACGAGAGTCATTAGCGGCGCTACGGCCCCTGCATAGTCGGCCATCTTCACCGAGGCCCAGCCACAACCCAAGAGGGCCTCAGGGTAGCGGCGATGCTCGGCTGAAACGTCGGCAAAGTAGCCGCGCGCCTCTTTAAAGTAGCCTAGCTCATAGTAGAGATATCCCAGGGTGAGCCGACCCTCATCGACTACCGCACGACGCTCCTCTGATATTATCGGCAAAGAGACCAACTTGCGAAACACCGCTACCGACTTGGTCACCCGCTTCATCTTGAGTAGGGACAGGCCCACGGTATATAGGCCGTAGCCGTAGTAGTCGCTGCGCGGGTCCAGGTTGAGCAAGGCCTCCAGCGCGCTGGGATAGTCTTTGATGTTGTAGTAGCTCTGCCCCGCATAGTAACGGGCCTCGTCGTCGACGTCCACTGGGCGGGGCGCCTGCAGCAAGGCCTCGTACAGGTTGAGGCTCTCCTGGTACCTGCCCTGCTTGTACCGCGTCTTTTGTAGGCCGAGCAGCCCCTTGGCTAACAAAGGGCTCCCGAAGTGGTTCTTCACCAGGTAGGTGTAGGTGGAACTGGCGGCATTGTAGAGTTCCATCTCATACAGGCAGCCCCCCAGCAGGAGGAGCACCTCGTCGGTTCTCTTGAATTCCGGATAGTAGTCCAACAGGAGCGCGAGGTCGCGTGCCGCTTGCCAATAGGAGCCTGACTTGATGTAAGATTTGGCTTCGCTCAGCAGCCGGTCGGCCACCCGCTCAAGATCGCGGTCGGCAGCGCGCCCCACTGCCTGCGGATAGGCCGAGACGCAACACGCCAGCCAGACGCACGCCGCCAGGGCTATGTATCGCCATCCTGAAGACACCAGCACTCCCATCAGCCCCAAATCGGCCTGGGCAGCGTCGGCTACAGCTACCTTGGCTTCTCCGGCTTTTCCAGTTCCTTCTTCATGTTCTCCAGCTCGCGGGCGGCTTGCTCCCGGCGTTGCCGGAGGCGTTCGGCCTCCCGCTGGGCTTCCAATTGCCTGAGCCTTGCCTCGCGCGCCTTCTTGTCCAGCGTCCTGAACACCGTAAGCCGCCGCGACACGCCGAGAACAACCTTCCAGTCGGCATATCGCTTGTGAAACTCGTCGGTCACCTCCGGCCTGCGCGCCAGACTCACGTCCACCGCCAGGTCGGCCAGCAGTCCAAAGGGCGCAAGGAAGCGTATGCCCTGCGTCAGTCTCTGCGAATTATGATACCAGCGCACTGAGGTGTTGTTCAAGAACAGCTCGCCTGTGTACTCGGTGAAGAGGTAGGAAGAGCGCACAGGGATTTTGATCCCTACACCAAGCAAGACCTGATCGACGCGCGCGGTAAAGAACCGATCGTTGAGGTCGTGGTCGATATACCCCAAGTTGAAATGCGCCTTGAGCGGGGTCAGCGGAAAGGAGCGCCTCAGATCCCACGTGGCCACGCCGAGCAGCGCCACAGCGGTCTTTCCAGAAGAGTACGGCTCGAACGGCACGTTGTGGTACTCTGCCGTGGGCAATACCACCATCGGATAAAAGCCGAGGCGGAAGCTGCTCCATCTGAACGGCACCACTTTCAGGCCAAGCCGCGTGTCTCCGGGCATCGGCGTGAGCTGCTGACCGTCGTCCTGGTACAAAGCCATACCGGCGGTCAACTCAAATGTCTCCGAGAGGGCGAACGTCAGGCTGCTATTGATGGTAAAGTCTTTGACCATCACCGAGGCATTGCCCCGGGCCTCCACGAAACTCAGGCCGTGGAGGGTCATATTCATTTGCCCAGGAATCAAGGCCTCGGCCGACTGCACGCGCAACAAGCCTCTGCCTCCCAACATCGTAGATTGCGCTGGGACCGCCACGGGCAGCAAAAGCACGGTGAGCGCCAGAAATGCCTTGACAGAGGAGTGCTTTGTCACCTTGTCCCTCTCTGTTCCACAAGCCTTGGAGGACCCGCATTGCAGGGTTGCAACGCCACGCGTGCTCTCCCCGGCCGGAAAGGGGTTTTGCGCCTCTTCCCGGCAGGGAGTAGCAGCATTTTGATTTTTAAATTTACACGCAAAGCATCGGATATGCAAGCTCTTTTTCGCCCTTCAGCGGACGCGCCACGCTTCTCGCTCGCTGCACCTCCGCTTGGCACCCCTTGCCTTTGCCCCAGGGGTCACACCATGCCTCTGCGCCGCCGCAGAAACCATTCGCTGGCCAGGAGGGCCACCAGCACCGCCAGCACTGCCTCACAGCGCGCATAACGAAACTGCACCTGCGACTTCTTGCTCACCACGCGCAGGGGGAGCCCCTGGGCAAGAGGTTCTAGGTCGTTCCAAACTACCATGAATCCGCCGGAACGGCTAGCCATCTGCTTCAGCTCTTCCACCCGGCTGGTGGTCGACAGATACTCCACGCTCCAGCGTGTGACCGTGAAGCGCCCGGTGTCGGTAGACGCGACTCCCCTGCGCGGCATGGCCTCCGCAACGAATTCGTAGTCGCCTTCCACATCAGCAGTGGTCTTGGCCTCGTATCGCCCAGCGCCTGCCTCCTCCAACACCAGCTCTTTGCTTCCCGCCGGGCCGCTCACCTTAGCACGCACCTGCGCTCCTTCTAAGGGATTGAGGTCGGGGCCAAAAAGCTGTCCGACAAAGGTGACTGTCTCGCCGCTGCGATAGAACTCGCGGTCAGTTCGCACGTGGAAGAGCTTCTGCTCCTCCCGCAAGGAGAGCCAGCGCACACTGTTTTTTACAAAGGTGAGAAAGAGCGAATTGTCTTTGCCTATCCCCCACATCATCAGGTCCCAGCGCCAGAACCCGGAGGCGAGCAGCGCGACAGACCTGCTCTCTGGCGTCTGGCGGGCGACAATCAGCGGCGCACCCTTCGTTGCCCTTGCCGACGGCTCCGCACCAAAGGCGAGCACTTCGGCGTCGGGCCAGAGAGGGACGTCGGAAAACGACAAAATGACCGGGGGAAGTTCTTCCCAAGCTGCGGCGTTGGCAGGCCCACTCTCGGCGATTGCAGTAAGCGGGTGGAATGGCGCATCCTGCATGCGGACCGTGCGCAACTCAGGGCCGCGCAGGCGGGGCGTCCCGTTGAGGGGAAGGCTATCCCACAGCGTTGCCAGCCGCTCAAAGTCGATGCCCTCCCCTCCGGCCCAAAAGAGGGGCAGGTGGCGCGCGCGGATGGCACCTGCGACCTGGGCAACCAAGGCGGCGTCGCTTTCTGTTGCCGGAAAGTCCACCAGCAGCGCGCAGTCCGCTTCCCTGAGCGCTTGCACAAGGCTCTGCGCCGAGGCCCTGTAAAAGCCGCCCCCCTTGCGGCAGACGTAGATGTGCGCCGCCACATTGGCATCTGCTTCCAGTGCCTTGCCGAGGAAGACCACATCGTGGCTGGGGCGCCCTGCCAAGAGCACCACCTTTATCTTGCTGGCAAGGGCCTTGACGACGAACTCGGCGCGGTTGTTCTCGTAGGTCTGCTCGCCAGGCAGATGCGACACGGTGACCACGTAGCGCCGCGCTCCTGGGGCATCAGGCCGGAAACGGAGCGTCACTTGCGTCTCGGGCTGGCTTGCGGCGAGCGGCACGATGCGCCTGTCGAGCACCCGGCCGGCCGTCTGCAGTTCCACAACGAGGTTCGCCTGGTCAAAACCTCGGTTGAGAAGTCGCACTTCCACAGGCACTTCTGATCCCACGTAGGTGACCTCGTTGGCCAGCGCCGAGTGCACGATCAGATCGCGCGGCGGATTACTGCTGCCCACCGCCACCGGAAAGAGCGGCCATGCACTCTTTTCCCCGAGGCGCACGAGTCGCTCCCCCACATTCGCCGCTCCGTCGGTGGCAATGACCACCCCGGCCACGGGCTGGCCGCGCAGTTGCTCCGCCAAGTCCCTCAGCGCCGCCTCCAGGTTGGTTGCCAGTCCGTCGAAGCGGAGGGTGTCCTGCCCCGGCTGGAACTCCCCATCAAGGCCCGAGGAGAACAGGTAGAACGGCATGTGCGCGCGCGCGGCAAGGGAATGGAGCTGGCTGCTGCCCAGGACGGTAGCCACCTGCTGCGGCCGCGCGCCGCTGTCGTCCACCAACCCCATGCTGCCCGAGCGGTCCACAAGCACGGGCAAGAGTGGTTTTTCGCGCTTTGACAGGAGGAGTTCCAGCACCGGCTGGAAGACCAGCAGTATCACCCCCGCTAAGGAGAGCGCGCGCAGGCAAAGCAGGGTTTGCCGCAAGCGATTCGACACTACCGGATTCGTCCTCCGGTAAACCAAAACGGTGCAGAGCACCGCAACCAGCAAGGCAAGAAGCAGGAGCACTGTGCTCCCCGCCACCTCGAGCCGCACACTTGCCAGTGACCAGTGCCCCATCAGCGGCTTCCCCACGGCATCTGTTCCTCACCGCCGAGCGCCAAAGAGGGCTCTGGCCGGAGCTCATCGCCGGAGCGCTCACCGCGCGCCAGGCGGGAAATCCCGGCACGGGCAACCATTGCCGCATTGTCGGTGCAGAGCGCCGGTGGCGGCACAAAGAGCTTGCAGCCTCGCTCCGCAGCCGCAGCGGCAAGCGCCTCACGCAGGGCCTTGTTCGCGGCCACCCCACCCGCCAAACAGATGGTGTCAAGGCCGCAAAGCTTGGCCGCGGCCATGGTCTTTTGCACCAGCACCTCCACGACTGCGGCCTGAAAACTGGCGGCAATATCCGGGAGTTGTGCCCGAAGCTCCTCCGCTGAGAGGGCGCGCGCGTAGTAGAGGACCGCCGTCTTCACGCCGCTGAAGCTGAAATGGAAATTCCCCTCCTGCAGCAGGGCACGCGGGAAGGCGATTGCCCGAGGATTGCCCTGCTCCGCAAGCTGCGCCACCGCAGGCCCGCCGGGATAGCCAAGGCCCAACACCCGCGCCACTTTGTCAAAGGCCTCCCCTGCGGCATCGTCGATGGTTCGCCCGAGCGTGCGATAGCGACCCTCGTCTTCCACAACCACCAACTGCGTGTGCCCCCCGGAGACGATCAGGCAGAGAAATGGCATACCGGGCTTTTCTTCCAGGAGGAAATTGGCAAAGATGTGGCCCTCCAGATGATTGACGCCCACCCAGGGGATTTCCAGGGCCAACGCCATGCTCTTTGCCACGTTGAGGCCCACGAGAATGGAGCCTGCCAGGCCTGGGCCAAAGGTGACGGCGATGCCCTCGAGGTCGCGTTTGTCGACCCCTGCTTGCTGCAATGCGGCGCTGATCACCGGAAGCAACAGGCGCAAATGGGCACGCGAGGCGTACTCCGGTACCACACCACCATAGTGGCGATGGACCACTTGCGTGGAGATGACATTGGACAGGACGCGGTCGTTTTCGACGACCGCTGCGGCGCTGTCGTCGCAGGAAGTTTCGATGCCTAAGGTTACCATGTCTCAGGCCTGTTGCGGCCTACGGAATGAGCCGGTAGTGGCAGCCCCTGCTCAACGTTCCAGGACCACCTTGAACCGTGGCGGCGTGACGTCGCGCCATGTCACGCCTTCGGGCGTCTCGATGACTGCGGGCAGATCAATCTGTTCTGGCGAGGTGGGCTGGCGCCATTCCACGTAGGCGACGATTTGCTCGGCAGTGACCTTCGTGAGGAGATCGACCCCTCCCTCAAGAGTCAGGCTGAGCTTAGGGGGCACCACGAAGGCCTTGTATCCCGCCGGCACGTTGCGGGCCTCTACGGGAATGTCGTGCAGCACTCGTTCCATGAGCTTCTGCACGTCGGCAAAGGCTACCACTTCCCTGCGGCTCAGGGTCAACTTGTCGACGCGGGGCTGCTCAAGAGGCAGGCGTATGCGCACGTCGCGCGAGACGCGGTTCAGCTCGCGTCGCTCCGTGGGCCAGCGTCCCACCACCTCCCGCACCAGCGAGGCCGGCCCGCTCACTACCACCGACTCCGGCCCCACATGGACGCCGCCCACCACCGTGTAGCCGTTTAACGGCTGAACTTCGAGCCGGCTTTCCACGGCCACGCTCCGCTGCACTTTGGGCTCAAGCACCAGCACCACCTCCTTTGGGGAGAGCACCTCCACCGCCTCAACCTTGCGCCCATAGTGGGGGAGGCTAACGTTGTCCGTCCCGATGGTAATGCGATGGCTGCCCCGCCCCCTGTTGGCGTCGACGAACACTGCCAGGTCGCCTCCTATGCGCAGGGCGATGAACGCGCGTCCCTGGCCCCTGAGCCGCACCTTGGCAACCTGAGGCGGATCATTTGCCACCACCAAGCCAGCCGTCACGCCCTCCAGGCGCACGGGTGCCTCGAAGACCCAGTCGTAATACCCCTCGGTCTTGACGTACAGCCAGAGCAGCAGCGCCAGGAGGAAGACAACGCCCACAATTCTGTAGCGCCGGAGCAGTGAGCGCAGTTTTCCCACCGGGCTACCCGAGCCGTTGCTTGCGCTGCGGTGCTGAGGAGGGTCCATCCGGTCCGGTGCCGTCGGCAGCTGCACTACTTCTGGGAGAGGGTCGGTGCCTTGCCGATGCTAATTTCGCCGTTGTCGATCCGGATGTTGAATCCGCACTCCGGGTTGGAACAGATCCAGGCCTTGTACATGATTGAGGCCCCCTCACGCCCATAGTCGGAAAGAGGCAGCAAGACCCCTTTGCCACACTTCTGACACGCCGGAAATGCGTTCTCCATGGTCAATCCCTCTCCTCACGTTTCTCATTACCGCCCATCCCTCAGCAGCCTGCTGCCCGCAGCCCCGAGGACCTCACCACGTGCCGCACAGAACAAGGCGACACATCCGGAAAAGCCGGACCCACCCCACTGCGCGATGGCCGGTCAACGAAGGCACTCCCAAGAGTGGAGTTCCGGCGATTGTTCACCAAGCTGAACCGTCTTCCACCCCGCGATCTGGCGTGCGGCCCTTGCCCCGCACTCGGATTGCCGAAGCTCACCACCAGAAAGCAGCCAATAGAGGAACCCTGCAACCCCTATGCGGAGGTGAGCACGCGTGCCCACACGCCGCTCACCAGGCAGACTACCATCCCCACCACGGCCTCAATGGTGGCAGGGACGTTCCGCTCTCCACTGCGCAGAAACCACCGCACCACAATGGCGAGCAAGGCGATCAGCCCCAATCCGCCGCAATAGGCACCAGCGCTCGCCACCGTCCGCTCTACGTAGCCGGGCAGGCGGGCCCAGTAGGCAGGAAAGGGCGCCCTTTCTTCTTGCTTTCCCGGCCGCGCCAGTTCCTGCAGGTAGTAGATCAGGGGCGCGCTGGCGAACGATGCCGTCAGCAACGCCGTCGCCACGATGGCCACGTCCGTGTGAATCAGCAACGCCTTCAGCGCAGGCAATGGCGTTGGCGAAAAGCGCGTGCCGCAGAGTGCCACGACCGCCGCCACGATGCCGACAATGTGCAGCGTCTGGTCTCCTAGGAACATCCACAGTGTCTCCAGGCCGCGTCTTCGCCGCAATTCCCCTTTGAACCAATCCAGGAGCAAGTGCCAAGCGGTCAACAGGATGATCAAGGCCCACGGCCGCCAATGGCCAAGAAATGGCAGCAGAACCGCTACCATGGCCACGGCACAGATGCCCACGTGCAGCAAGACACCCCAGCGGCGCGTCAGCTTGTAGGAGAAGACGCGGTCCGTCTGCAGGACAAAGTCGCCCACGACGTGCGCCAGCAGCAGCAACCAGATGCAGTGCATGACGGCCGGGTCCTCCCAGCAGGCTCAGGCCTTCACCACCCAGACTTTCACCTTGGCCTCCACCTCCGGATGCAACCTGATGGCCACATCATAGATGCCCAAGGCCTTGATCGGCTCCTCCAAAAGGATCTTCTTCTTGTCAACGTCAAAGCCCTTCTCCCGCAATAGATCGGCGATTGTCTGGGAGGTCACAGAGCCGAATACGCGGTCTTCTTCGCCCACAGCCACTGGAGCGGTACAGGAGACGCCGTTAAGTTTCTCGGCAAGGGCCAGGGCGCTCCTCTTGGCCCGTTCCAGGCGGTGGCTCTCTAACCTCTTTTGCTCTTCAAACGCTCTCAGATTGCTGGGGGTCGCCTCCACCGCGATGCCGCGCGGCAGGAGGAAGTTGCGGGCATATCCCGCCTTGACTTCCACCACGTCGCCGGCGCTGCCCAGCTTGTCATGGTCCTGCGTCAGAATCACTTTCATAGTCTGTCCACCAGTCTGCTAACGTGTAACCTCTGCCACAAACGGGATCAAGGCAAGATGGCGAGCACGTTTCACTGCCTTCACCAGTTGCCGCTGGTGCCGCGCACACGTACCAGAAGTCCGCCTGGGGATTATCTTTCCCTCATCGGTGGTGAAACGCATCAACCTCTTGTCGTCCTTGTAATCGATGTAGGCAATACCTTCCTCACAAAAACGGCAGATCCGTTTCTTCCGCTTAAGCATGTGTTACTCCCTCATGTGGTTCACCCGGTGCACACCAACCCAGGATGCGAGCCAGTGGATTGGTTACAGCTTCAGCCCCCGATAGCCAAAGTCGAATTCGGTCTCCCCCACCTCCACCTCCTGGCGCTGCTCCCGTCGGTTCTGCTCCTCGCCGGCGGGCCGATCGCTGCGCCTCCCGCCGCTGGTGGGCTGCAGCTGACTGGACGGGTAGGCGACCTCCAACACCCTCTCTTCGGGCTCGGTGATGTCGGCAGTGTCCGGGATCTCGCCGCCCTCTTCGCCAGCCCGTCGATTCAGGAATTGGATGCGCCGCGCCTTGATTTCGACGACGTTGCGCGTGGTGCCGTCTTCGCTCCGCCAGCTCCGGCTCTGCAGCTCGCCATCGATGAGCACAGCGCTGCCCTTTTTCAGCGTCTCATAGCAGCTCTCCGCCAGCTTGTACCATGCAACCACCCCCACATAGCAGACGTTGTCGCGCCACTGTCCAGTGTTGTCTTTGAACTTGCGGTTGCAGGCGATGTAAAAGTTCGCTACGGGCGTGCCACTGGTCGTCTTCCGAAATGTGGGATCACACGTCAAGTGACCAGCAATGATCACGGTGTTGATGTCGGGCATCTTCAAGTCGACCATACGTCATCGCTCCTTCCCAAGCAAAAAGCATTTCAAAGAACAAGGCCTGTTTTGCCTTGTCTTTCTCACCCTGACCACTACACCCACGCGCCCCCTGAGAAAAGGTCTCCTACTGCTCCTCAGCGGGAGGGGCTGCTACCTCTTCGTTCTCCTCGGCCAGCGGAGTGGCCACAGCCTCATCGTCTTCAGTGCCGGCCGGGTCGCCAGGTGCCTCGGCAGGGGCCTCCACAGCCGGTGCAGGGGCTGTAGCAGCCGCCAGCGACTTTTCCTTGCCGAGCGCCTCGGCCTTCAGCGCCTGCTTGCTCAGCACCACGGTCAGGTAGCGTAGGATGGCCTCATTGAGCTGATATTCTCGCTCCAAGGCCCGAATGATTGACCCTTTTCCCGCGAAGCGGATGTGCACGTAGTAGCCGTACTGTCGCTTCTTGATCTCGTAAGCCAACCGTCGTTTCCCCCAGCGCTGCACCTCCAGAACTTGTCCACCGTTGACAGAGATGAAGCGTTCGAATCTCTTGACGATCTCGTCGATCTCACCGCTTTTCAGCTGCGAGTCGATGGCAAAGGTAGTCTCGTACTGCCTCAAACTGTTTACCTCCTCCTGCTATGAGTGAAAAACCCTCTTGCGGCTCCTCACACAAAGAGCGGTACACACACCAGGGCGACGACGGACATCAGCTTGATGAGGATGTTCAGCGACGGCCCGGCCGTGTCCTTGAAGGGGTCGCCCACCGTGTCGCCCACGACCGAGGCCTTGTGCGCGGCCGATCCTTTTCCTCCCAATTGCCCGGCCTCGATGTACTTTTTGGCGTTATCCCACGCTCCACCTGCATTGGCCATGAGCACCGCAAAAAGGAAGCCAGTGACGATGGCGCCCGCGAGCAGCCCGCCCAGCGCCTCGGGGCCGAACACCAGGCCCACCAGCAGCGGTGCCACCACCGCTAATGCCCCAGGCGCCACCATCTGGCGTAGGGCACGGCGCGTGCTGATGTCCACGCACCGGCGGTAGTCAGGCTTGGCGGTCCCTTGGCGCAGGCCCGGAATCTCCCGGAATTGCCGGCGCACCTCCTTGACCATCTCATAGCCGGCTTTGCCCACCGCATCCAAGGCCAAGGCACAGAAGACCACCGGCAACATTCCGCCAATGAACAGCCCGATTAGCGTGTTGGGGTCCTGGAGGCTCATCGCTATTTCGACGCCTCGCTCCCTCAGCGCCTGCGTGTAAGCCCAGAACAGCGCAAAGGCGGTGAACGCAGCCGAAGCGATGGCAAACCCCTTGCTGATGGCGGCAGTGGTGTTGCCCACGCTGTCCAAGGCCTCCGCCCGCCGTCGTGCCTCTTCGCCAAGCTCTGCCATCTGCGCTAAGCCAGCCGCGTTGTCGGTCACCGGACCATAGCCATCCACGGAGAGCACTGCCCCCACGCTGGCCAGTAAGCCCACGGCCACCATGCCCAGGCCGTACAGCCCCCCGAAGTGATAGGCGACAAAGATCGCCACCGCAGCAATGAGAATCGGCATGGCCGTACTGAGCATGCCGACACCAAGGCCGGCAAGGATGTTCATGGCTGCGCCGCTTTCCGCTGCTCTGGCAATTCGCTGCACTGGCTTGTTGCGGTCCGAAGTGTAATACTCGGTGCTCACGCCGATGAGCATCCCACCGATGATGCCCGCAACTGTCGCATAGTAGACGCCCACCTGGCCAATTTGCCAGCGCACCAGGAAGTAGCCACCAATGAGCACCAGCAGCACGGTGACCCACATCCCTGTGTTCAAAGCCATGCGCGCTTTGTGGGTCTGCTGCTGGAACGTCTCGTCCTTGCCCTCCTTCCAGCGTACAAAGAAGGAACCGCAGAGGCTGGCGACGATTCCCATCCCTGCAAACAGAAGGGGCAGTGCCGTGCCGGCGGCGCCGTAGGTAGCCAGCCCTATGGTCATGGCGCCGACAATGGAGGCAATATTCGACTCGAACAGGTCTGCCCCCATACCGGCGATGTCGCCCACGTTGTCGCCCACGTTATCGGCGATGACCGCAGGATTGCGCGGGTCGTCCTCCGGGATGTTCTCCTCGACCTTGCCTACCAGGTCGGCGCCGACATCCGCCCCCTTGGTGTAGATACCCCCGCCCACGCGCGCGAAGAGCGCCACAGAACTTGCCCCAAGGCTAAAGCCCGCTACGGTGTTGACCACACGGTGCAGGTCTCCTGCCAAGGCCCACGTGAGGCCCGCCAGCGTCAGCACCAGACCGAGCGCGCCCAAGCCGACGATGGTGAAGCCAAGCACGCTCCCACCGTTAAAGGCCACGCGCAAGGCGCGCCCGATGCTCTGCGTTGCTGCCTGCGCGGTTGGCGCACTGGCCCTCGTCGCTGCCCGCATGCTCAACCAGCCGGACAACCCCGAGCAGACCGCCCCCACCAGGAATGCGGCCCCGGTGAGGGGTTGAATGAATACGGCCAACAGAACAGCCACGCCCACCACAAAGAAGGACAGCCAGAGAAACTCCCGCCGCAGAAAAGCCATTGCCCCCACTCTGATGGCACTGGCGATCTCCACCACGCGTGCCGCCCCTGGGTCTTGGCGGCGCACCGCCAAGTCGTAAAGCCACGCCGCTGCCAGTCCGATACCGCCCGCACTGCCTACCAACACTAGCGTCCTTGCGTCCATTCCGTCACAACCTCCCAGTGTGTTCCGGTCCGCAACGCGCTGAGCTCTGTGGCTGCCGGTTGAACTGATTCATCGCCTCAGCCAGGGAAGAGGTCAGGAAGGTCAAGCAGGCATCGACCGCCCGGCCAATCACCCCTTCCAGCTGCAGCCATTCCTCATGCCCGAACTTGGACAGCACATACTCCACCATCTTTCCTGGGGGAAAGTGTGAACCGATGCCAATGCGCAGGCGCGGGAACCGCTGGGTGCCCAGCTCCGCGATGATGGAAGCCACCCCGTTGTGCCCGCCGTCACTTCCCTTGCCTCGCAGCCGCAGCCGCCCAAACGGCAAGTTCACGTCGTCGTGGACTACCAGGACTGCCTCGGGGGGGAGCGTCAAGTTTCGGAGGAGGGTGGCCACCGCTTGGCCGCTGTTGTTCATGAAGGTGAGCGGTTTTGCCACCACGAACCCCACACCCTCAACCTCCGCCCGGGCCAGTGTGTAGAGGCCGGTTCTGACCGCAAAGTGTGAGCCCACGCGCTCCGCCAGCGCGTCGGCCACTAAGAATCCGATGTTGTGGCGAGTCCTGAGGTACTTGCGGCCAGGATTGCCGAGCCCAACAACGGCCTTTGCGACCTCCGCCATTTGCCGTGCCGCCACCCTGCAGGAGGTTACTACTGCTCCTGTTCAGCCTCCGGTGCAGCCTCTTCCTCCTCGGCTTCCGCCACCTCAGGGGCCGCAGCCTCTGCCGCCTCGCGCACCACTGCCGGTGCGGTCACGGTGGCCACAGACAGCGTGGGATCTGTCAGGATGTGCGCCCGTTCCAGGACGAGATCCCTGACGTGTATCGACTCGCCGATACCCAGCTTCGAGACATCGACGTCAATGTGCTCCGGCAGGTCACCAGGCAGCGCCTCCACCTCAACCTCGCGCAGCACTTGCTGCAGGATGCCGCCGGCAGTTTTCACACCTTCCGGAATCCCCACCAAGCGCACCGGTACCATCAGGCTCACCTTCTGGTCCATGCGCACGCCCATCAAGTCCACGTGCACCGGCACGTCGCGGAGCGGATCAAATTGCACTTCGCGCACAATGCACTTGACCGCCTTGCCGTCAAGCTTCACATCGACGATGTTGGCTTCACTCTGCAGCACGGCACGCAGCGCCTTCTCCTCGATAGCAATGGGGGTCGGCTCCCCGCGCCCGCAATAGTAGATGCCGGGGAGCATGCCTTTGCGGCGAAGCTGCTTGGCAGCCTGCTTGCCAGTTCTCTCACGCCTCTCACAGATCAGTTCAGACATTGCAATTGCTCCATACGCAACGACCCATCAACCAAGAATCACGTAACGCTAAACAGCTTGCTAACCGACATGTTCCTGTGAATCCGCCATACGCCCTCGGCGAAGAGCTCCGCCACCGAGATCACCTCGAGCTTGTCGATGCGCTTCTCGGGCGGCAAGGCAATGGTATCGGTGACCACCAGCCGCTTGAGAGGGGACGCCTGCAGCTTCTCGACGGCTTGCCCAGAGAGCACGGCGTGGGTGCAGAGCGCGGATACCGCCTTGGCTCCCCGCTGCTCGATCAAGAACTTTGTCACCTCACAAAGGGTGTTGCCGGTGTCCACGATGTCATCCACCAGCAGCACATTCTTGCCCTCCACCTCGCCGATGAGGGTGCGTACCTCCGCTTCGTTCGGCCTCGGCCGCCTCTTGTCCACCAGTGCCAACGGTGCATGCAAACGGCGTGCGTAGGCACGTGCAATCTGGATGCCACCAACATCGGGCGAAGCGATGACCAGGTCGGGGATGCGCATCTTTTCGACAAACTTACACGCCACGGTGGCAGAGTACAGGTGGTCGACCGGTATGTCGAAAAAGCCCTGCAGCTGCGGCGCGTGCAGGTCCATGGTCAGCACGCGGTCGGCTCCGGCAGTGGTGATGAGATTGGCCACCAACTTGGCGGTGATGGCTACCCGTGGCCTGTCCTTGCGATCCTGGCGGGCATAGCCAAAGTATGGAATCACCGCCGTGATGCGCTTGGCCGAAGCACGGCGCGCGGCGTCGATCATCACCAGCAGTTCCATCAGATTGTCCGCCGGCGCATTGGTCGACTGGATGAGGAAGCAGTCTGCGCCGCGGACGTTCTCCTCGTACTTGACCCAGATTTCGCCATCGCTAAAGCGGCCCCGACTGATTACGCCCAGCTTTATGCGAAGGCTCTTGCAAATGGCCGTTGCCAAGGGCACGTTCGTCGAGCCGCTGAAAACCTTCAACCTTTCTGCCATAGGCGAGACTCTTTTCCTGCTCTTCTCCGAACGCACGGCGGAGCACCTTTGTCCTCTGTCAAGAGAAGGAGCACCTTGCTGGGGCGGGAGGATTCGAACCTCCGAATGCAGGAACCAAAATCCTGTGTCTTACCGCTTGACGACGCCCCAGTAGAAAGAGGCCGTCTACCACCCGACCTCAGCGCAACTCCGGCGGGAGTTGCTCCTCAGTCAACCCTTTCTCTTCCATCAACTTCTTGCGATACACCGCAAGGACGGTCTTCTCAAGGTATTCCCGAAATTCGGGCGTGACGGGGTGGGCAATGTCGCGGTAGGTACCGTCCTCAGCCTTGCGACTGGGCATGCTCACGAAGTAACCCGTGTTCCCGTGGATAACCTTCATACCCCGCACGACAAAGACGTTGTCGAAGGTCACGTTGACAAACGCCTTCAGCCTCTCCTCCTCGCGGAGGGTGATCGAGACCTCGGTGATTTCCATATGTAGCTCCCGGGCGGCGTTATCGAGACTGAATACTCGCTGCCGCCCTCCCACGGAAGAATGTCCTACGCGGTGCAAAGTTGACGCGCCACTGCCTCTACCACCTCCCGGCGACCATACCTCACTGGACGAACGAGCACTGCCCTGCTCACCCTGGAGAGGGCCGCGCGGGCGCGTCGCGCCTGCTCCCGGCGCGTGAACAGCCCAAACACTGCACCGCCGCTGCCTGACAAGCTACAGTAGAAGCCTCCCTCGCGACGCAGTTCCGCCTTCAACTGCGCAATAACCGGATACGCAGCAAACACCACCTCTTCAAAGTCGTTGTTCAGAAACTGCTCCCACTGCTGACGATCGCGCAGTTCCGCAACGCGGCAGGGAAATGTAATACTTTTCCGCCTCTTTGTCAAGTCAAATTTGGCCGCGCTGTAGGCCCATCTTGTAGATATTTCGACATTTGGAATTGCCAGCACGCACCAATAATCCGTCGGCAGCTCGATCGGGCGCAGCACTTCGCCCCGTCCCTCACCGACGGCACTCCCTCCCAGGAGGAAGAAGGGCACATCAGAGCCAATCTGAGCAGCTAAGGACAGAAGTTCCTCCTCCGGGAGCCGCGTACCCCAGATTTCGTTGAGCGCAGCCAGCACCACCGCCGCGTTGCTGCTTCCGCCTCCCAAGCCCGCACCCACCGGGATGCGCTTGCGCAAGGTGATGCGCGCTCCTCGTCTGCAACCGGTGGCCATCTGCAAGGCTGCAGCCGCCCGCCAACAGAGGTTGTCCCTCCCTGGGGCTACACCAGGCTGACGGCACACCACCGTGACCTCCTCGCCATCGGGCGCCACGATGATATCATCGCCCAAGGAGACCTGCTGGAAGATGGTGCAAATGTCGTGGTAGCCGTCGCTGCGCCTGCCCAGGACGCGCAGCCCCAAGTTGATCTTTGCAAAAGAACGGAGGTAGACTCTCGCCATAGCGCACAATTGAAAAAGGCCTCACGGGATCGTGAAGCCTTGTCTCATCTGCCGAGGACTCGCCGGAGTTCGGCGAGCAGTGTTTCCCTGTCTGCCCGTGAGACCTCCCTACCGTGAATTTTGACCCCTGGAGTTTCTCGTGCCAGCTGCCGCAACTTGCGCACGGGGAGCCGCTCGAGCTCCTCGCTGGTGAGGGTGGCCCCTTGCTCAGTCGGCGGGCCCCCTTCGTCGTAGACGATCGACTCGGTATCGGCGTGCGGGCGAGGAATGACGTGCGTGGCCACCAGCTCACCCACTCGTGCGGCTGCCGCCTGCCCTGCGGCGACTGCCGCGCGCACCGCTGCCACCTCGCCCACAACCTTGACCACCACCAGCCCGCCGGTGCTCAGCTCCTTGCCAATCAGCCGCACCCGGGCCGCCTTAACCATCGCGTCAGCCGCCTCGATGGCCCCCACCAGTCCCCTGGTTTCAATAAGGCCTAAGGCTCGTTCATACATGCGCGTCACCGACCCTCGTGGTGCGGCGCTCGCCTACTCATTGACCTCCACATTGGGGCGCTTGGGCAGAATCATCTCCACATCAGAGTGCGGCCGCGGGATGACATGCACGGAGACCAGCTCCCCCACCTTCTCTGCGGCCGCCGCACCTGCGTCCACGGCTGCTTTGACGGCGCCCACGTCGCCGCGCACCATCACCGTCACATAGCCTCCCCCCACCTTCTCCTTGCCGATGAGCTGCACCTTTGCTGCCTTGACCATCGCATCTGCCGCTTCGATGGCACCCACCAGGCCCTTGGTCTCGATCAATCCCAGGGCATCGAGCGTCATAGACTCCTCCGCATCTTGCCTGTGCACGTCCTACCGCACTCGCGGCTAAGTTAACAAAACTTTGCCAAATTGTCAACCCATTTTTCCTGGCGCGCCCGCAGAAGGTCACTGCTGTGCATACTGCTGGGCAAAGTAGGTGGCGGTGAGCGGCTCGCCTGTTGCCCGCTGGATGAGCTCATCCCAATGGTAGCGCGAGCCAGGGGCGAATACCCGCTGCCGCAGAAACTCCCCTATGCGCCGCTGCCCCACGTAGCCCAACCCCTGCTCGTCCGCGGCGCGCAGCAGCGAAGTGACAAGGTAGTGATGGAGTTGCGATGCAAACAGCTCGCCAAGCATGTAGTTGTGATAGTACACCGGAGAGGAAGAGAAGTGAATCTTGGCTGCCCAGTCCGGGGCCTTGCGGTTTTCCGGCCTGCGCACCAGTTGATACCTCTCCACCAGATCCCACCACAAGCAGTTCAAGTCCTGGTCAGGATCGCGGTAGAGTTCTCGTTCAAAGTTCACCATCACCTGGCACCAGCGTGCAAACACGAGCTGTTTCAATCGGGCGCTGCGCAGCATTGCCTGCTCACACTCCGCACGTTGCTGGTCGCTGAGCTGCAAGATGCTTTGCAACCAACTGGGATTGAGCGCCAGACGGCCAAACAATTCGGCGATCCCCTCGGTGGTAAAGGCATGTGCCGGCTCGCGCACGAGGTAAGGCAGACGCCGGTCGATGTAGACGTCGTACACGGCGTGGCCGAGCTCGTGCAGCATCGTGTCCATCCAGCGGGCATCGCTACGCACGTTGGCCAGCACCCGGACGTCCCCCTCGCGGTCAATATCCGTGCAGAAAGCGTGCGGGTTCTTGCCCGGCTTCTCGAAGAGGTCACTCCTGGCCAACACGGAGTCCACGTCCAGCCCGATGCCGCGATAGAAAGTGCGCGCCAGCTCCACCACGTCTCGGTCCTGGTAGTAGCGGTCCAGGTCCAATTCCTGGATTCGCGGCGCCTCCTGGAGGAACGGGTCCTGGTAGTGCCACGGTCGCAACTGGTCAGGAGCAATGCCATAACGTGCGGCCAGTACGGAGTCCACCTCCCGTTTGGCACGGCCGAAAGGCTCGTCGGTGAGCTCGGCCAGCTCTGCAAAAATGGCCTCCAGGTTCTCTACGTCTTGTTCGGCCAGGGCGAGCGCCATAACGTAGTAGTCCTCAAACCCCAAGGCACGAGCTGCCTGATTGCGCAGCTTGGCCAATTGAATGAGGTCGGCTGCCACCTTGGCGCCCACTTCCTTGCTGGCCTCCCACGCCCGCTGCCGCAGCTGGCTATCGGTCGAAGTGCGCAGCACCTCGGCAATGTCGTTGGAGCTCACCGGCCTGCCGTCCAGCGTGGGGCGAAAGGTGTTGAACGCCTGCTCAACCTTCGTGCTCAACGCCACAATCTGACCCAGCAACTCGGCGGGGATCTGGTTCGCCAGGAACTGCTTGTAGAGCAGGGTAAGCTGCCGCGCCACCAAGGGGTCGTGCACCGCCTTTGACTCCTTGAATGACTTCACTTTGGCAAACGCTGCGCTGTCGGACAGCACTTGTCGCAAGGCAAGTTGGTACTGGGCGTACTGGTCGTAGAACTCCTGCTCCCCGGTCACGCACGCCCGCCAGTAGGCCAGGTTCATGGCCTTCTCCAGCGGACGGACCTTCTGGACGTGGGCATCCAGGAAAGCGCGTGCCTCCTGTTCGACAGCACGTCGGCCACACCCCCCGAGCATGCCAAGGAGGGCAATTGCCATCATAGCCGCTGCGAACCTTTGCATGTCTTCACCTCCCTTTCCTTGCCGGCAGCCGCTCCCCTACTTGCGGGACGAGACCTGCCAGCCGGTCTCCGGACGACTCATATCCCCCTCTGCAAGTGGGCCACGAGAATGCGCAGCGCCACAGCCACCAAGATCGCGGCCCCCACCAACTGGGTGCTCTTGCCAAACACCCTGTGGGTGTGATGGCCTAACAGGCCACCGAGGCCGCTGAGAGAAAACGCCACCACCCCGATGATCGCGCACGAATAGAGCACGGCCAAACCCAGGAGCGCTAAGGAGAACCCCACCGCTAAGGCGTCGATGCTGGTAGCAACAGACAGCACCACCAGGGTGAGGCCACGGGTAGGATCGTTCTTGGGAAGCTCCGGCGGTCGCTTAGCCTCGTGCACCATGTGTCCGGCCACGCCTACGAGCAGCGCGAAGGCGACCCAATGGTCGTACCTCTCCAGCCAGCTACTGACCACCGCGCCAATTGCCCAGCCGATGAGTGGCATCAGGAACTGAAACAGACCAAAGTGCAAGGACAGACGGAGTATTGCCCGGGCCCGCCAGGGGCGGAGGTTGGCCCCCACTCCTACCGCCACCGCGGTCGCATCCATGGCCAGGCCCACAGCGATAACGAAGACGGTCAGGAACTCCATCCAGTCGGTCCCTTCCGCACGGCACAACGACTACGGCACTTGGCTCACCCGCAGGAGCACGCTTTGGCCAAAGGGCCGGTGGTCAGTCGGACGGCGGCCTAATATACGAAATCTGCGCGCCAATAGCAAAGGGCGAAATTGCCTTGCCCCTTGCGTCGCCTGAAGTTTGGGGTTGAAAATCAACCGCAAGTTGCATATATTTTCTACAGCTTGGTGCAAAGGTGTCCACTGGAGGAAGTAGGTATGCCAATCGCGAGGCGGCTCGCTGCCATGGGCCTTGGCGAGGGAGGCGACGAGCCGGGCATGAGAGCGGGGGTCGTATTCACCAAGAACGTGAGCTATTGGGTCAGTGACCTGGGATGGAGCCCCAACACCGATATCTTCGAGACCGAGCAAGCACTGGTGATCCGCTTGGAGATTGCCGGGGTCGAGCGGGATCACATGGAGATCACCCTGCGGGAGAACACCCTCACGGTGCGCGGCTACCGGCACAGCAGCCCGCATGCGCAGCGGGTGTACTTCCACCAGGCGGAAATTAGCTACGGCCCGTTCGAGAAGGTCATTGTTCTGCCGGAACGCCTGGTTGCCGGCAGGGTTGAGGCACGCTACCGCCAGGGATTCCTGGAGATAACCATCGCCAAGGAGCAAGACGCCTTGCACGAAGCACGCGAAGTTCAGATCGAAGATTGACTCAATCGGAGCAAACTACCTTTATGACCGAGCAGGGTAACAACACAGTCCCGGAATCGCCGTCCAAGATCGAGATACCTGCGGAGTTGCCGGTTTTGCCGCTGCGCGATACCGTGGTGTTTCCTTTCGTGGCCACGCCGCTGATTGTGGCCAGGCGGCCATCCGTGCAACTGATCGACGATGTGCTGAGTGGCGATCGCTTGCTGGCCCTGGTGGCGCAGCGTAAGCCCGAGCTCGAGGAGCCGAAGCCAGAGGATATCTACACCGTAGGCACGGCTGCCATCGTGCTCAAGATGCTCAAGTTCCCGGACGGCAGCCTGCGGGTGCTTGTGCAGGGGATCGAGCGCATCAAGGTGCTGGAGTACTCGTCGTCCGAGCCTTACTACCGGGCGAGAATCAAGGTGGTCAGGGAGTCGTATCGGCCCAGCACCACGATCGAAGCGCTGATGCGCAACGTGCAGATTCAGTTCCAGAAGATTGTCAGCCTGGTGCCGCACCTCCCTGACGAGCTGCAGGTGGTGGCCATGAACCTGCAGGACCCGGGTCGGCTGGCGGACCTGGTGGCTTCCAACATCAACCTGAGCCTGCAGGAGAAGCAGGAAATCCTCGAGCATGCCGACGTCGAGCGGCGCTTGGAGAGGCTCACTGTCTTCCTCACTCGCGAGCTGGAAGTCTTAGAACTCGGCTCCAAGATCCAGAGCCAGGTGCAGAGCGAGTTGGGCAAGAATCAGCGCGAGTACTTCTTGCGCGAACAGCTCAAGGCCATCCAGCAGGAGCTGGGCATCGGCGACGAACGTTCTGCGGAGATCAACGAGCTCCGCAAGGCAATCGAAGAAGCGAAGATGCCGGAGCAGGCCTATAAGGAGGCGATGCGGGAGTTGGATCGCCTCGCCAAGATGCAGCCCGGCGCCGCCGAGTACACGGTCTCGCGCACCTACATCGACTGGCTGGTCGCCCTGCCGTGGTCGGTTTCCACCCAGGACAACTTGGACATCGAAGCCGCGCGCAGAGTGCTGGATGAAGACCACTACGACTTAGAGAAGGTCAAAGAGCGCATCCTCGAATACCTGGCAGTGCGCAAGCTGAAGCCCGATTCCAAAGGGCCTATCCTCTGCTTCGTGGGCCCGCCGGGTGTGGGCAAGACCTCCGTCGGGCGCTCCATTGCCCGGGCGCTGGGGCGCAAGTTCGTGCGCATGTCCTTGGGTGGGGTGCGCGACGAGGCGGAGATCCGCGGCCACCGCCGCACCTACATCGGCGCCCTCCCAGGCCGCATCATTCAGGGGCTGAAGAACGCGCGCGCCAACAATCCGGTGTTCATGCTCGACGAGGTGGACAAGATCGGCGCTGACTTTCGCGGTGATCCCTCGTCGGCGCTGCTGGAAGTGCTCGACCCAGAACAGAACTTCTCCTTCTCCGACCACTACTTGGAGGTGCCCTTCGATCTGTCCAAGGTGATGTTTATCACCACGGCCAACGTCTTGGACACCATTCCCCCAGCGTTGCGCGACCGAATGGAGGTGTTGGAGTTGCCCGGCTACATCGCCGAGGAGAAACTGCATATCGCCTTCAAATACCTCATCCCGCGCCAGATCGAGGAGAATGGCCTCAAGCCGAAGCACATCACTTTCACCCACGCCGCCGTGCGCAAGATCATCCAGGCGTATACACGAGAGGCGGGCGTGCGCAACTTGGAGCGAGAAATCGCCTCCATCTGCCGCAAAGTGGCCAAAGAGGTCGCTGCCCACGGCGACACCAAGCACATCATCACGCCGGACAAGCTGCGGGAGTACTTAGGGCCGGCCAAGTTCTACTCCGAGGTCAAGGAGCGCACCAGCGAGCCGGGTGTGGCCACCGGTCTTGCCTGGACGCCGGTCGGCGGCGACATCCTCTTTGTCGAGGCGACCAAGATGCGCGGCAATAACAAGCTTACCCTCACCGGCCAGCTTGGCGAAGTGATGCGCGAGTCGGCGCAGGCTGCGCTCTCCTACGTCCGCTCCCGCGCTGCGCAGTTGGGCATCAGCGAGGAGGTCTTTGAAAAGCACGACATCCATGTGCACGTCCCCCAGGGAGCCATTCCGAAGGACGGCCCGTCTGCGGGCGTGACCATCGCCACCTCGCTGGTGTCGCTGCTCACCGATCGGCCTATCCGCAGCGACATCGCAATGACCGGGGAGATCACCCTGCGTGGCAAGGTGCTTCCGGTGGGGGGCATCAAGGAGAAGGTGCTGGCTGCCCGGCGCGCCGGTATCCGCCACATCATTCTGCCCAGCAAGAATGAGAAGGATTTGGCCGAGATCCCAGAAGAATTGCGCAAGGAAATCACGTTCTACTTTGTCGACAACATGGATCAGGTCTTGGAGTTGGCCCTGCGCAAGAATGGCCGTTTGCGCTCCCGCAGTTAGCCGGAATTGCTGGCGGGGGCGTGCACCAGGGCTGTTGTCGCACAGCCCTTTTTGCTTGCTGCCGTTTGCAGTCGAGGGCCATGTCCCGTATGAAGTAACAGAATTCAAGCAGAGAGGCTGATCGGCGTGGCACAGGTGGACTACCGAGAGGTGAGACGGCGCTTCGAGCAAGCTGGCCAGGGACATGTGTTCCGCTTTTGGGAGGAGCTGACCCCCACAGAAAGAGAGCGACTCTTGAGGCAAGCAGCCGGCATCGACTTAGCCTTCATGCAGGATTTGTGGCGTCGCTACATTCTCACACCCCAGGACCGCTTTTTTAAGGGCGAGCTTGACCAACCCGACGTCATCCCCATACCGGGCACGCCGGAACAGATGGCGCAAGCGGCGCAGGCACGCCTGCGCGGCGAGGAGGCCCTGCGCACCGGCCTCGTGGGGGTCATTCTGGTCGCAGGGGGACAAAGTTCGCGCTTAGGACAGCCTTATCCTAAGGGACTACTGCCCATAGGGCCCATTACCGGCAAGAGCCTGTTGCAGTTTCACGCCGAGAAGATTTTGGCCATCAGCCGGCGTGTCGGGAAGCCCATCCCCTGGTACATCATGACCAGCGAGACTACCCACACCGCAACAGTCGCCCACTTTCGGGAAAACCGCTTCTTTGGCCTCCCGGAGGACTCGGTGCACTTTTTCCAGCAGAACATGATCCCCGCCATGGACAGTCAGGGCAAGTTCTTCTTGGAGGCCCGCGACCGCATCTTTGTCAACCCTGATGGCCATGGCGGGCTGCTTCGGGCTCTCAGCAGAAGTGGCGCCCTTGACGACATGCAAGCGCGCGGGCTGAAGTGGCTCTTCTACTTCCAGGTCGACAATGTGCTGATCAAGATCTGCGATCCGGTATTTCTCGGCTATCACTTGCGCGAAGGTGCGGAGGTGTCCGCAAAGGTGCTCCGGCGGCGAGATGGCCAGGAGAAGATGGGCATTGCCGGCAAAGTCGGCGGCAGGCCGGTGGTGATCGAGTACAGCGACTTGCACGAGGAGCGATTGGCCTCTCTGCTGCCGGACGGCAACCTTCGCTACTGGGCCGGCAGCATTGCCATTCACGTGTTCAATGTCGACCTGCTGGAGCGGTTACAGGACTCTGGGTTCAGCCTGCCGTACCACGTCGCCCACAAGAAGATCCCCCACCTCGATGCCGCAGGAAGGATGGTGGAACCTAAGAAGGAGAACGGCTACAAGTTCGAGCAGTTCATCTTCGATGTGCTACCGCAGGCCCGCAAAGTTGTCTTCATGGAGGTGGCCAGGGGCGAAGAGTTCAGCGCGCTCAAGTACTCGCAAGGGACTGACTCGCCGGCCACCGCTCAGAAGGACATGATGCGCCTATGGGCTCGCTGGCTGGAGAAGGCTGGCTGCCGGGTAGCGCGTGGCGCCGACGGCGACCCTAAGCATCCCATAGAAATCAGCCCACTCCGCGCCTTAGATGCCGAAGAACTTGCCGCCAGCTTGTCCGCCCCGCTTACCATGGAGGGGCCCATCAATTTGGAGGCGGAAGAGCCTCCCCGGTAGCTTTGACGCGGCCGCTGAAAAGGCCACCCTTGCTATGCATGGTCAGGCACAGACATTCCGACCCACGAGGGGACGCTGGCTAAAGGTGCTGGGGCTTGCGCTGGCCCTCTACGTTCTTGCTTTCGTCGTCGGGGGTCTCCTGCTGCGAGTCTTGGTGCCTGCGGACCGCCTATCTGAAGCGGTGCTGGCTACCCTTGAACAGAGCCTCGGCCGGGAGCTCTCCGTAGAGAGCATCCAGTTCGGGCTGTTCAGAGGCATCACCCTCAATGGGGTGCGCATGACCACCCCTGCGGGCGGCGACAGCATCGCGTTCCCAATCAGGAGTGCGACTGCCGAGCGCTTTGTCCTCCACTATCGTCTGCGTTCCCTTTTCAAACGTCGCCTCGAGATTACGGAGGTCTCCCTGCACAACCCCCGGCTTGAGCTGTTCTTCTCTGGGCCCTCGGCTACAATGCCGGCGGCGACGCCCCAAGACTCGTTGCCACGGGCGGTTTCCGTTCCGGTGAGCGTGGCATTGCAGCGGCTGGAAATCCGCGATGCCCACTGCACGGTGACCATCGCCACCGACACGTCACGCTTGGAATTCGGCCTCGCTGGGCTCACCTTTGTGGCGTCCAAGCTCTATCTGCCGCGGGGCAAGGGTGAGGCATGGCACCAGGCGACCGGTAAGATCGCGCTCACGTGCGACAAGGCTCCCCTCTTTTTCCGGCAGGAACTGGCAAGTGCGGGGCGCACAGAGGTGAAGTGCCTTTTGGACTTGCAACTGGCCGCGGAGTCGCGCGGGCTCGCGGACGTGGAGGCGAGGCTGCTCATCGCCGCGCACCGGGGGCAGGTCCAGCTGTCGGGCGGCCCAGCCTTCTCGGGTACCTTGCCATCTGTGGAAATCACCACCACGCTTCGCGGGAACGTGCCCCAAGGGGAGTTTCTTGTGGACAGGCTGAGTCTGGGCCTTGGCGGACAGGAGCTTCTGGAATGCCGTGGCCAGCTCAGTAGCCTCGGCAGCCAGCCGAAGGTGCACGCGGAGGTGGTAGAGGGCGAGATTTCCTTAGGCAAGCTTCTGGCGACCGTGCGGCCCCTCCTCACCGAGACGGCATTCGCCGGCCTGTTGCCCGAGCGGCTCTCCGGGAGGCTTTCTTTTGCCGGCACGAGCCTCGACTGGGCCTTCCCTTCCCTCGCGGGCGGGAGTTCTTTGGACGCAAATGCTGCGGTGGATCTGCGCGACCTGTCGCTGGTCGTGCGCGACGTAGCGACGGTGGAACACCTCACGCTCTCTGCACGGTGGGCCGCATCGGCGGACAGCGCCGGTCTGCGCACGGGAGGAGCCTCTGCCTCGTTGGCCTTTGACCAGGTGAGGTACAATTCGCCGGGGCTCCCCATGAGCGCTTTCCGGGGGAAGCTGGAGTTGAAGGCACTCGCCGGCGAGCGGCTGAGCTCGTTGATCACGGATTTCACGCTGAAGGTGGCCAGCCTCATGGGAGGGGAGCTGGAGGGCGAAGTGCATCTGTCAGCAGGCCAGGCCGCTGCAGCCTGGCGCGGCAACGTAGTCATGGCCGTGCGCCGTCTCCCCTTGGCGCCACTTACCGCAGGACAGGTACGTGGCAGCACCACCAGCTCCTTAGCTGCAAGGGTACGAGGCCTCAGCGACATCGGGCTGGAGCTCACTGTGGGCGTTGATTCCTTGGCTGCTCTCCTGCAAGGTCGCGAGCAGAGCCTGTCTCCGTTAGAGCTCACCGCGCTCGGCAAGCTGCGCACTAACGTGCGTTTCGATGCGGTGACGGTGGACTCGTTGTTGCTCCAGCTTGCCGACATGGTTTCGGCGCGCCTGGCAGGAAGCTTTGGGCTCCAGGACGAGCGCTTTTCCTTTACTTTGCACGACCTGACGCTCCACCATCGCCCCCTGCCGCGCCTGCTGCCGGTTGAACTTGGCGAGCAGATTGGAGTTATCTCGCTGGCAGGGGCCACTCATGTGCGCGGCAGCGCTTCTGGCCAACTACTCCCCGACAACTCTCGTTTTGAAGTGCAAGGTTCCGTAAGCTCTTCTATCGGCGCGTCGCTGCCGGCGCTGGGGCTGCAGGTATCGGGCGTAAGGCTCGGGGCTGAGCTGGCGATGACGCCCTCCCTTGCCCGGGCCACAATCGAGGCCCGCTTGGATACGGCAATCATCGCGCAGATGCGGGCGGCGCCTATCACCGGCAGCGGCGCTCGTTTTGAGGTGTCCCTGCCAGAGCTGCAGAGCCTCGTGCTGACGCGAGGTGAACTCTGGGTGCCGGCCTTTGCCGCAAAGGGAGAGCTGTCCGGTCACATGGCACCAGGTGCAGCAGGGCCAACAGGCGCGGTGGATGTGGCCTTCTCCCTGGACGCGACAGACACCGTGCACGTCACGGACACGGTGAGTTTGTTGGGCAGGGTACTGGCCAAGGCAAAGCTGCGCATGGATGGCTCGGTGGCGGGTGTGGAAGGCAACATCTCCATCCCCGGCCTTGCCGTGTATCTGCCAGGGGGGACCTCGCTGAAGGGTATCCGCGCCGCAATCCCCTTCTCTCAGGCCTTTGACCTCCAGCGCATGGAGCTTGTCCTGTCACCCCTCGAACGGTACGCTTACTCGGGCCCGGCCGGCGCCTATCCATCGCTCTTCGCCGCCCACTTCGCCGATGCACTGCCCGAGCAGGGGTGGCTGACCATCGATCGGCTATCCTTTGCCGCCTACGGCGCTCGCAACCTCCGCATGCGCCTCTTTGTCGGCGGGGGCAAGCTCATGGTGCCGACCATGCTCCTGGATGCCTATGACGGCAACTTTGGCGGCAGCTTGGCAGTGGAGTTTCCCGCCCTGGATTTGGCGCGGGTGCAGTACAGGGTAGAGGGGCACCTGTCCGGGCTAAATTCCGCCCTTCTGGCAGCAAGGAGCGGACAGCCGCTGGAGAAGGGGATTATCAATGCCAACTTCCGCTTCACCGGTACCGGACTGGATGTGCAGAAGGGGATAGAGGTCGAGGGGTTCTTTCGCATCACCGACATTGGGCCACGGGTGGCCGACAATCTGCTGCGCTCTCTGGACCCTCAGGGCCTGGATGCCGGCATTCGCAGCGCGCGCTTTTTCATCAACCACGGGTTCAAGCCGCGCGAGATGTCCTTTGACCTGCGGCACGCCCACCTCTACCCCAGCATCCACCTCTCGCAACCCTGGTACTTCCCGGTGCGGGTCGGCGGCGGCAAAGTGGAGCTGGCGCGCATTCCGGTGGCCTTCTTCTTGCAGATGATCAAACAGGAAGCCGTACCGACGTACTGAAACAACAAACATTGCGAAAGGAGGACGGCCCATGGCGCGACACATCGCAGCAGCAGTGGTACTGGCCGGCATAGTGGCCAGCTGCAGTATCCGCGCACCTGAAGTGCAGGTGACCGGCGAGAAGACCGCCTTGGAGAACCAGGTGATCGGCACCTACCAACAGGTGGCCGACGAGAGCTGGATGATCGCTTCCACGCGGGCGGCAGACAGCGACCAGAAGGCGCAAATGGCCACCGAGAAGAAAGAGGTTCTCGATGCGGTGCAAAACCGCAAGTTCAACAAAGACGACATCGACGAGTTCAAGCGGGATGGCGCCTTGGGCGAGAACAATCAAGGTTTTCTGGAGCTCCGTCGCCTGCCCAGACTGGATCAGGACCCGGAGTATCGTAGCCTGGTGGTCAGGATCATGAACGAAGAGAATCGGGATCGCAAGATCATCTACGATCGGGTCTTGGAGCTCAACCCCAACGCGGGCCGCGCCGGTACGGCTGCCGTCTATGCGGTCTTTGCCAAGATGAACAGCGAAGAGTCCGTCCCGGGCACCTGGGTACAGGCTGAGGACGGCACCTGGTATCGCAAAGGCAAGGAGGCTGCCCCCAACGAGAAGAAGTAGCGGCAATACATGAGCTCAGTGCGGCGCGACATATTCTCCGTTCTGCCTCTGCTGTGGCTTCTGGCGAGCCCACCGCCGTGCGCTCTGGCGGGCGGGCAACCGCTGCTGCCTCATCAGGTGACCACGCACCCTGCAGACGATTTGAGTCCTGCCCTTTCTCCTGACGGCAAGTGGGTTGCGTTCACCTCCACGCGCAGCGGCAACCAGGATGTGTGGGTGCGGCCAGTCCATGGTGGCAAGGCGTACCAGATTACCACCCACCAGGCGGACGACTATTGCCCGGCCTGGAGTCGCAATGGTGACCGCCTGGTTTTTGTGTCCAAGCGTTCCGACGCGGCCGGCGACATCTGGATGGTGGAGCTTCGCCGCACAGGCAAGGCGATTCTTGCCAGGGGCGAACCAGTCAGACTGACCGACTATTTGGGCGAAGATGCCTTTCCCTCCTTTTCGCCCGACGGCACGGAGGTGGCCTTCTGTTCTGACCGCACCGGTCGGACGGAGATCTGGGTGCTGAGGCTAAAGCCGAGGTCCCTGACCCGGGTGACCTGGCAGGGCGGAAAAGAGCCCAATTGGTCGCCCGACGGGACATGGCTCGTCTACACCGCTTTCGATAGTCTTCGCCGCAACGGTACCATCGCCGTGACCCCCGCGCACCCGGACAGTCGGCCAGAGCTGCCCAAGGAAGTGCCTATCACCGATGGCTCGTGGTTCGATTGCCAGCCGGCTTGGTCGCCCACAGGCCACGAAGTTGTCTTCTGCCGCTTCCCCTACGACACGAATCACGACGGCAGAATAACGCCTGACGACAATCCGGTAATCGTCCGGGCGGCGGTGAGCCTGCCCTCGTCCCCTTCGCAGCTTCCTTCCGCTCCGCGCGAGCTGCAAGTGTGGCTCACCAGTGGTACGGATTTCGCCTTCGGCCCGAACTGGGCGAGCGGCGAATTGGTGTGCTACGCCTCCGATCGCAGCGGCAACCTGGACATCTGGGCAGTGCCTGCAGATGGGCTCATCCCTCGCCATGCATCGGCCATGGGGCAGCTGTCCTATGCGCGTGACGCTTTTCCCCTCCCCGCTTCGCCCCTTTCAGCCTTGTCCGCGCAGCAGAGGACGGGTCTTTACGAACGCCTGTTGGCCCTGCGGCGGGTGCGTGACTTTTTTCCGGCGGAACGGTCCTTCGTGGCCTTGGCCACCTTGGAGATGGCGCGCACCTACCGCGCACTTGGGGACGAAGCCATGGCACGTCAGGCGCTCCAGGAGCTGGAGGCGGAGTTCGCCGAGCAGGAGGAGGCGCGTGTTTTGGCGGCCGTGGAGAACATCGACATGGACATGGCCGAAGGGAGGATCGATTCCCTCGCTGCAATGCGCGCCTTGGCACGCCTTTTGGAAGTTCACCGATCTCAACCGCAGCTGGCGGTGCCCATTGCCATGCGCTTGGGCGGCCTGCAATTTGCCGCCGCTCAGTACGGGGAGGCGCTCACCTCCTACGGTTGGGTGCTGCAGCAGCAGGGCGCAGACCGCGAGGCGGCGGCCGAAAGCCAGCTGCGCATTGGCGACTGCCTTGACGCCCTTAGGCGCGAGGAGGAGGCAGAACGCGCCTACGCTCTGCTGGTGGACCGCTATCCTGAGCAGGAGACGACGGCGGCGCAGGCTATGGAGCGTCTGCTGCGGGAGAGGCAGCTCGCCGGCGACCGGCTGGCACTCTTGCGCCGCTGCCGTGAGGTGAGCAGCGCCTACCGCCTGCGCATGCCGCGCGTCGCGGCCTTTGCACAACTGCGCGCAGCAGAGCTTCTCCTGGCGGCCGGCGACTTCGAGGCGGCCCAGATTGAGCTGGCAGCCCTCCAGTCCGACTTTCCCGACCAGCGCACGCTGGTCGCCCGCAGCCGATTACTCCTTGCCAAGGCCTACCAGGACGGTGGCGACTGGCGCAAGGCAGTGAGCGTTCTTCAACAGGCACAGGCAGAATTCGACACGGTTGCCGGAGGTCGTTGGGCAGAAGCGGCACGGCAGGCACTCTTCCGCGCCCTCATGCAATCTGGCGAGCAGCTACTCCAGGCCGCCTACTTTGCGCTCGCCGCAGCCCGCTATCGCCAGGCGCTGGAAGTGGCACCTAACGACATCGAGGCCCACCGCGGCTACATCCAGGCGCAGTACTACGGCCGAGCGATTGACCAGGCCACCCGCGAATACCAGGCACGCCTGGTGCAACACCCCGATGACCCGCTGCTCCTGTACTGCCTGGGCCTGTGCCTGTCCTTCAAAGCCACCGAGCAAGCGGAGCTCTATGGCCACCAGGGCAGAATCGACCCTGAGCTCCTGGCTCGCTCCAATAGCCTCCTTGACAGGGCCCTGGAGGCCGACTATCGGATGGTCTACGCCTACCTGACCAAGAGCTACAACTACGAGATGTTAGAGACCTATGACCGCCTGCGTCGCAGCAGACCGCAGACCCTCCCGCGAAGGGTCCTTGAGGCGATCTCGGCGCCGCTTGTTTCGGTGCTCAGAACGGTCACCATGGCCAAGGAAGAGGCCCAGGTGGGCAATTACGAACGAGCCATCGATGCACTCACCATTGCCCTCGGCCTCAATGACGAAAATGAAAACCCAAAGTTGGAGGCCCGCCTCTGCCGCAACTTGGCGAACAACTACTACAACCTGGCCGAGTTCGGCTACCAAAAGGCCTACGAGTATTACCACCTCGCCCTGCGGTTTGATTCGACCTTCGCGAGCCGCCGGGATGAAGCAGTGATGATGGAAAGGATGGGCCACTGCGCGTTGGTGGTGGAGGACTTTGAACGGGGGCCCACCTACCTGCGCCGCGCCATCGACTTGTACCGCGACCTCGGCAGAGAGGAGCTGGTGCTGCTCAACATAAAGCGGCTGGCCATGCTCTATCAGATGGCAGAGGACTATCTCTCGGCTGCCGAGTACTTTGAACAAGCCGTCGCCATGGAGACGCGGCGCGGTAACCTCGGGGAGGTGCAGCGCCTCCATCGCAATCTCGCTTACAACTACTGGCTGTTGGGCGAGCCAACCGACGCCTACACGCATGCCATTCGCGCCCGTGACCTTCTGGACAGCGGCAAGCTCAAGGAGGCCAAGGGCACATCCTCGCGCATCCAGGTCGGCGTGCTGGGGTGGTACGTCCCCATTCCCTTTGTCGATCTGAGCAAAATGGGGGCAATTGGCGGCAGCGCAGCCTTCGGCTTCACTACCGTCGAGGAACGAGCTCTGGTCTACACGATCCTCGGCAACATCTTAGTGGAGACGAAACGCTACGAGGAAGCCATCCGCGAAAACGTGAAGAAGCTTGCCCTCTACCGCAAGCGGAAAGATGTCCGCGCTGAGGCAGCGGTGCTCAACAACCTCGGCTATCTACAACTGCTGAAGGGGGATCCACTGGGCGCTTGGCAGCAGTGCGAGCGCAGCTACGACCTTTGCCTGAAGCAGAAGGTGGTAGCCGGCGTGGTCGTCAACGCCATCAATCTTGGCCAACTGGCGCTGCTCCTTTCGGATCCTGCCCTATGCGATGCTGCTGCAACTCGTCTGGACCGCGCGTTGAGTTTCACGGAGGGGCAGTCGCGGGTTCTCGTGCAGCGGCGCGCCCAGCTCCTCAACCTCCTCGGCGCCCTCACCTTGGAGCACCAAGCCCAGCGCGCCGCGGAGGCCGATTTTCAGGATTCCCTGCGCCACACTGTGGAAATATTCCAACGCGCCGGCTATGCGCAGACGTACTTCGAAGAAGCGCTCAACCTCAGTCTGCGGCGGCGGCTGCCGCGCGAAGAGGCCCTTTCCAGGATGAATTTGGCGCGCTGTTGGGCCGTGCTCGGCGAATGGGAGCACGCCGCTCTTCATCTCTTGCAGGCGCGTCGCCTCTGCCAGACCAGGGGGTATGGCGACCTGCTCTGGCAGGTCAACCAGGGGCTCGCCGAGCTTGCTGACCGCCTCGATGAACGGGCCCGGACCGATTTAAGACTCAGCCCCCCACGCGTCTACTTTGCCGAGGCGCTCACCGAATTGCGCGCGGCGAGCGAGGCTGGCATCACCCGTCTGGTGCTCCCCATGGAACGCAGCCGCCACCGCCAACTGTACGAGGAGTATGCATTCCATCTGGCGACCATCGGCGATACGCTTGGCGCTCTCCAGGCTGCAGAGGAGCTGCGGGCCCAGGCTTTCTTGGATGCCACCTCAGGGGAGGCCATTCGCCTAAGCAGCCCCACGCGCACCAATCTGCTCAACTGGGTGCGTACCTTTCGGGAGGAGTTAACCGCCTCAGAGCTCAAGGTGCGGCAGCTGAGCGCCGTGCTGCAGCGGAACGCCCCCGAGCTCATCAGGTGGCGCGCAGCGCAAGACAGCCTCCGCCGCGAATACGAACAGGCATTGGCACGACTCCGCCAGGAAGCGCCTGCACTGGAAGCGCTGGTGACAGTCCACTCCCCCTCGTTGGCGGCCGTGCAGCATGCCCTGGAAGGCGACGAAGTGGCGTTGGCCTTCCTGGTGGGCGCCCGACACACGCTGCTCTGGGCAGTCACTCCCCGGCGTGTAGCCATGTTCCGCATTCCCACTGGCGCCGAAGGGATCCGCCAGCTCACCGAAGGCTTTCTCAAAAGCTCGCCAGACGACAGCTCGCGCCAAATGATAGCCAGGCTCTTCATGCCTGCGGCGGGCCTGCTCCGAAGAGCGCGCCGGGCCATCATCGTCCCGGATGGCTTTCTTTTCCGGTTGCCGATGCAGGCGGCAGTGCTGGCGTCGTTGGGCCAGGAGGCGCCAGCGGTCACTGTCTGCTCCAGCCTGAGCAGCTACGTGCTTGCCGCAAACCGCCGCACAGTCGGTGGCCCAGTCGTTTTCCTCGCCGACACGCTCCTGCAACACCCGCTGCAGGAGCTCGGCTACGAGGTCGTCTCCCTCCCCAGATTGCCGGGTAAGGAAACGCAGGCACGGGAGGTTTCCCAGGTCCTTCTGGGGAGCAACATCGTGCACTGGCGAGCCACCTGGCAGTGGCAAGAGACAGCCCCGCTGCACTCGGCTCTGCAACTCGCCGATGGGCAGGGGGGCTTTACGCTGCGTCTGCTGGATCTTTTCGAGGTCATCTCCAACGCGACCGTGTGCGTCATAGACGGAGGGGAGACGGCCGCGTACGGGTCGGCTGCGCAGTTGGTTGACCGCTTGCTGGCACTGAGTGGCAGCGCTGCAGGCTTGCTGGTGGGCGACGAAACATCACCCGAGGCACGTCTTACCTTCTACGAGGCATTCTACCGCCAGCTCCTGGAGAAACCTCCCGCCGAAGCCTTCCGTGCCGCGGTGCAGGCGGCTATAAAAAAGGGCATGGGCAATCTGTCCGCCCAACTGGTGGGTTACGGCGGCATGAGCAGGGTTGAGGCCAGCACCTATGCCGAACGCGCGCTGGCCGGCAAGGTACGAGCAGGGCTGCAGGCAGAGCAAGACAAGGACTGGGGCGACGCGGTACGGTTCTACGAGGAGGCTTTGGCCATGGCCACCGCGCGCCAGGACAGCGCGAGCATCCAGCGCCTCCGCCTGCTGATCGTGCGCGCCTCTGCCAGCGGCGGCCTTGTGCGCAAGACCATTCAGTACCAGCGCTTGCTGGCCGCCGAGGCCGACCGCAAGGGAGATCCGCAGCTCCAGGTGCGGCGCTCCCGCAATCTCGCTTCGCTCTACGCCCAGGCCGAGGACTATGCTGCGGCCATTGCGGCGATGGAGCACGTCAGAGAGGTTGCGAGCAGCTCTCAAGAACAGCTGTTACCTGAGCTGCACCGGGAGTTGGGGATCGTGCACGAGCGGGCCGGGCATTATCAGGCCGCCCTGGAGCAGTACGAGGCCTCGCGCGCCCTGTATGCCGCGGCGGGCGCCAGCGAAGGTCAAGCGCTGAATCTGAGCGACATGGGGCGCGTGGCCCTGCGCTACCTGGAAGACTACCCCCTGGCCCTCCAGCACTTGTCCGCTGGCCTTGCCCTCTTGGAGGCGCAGGGCCCGTCCGCAACGCTGGTGGAGGTGCTGAACAACCTGGGCCTCGCCCACGAAATGATGGCCGACTACCGCGCAGCCGTCGACGCACAGCGCCGTGCCAGAGAGCAGGCGGAAAGACTCAAACTTCCGGACAAGGTGGCCTTGTGCGAACACTACCTTGCCAACCTTGCCTGGAAAATGGGTGACTATCAGGAAGCCCTGCAGCACAACCGGCGGGCCTTGCAGGCCTTCGAAAAACAGGGCGACTTGTCCCTGCAGGCACTGGCCTTAGCGACCCGGGGCCTCATTCAGCTGAGCATCGGCAACGCACCGCAGGCGTTGCGCGACCAGCACAACGCCTTGGAGATAGCAATTCGCACCGGCGAGCTCCTCGACCAGGCCACCATTCGCAAAAACATCGGGCTGGTGCACGTCACCTTGGGCGAGTATGAAAAGGCGCTGGTGGAATTCACCGCTGCCGCCCACCTCGACAGCACTATCGGTAGGCAACGAGGCCTGTCCTATGACCTGCGCAACATGGGTGCCCTGTTGCTGCAGAAGGGGCAATTGACAGGGGCCGACGAATCGCTGCGGGCAGCCCTGACCCTCAGCAAGGAGGTTGGCGACCGCCGTAACGAAGCGCAATGCCTCTACTACATTGGGGCGGTGCGGCGCGCGCAGCGGAACAGGGAACAGGCTGTCCTTTACCTGGAGCAAGCAGCTGCTCTTGCGCGCTCCCTGTTCGTCCCAGAGGTGGAATGGCGGGCGCTGCACCAATTGGGTCTGTTGCAGCGGGAAGCGCGCCGTCTCGAGGAAAGCCGCGCCAGCCTGCTGCAGGCGGTGCAGGTCGTCGAACAGATGCGCGCGCGCATCAAGGTGGCCGAGCATCAGGCAGGCTTCATCAACGACAAACAAGAGGTCTACGCCGACCTTATCGACCTGCTGATTGAGATGGGCCGTGACGAGGAGGCTTTTGCCATCGCCGAACGAGCTCGCTCACGCGGCTTCTTGGACATGCTCGGCAACCGCCAGCTCGCCTTCGGTGCGCGCACCAGCCAGGAGTTGTACGATGCGCTTACCGGCGTGGAAGCGCAGATGCGCAACGTGCAAGAGGAGATCGCCCGCCTGCGCAGCGTAGAACCAGAACAAGCGAGCGCGGCGCAGAAGGAACGATTGCAACAACTGAGCGCAGAACTGACCAAGCTGCGCAGCACCTATGAGAGCCAGCTGATCAGGCTCAAGGAATCAGATCCTCGCCTGGCAGATATGGTCACCGTCGACCCCTGGCCGCCATCACGTGTGCAGGCGCTGTTGCCCCCAGGCGTGGCCGTGGTGGAGTACTTTGTCGGCAAGGATCGTCTGTTCATCTGGCTGGTGACCAGCGCGACGCTCAAGGCCTGGGCAACACCGCTCGGCCAAGAGGAGCTCTACAAGGAAGTGGGCCAGGTGCGCCAGGCAATCAGCCAGCTCTCCACCGTGAGGCAGCGCAGTGCGCGGCTGTGGCAGGCGCTCATCGCGCCGGCCGCTCCCTCGCTGCAAGGGGTCTCCACTCTGGTCATCATCCCGCACGGGCCTCTGCACTACTTGCCCTTTGCCTGCCTGGTGGACCCGCAGGGCCGGTATCTGATAGAGACTTTTTCCTTGGCAACCGCGCCCAGCGGCACCGTACTGGGCATGTGCATGGAGGGCGGAAGCCGGTTCCTCTCCACGCCACGCCAGGAGTTCCGCGTGCTTGCCTTGGGCAATCCCACACTGCCAGGCCAGCCGCGGCCCCTCCCCATGGCAGCCAAGGAGGTGGAGAGCATCTCCCGGAGTTTTGCCAAGGTGGACAAGTTCCTCGGCACCTCTGCCACCGAGACGGTGGTGAAAGCTGCTCAGAGCCCGTACGATGTCTACCTCTTCTCCTGCCACGGCGAATACGATTCCGCCAACCCTCTGTTTTCGTCACTCCTGCTGGCGCCCGACAAGGAGAACGACGGGCGGCTCGAGGCACGGGAGGTCTTCTCCTTGCGCCTGGAGAGCTATCTGGTGGCCATGAGTGCCTGCGAGACGGCGCTGAGTTCCATTGCCGGTGGCGATGAGATCATTGGCCTCACGCGCAGTTTCGTCTTCGCCGGGGCCTCTTCGTTGTTCGCCAGCCTGTGGAAAGTCGATGACTTGGCCACTGCGGTCATGGTGAAGCGCTTTGTGCGGTACTTGGCGGAGGGCGAAAGCAGAGCCCGGGCGCTGCAGCGCGCCCAACTGCTCGTGATGAGCGAGGTCAATGCCCATCCGGCCTACTGGGCAGCGTTCCAGTTGATAGGGGACTTCCGGTGAACACGATGGATAGAGAACCGTCGCAAGTCATGGCGCATGGCGTAACCATCCGGTCTCGCCTGCAATTGCAGGCAATCGAGGAACGTGTGCTTGCCCCTTATGCGGCGCGCTCATCGCAAGGAGAAACGACCCGCTTGCACCCGGAAGAGCCGCATCCTTATCGCACCGCCTTCCAGCGTGATCGCGACCGGCTGGTGCACTCCCGTGCCTTCCGGCGGCTGAAGCACAAGCGCCAAGTGTTCCTCACCGACGAGGGCGACCACTACCGCACGCGCCTCACGCACACGCTAGAGGTCTCACAGTTGTCGCGCACCTTAGCCAAGGCGCTGGGGCTCAACGAAGAGCTGGTGGAGGCGATCGCTCTTGGCCACGACCTTGGCCACACCCCCTTCGGCCATATAGGCGAAGTGGTCTTGGGCAAGATCATGGCCGGCGAAGACACGCTGGACGGCCTCCTGACCTCGGGACCCTTAGGTGGCTTCAAGCACAACTACCAGAGCCTGCGCGTGGTGGACTACATCGAACGCAAGTACGCGCGCCCCGGGCTGAACCTGACCGCACCGGTGCGCGAAGGCATTCTCAAGCACACGCGACTGCAAGAGGGGATAGACTACCCCAACTTTCAGAGCGAGGGCCTCTCCCTGGAGCAGGAGGTGGCCGGCACCTTGGAGGGACAGGTAGTTGCCATCTGCGACGAGATCGCGCAACACACTCATGACCTGGAAGACGGCATCCGCGCCGGCTTTGTCGCGCTCGAGCAGGTGCGCAAGGTGGGCATTGTCCAACGCCTGGAGCACGAGCACCGCATCGACGCGCTGTGCGAACGCGACCCCTTCCTCTACCGTAACCTGCTCATCAAAGCCCTGATCGATGCCCTCATCTCCGACCTCCTGCACACTACCGTCCGAAACTTGGAGCGCATAAGGAGGAAGGGGCCTTTTCCCAAACGCTTCACGCAGGTGGTCGTGCACTTTGGCGAGGAGTTGGAGCCGCTCCACCGCGAACTCGATGAGTTTGTCGACGAAGAGATCATCTATCACGCCTCCATCTATCGGGCCGACGATGTGGCGGTGCGCACCATCCGCGAACTGTTCAAGTTCTACCTTCGCTTTCCGTCGCAACTACCTGAGTATGTGCTGGGCCGCATCTCCTGTCGGGAGAATCGAGCGCAATTGGTGCGCGCAATCTGTGACCACATCGCGGGAATGAGTGACAACTACGCCCAGACGGAATTGACCCGCGTGGAACAGATCGTGCGCAACATGGACGAGAGCCGCCCGCAAGGAGCCGCCAGCGACCAGGAGCTCGCGTGAGGCTGACCCTCGACAACGTCTCCTACCGCTACCGCCAGGCAGGACCCGCTAGCCGCTTGGCACTTGACGGCGTGAGCCTTG
Source organism: candidate division KSB1 bacterium (assembly GCA_024655945.1). Lineage (NCBI taxonomy): Bacteria > Pseudomonadati > Candidatus Zhuqueibacterota bacterium. The sequence continues at coordinate 282,807 of JANLFK010000003.1, forward strand.
AAATCAAGGAGTGCGAGTTTGTCGCCTTGGTGGGGCCGAGTGGCTCAGGCAAGACCACCCTCATCCAGCACTTCACTGGCCTGCTCCGCCCAAGCGCCGGACGTGTACTGGTGGATGGCCAAGAGCTCCCCGAGCGTGGGCCTGCCCTGACCGCCTTGCGTCGGCGCATCGGGCTGGTATTCCAATCTCCGGAGCTGCAACTTTTCGAGGAAACGGTTTTCGAGGACGTGGCCTTTGGGCCGCGCAGACTGGGTCTGCCGGAACAGGAAATTGCGGCGCGCGTGGACTGGGCCCTGCGAGCAATGGGCCTTGACCCCGCAGCATTTGCCTCGCGCTCCCCTCACCGGCTGAGTGAAGGGGAGAAACGCCGGGTAGCAGTGGCCGGTGTGCTGGCGATGGACCCGGAGATGCTTGTCTTGGACGAACCCACCGCCGGCATGGACCCGGCAAGCGTACGGAGAATTGCCGACATTCTCGAGAATCTGCACCGGGAGGGTAAAACCATCGTCCTTGTGTCCCACAATATCGACTTGGTCTACCGCCTGGCGCAGCGGGTGATCGTCCTTGTGGCAGGGCGGATGGTGCTCGACTGCCCAAAAGAAGAGCTCGTCGCCCACGAGGCCCTCCTCGTGCGCCATGGCTTGGCATTGCCACGTCTGTTGCGCGTGCTGCGAAGAAACCCGCCGCCGCTGCCAATTGACCTGCGCCAGCTTCTCTCGGTGGAGGCAGTGGAGCAAGCGCTGCAGAACTTGAAGTGACCGGATACTTGCCACGCTCCAAGGCCTCTGTTCGGAAAGACGACACGATTACACCCCAATTACGGATTTGAAATTGTGATGCAGAGCACAGGCTCAAATGTGAAGAAAATGACAAGGGCTCGAAGAGGAGCGGTTTCCCGGGCGCTCGCTGCTGCTTGTCCCAAGACCATGTGTTCCTGTGGACTTGCCCTCGCAGCTTGGACGCTTGCCGTGTCGACCATCGCCCCGTCCTTGGCGGCGAGTGGTCGATTTTTTGCACACCTTGGCGTGGCCCCGAGGTGCTCGGGCCATGGCAAGCTGAACCACAACGAGGTGTGCGAGGCATGAGGGACGAGTTGACGGACACCCTTGCCGGGGTGTCAGTGGTGGGGTGCGACTTCCCGGAGGTGGCGGAGAAGAGTGGCAGCAGTGCCTTTGGGTTTGACTACTACTACCCCATGGTCAGTCACAACCCACAGATTCGGCAGATGCTCTCGCTCATCAGGAAAGTAGCGCGGAGCAACGCCACCGTGCTCATCCAGGGCGAGACGGGCACCGGCAAGGAGATGATGGCCGGCCTCATCCAGATGCTCAGCCTGCGTGCCGACAAGCCTTTTGTCCAGGTGAACTGCGCGGCCCTGCCAGACCAGCTCTTGGAGAGTGAGCTGTTCGGCCACGAGCGTGGCGCCTATACCGGCGCCTACACCACGCGCATCGGTAAGTTCGAGCTGGCCGACAAGGGGACGCTCTTTCTGGACGAGGTTGGGGATATGGCCCTGCCCACCCAGGCCAAGATCCTGCGCGTGCTGCAGGAGCAGCGCTTCAATCGCTTAGGTGGCAACCGCATGATCAATGTGGACGTCCGCGTAATCGCAGCCACCAACAAGGACCTGGAGCGGGAGATTGAGCTGGGCAACTTCCGGCTGGACCTGTACTATCGACTGAATGTGGTACAGATCAACATTCCCCCTTTGCGTGAGCGGCGCGAAGATATCCCCATTCTTGCCGAATATTTCCGGCGCAAGTTCGCCTCGGAAATGAAGAAAGAGGTGGGAGGATTCACGCAAGAGACGATGCGCCTGCTACAGAACCATTCCTGGCCGGGGAACATCCGCGAGCTGAAGAATTTGGTGGAGAGGGCGGTCATCGTCGTCGGCGAAGGGCAACAGATTACGCCCAACGACCTCTCCCTCTCCGGCCGTGACTACTTTGCCGCGGGTGGCCAGAATCGCCGCCGCCTGGAAAGCGACTGCGGCGGCAGACTCACCACCCTCAACCTTGCCGAGCTGGAGCGCACTGCAATTCTGCAGGCATTAGAGAGGACAGGCTGGGTGCAGAAGGAGGCGGCTGCGCTCCTCGGCATTTCGCCGCGGGCGCTCAACTACAAGATCAGTCAGCACAACATCACCCACGAGTCGTGGAAAAAGCATGTGTGAGGCGATGGGAAGAGAGGCTACGAAGTTCTTGCTTGCTGTAACCTTGTCCGTATTCTTGTCCACCGTTGCTCAGGCTGGCCACCTGGTGATTGTCTGGGAGCCAAACCACGAACCGGATGTGGCCGGCTACATCGTCCACTACGGCACGCGGCCCGGCACATACGAGGCGTCCCTCGACGTGGGCGCAAAGACCCGCGTTCTGGTGGGCCCATTGGCAGACAGCGTGCGCTACTACTTTGCGGTGTCCGCCTACGACAGGTGGAACAACGAGAGTGCCCTGTCGCGAGAGGTGAGCGGCGTGGTGGGCCAAGGGGAGATTCTACCCACCGAGTTTGTCCTCTACCCCAGCTTTCCCAATCCCTTTGCGACCGATACGTGGCTTGCCTTTGATCTGCCTTCCTCCGAAGAGGTTGAGCTCCGCATTTTCGACATCAACGGCAAACTGGTGCGCACCCTGCGTCCGGCTGCCACCAATCCCGGAGCAAATGCCCCTGTGCTCTGGGACGGTCTTGACGACTCCGGCCGTCCTGTGCCGAGCGGCATCTACTACTGCCGTGGCTTTGCCTCCACTTTCCGCAGCCAGACTATTCGCATCATCCGCCTGCGCTGAGGATTGGACTGGGCCTTGAGCGGATGCGGGGCCCCTGGTCAAGTGACGCTCACGGCCTCCCCGGGTCAGCCTCGCCCGCTGCCGGGAAAGGCTTCAATCCTTGCGCAGCGGACCCCGCCCCTCACAGCGACAGCAAAGGCCCCACGTTCCTCAACAGGGAGCTTGCGCCATCCGATTTGACGCCTACGTTCTTCGCCACCATGCGGAAACGTTCGGCCTGCGGCCTGATTCCTTGCGATGGCCCTGCCGACGCCCAGAGCCAGCCGCCGCCTGCCCTTTGTTCGGCCTTACGCCGTGCCTGCGCGGCGAGTTGGCAGCCAGGAGGTCCGCTCCGCCGGCCGACCTCCTACTCCTCGCGGTAGCGATTGGTGATGGGCATGCGTCGATCCTTGCCAAAGGCGCGCGGCGTGATCTTGATGCCCGGGGCCGCCTGCCGGCGTTTGTACTCGCTCATGTCGACCATCCGCACCACCCGCCGGACGGTCGCCTCGTCGAAACCCTGACCGACGATGTCGGCTATGCTCAGGTCGCGCTCGACGTAGGCCTCAAGAATCGGATCCAGAACCCTGTACGGCGGCAGCGAGTCTTCGTCTTTCTGGTTGGGGCGCAGTTCGGCAGTGGGCGCCCTTTCGATGACCGACCTCGGGATGACCTCTCTGCCGCTGCGCGCGTTGACATGGTGGGCCAATCGATAAACCAACGTCTTCGGCACGTCCTTGAGCACTGCAAAGCCGCCCACCATATCGCCGTAGATGGTGCAGTAGCCCACAGCCACCTCGCTCTTGTTGCCGGTTGCCAGCACCAGCCAATTGAACTTGTTGGCAAAGGCCATGAGAATGTTCCCGCGGATGCGCGCCTGAATGTTCTCCTCGGTGACGTCTTCGGGCAGGCCGCGGAAGTGTTCGGCCAGGAGCTGGCGGTAGACAGTCACGGCCTGCTGAATCGGCACGGTGATGAGGTTTATCCCGAGGTTCATCGCCACCTGCTGCGCATCGGTCATGCTCTGCTCGCTGGTGTAGACCGAGGGCATCCGCACGCCGGTCAGGTGCTGGGGGCCCACGGCCTCAGCGGCAATGGCGGCGACCAGGGCGGAGTCTATGCCACCGCTCAGGCCGAGGACCACGTCCCGGAAACCATTCTTGCAGACATAGTCGCGCGTGCCAAGCACCAGGGCGCGCCAGACCTCTTCCTCCATGTCGAGGTTTTCGAAGGCGCCTGGTGCAAGCGGCTGCTTTGGAAAATGATGCTCTGCGCCGGAGAGCACTACCTCGCGCTGCGGGTAGGGGGCCGCGAAACCCTTTTGCCGCGCGATGAATTCGTTGTCGGCAGCGCGCAGGGCGTGCACTTGCTGTGGGTCGATATCCACCAGGATCATCTCTTCGGCAAAGGCTCTGCCATGCGCCAACACCTCGCCCGAGGGCGCTATCACCAGGCTCTGCCCGTCGAAAACCAACTCCTCCTGCCCGCCGACCAGATTGCAGTAGGCGAGGAACACCCTGCACCTCTTGGCGCGCGCCGTCATCATCTGCGCCCGCTCCTGGCCCTTCAGGGCGTGGAACGGCGAGCACGAAATGTTCACCACCACCTGCGCCCCAGCGGCATACGCGAGCGTCTCCACTACCCCTTCCGGCACCCAGAGGTCCTCGCAGATGGAAACCCCTATCCGCACCCCAGCGACGTCCAGGACGAGTACCTCACCTCCCGGCACAAAGTAGCGCTTTTCGTCGAACACCCCGTAGTTGGGCAGACAGATCTTGTGGTAGGTGGCCACCAGTTGACCGTCGCGCATCACAGCAGCAGCGTTGTGAAGACCCGCCGCGTCGTGGTCGGCGAATCCTACCACTGCCACAAGGCCCTTTGCGGCTGCTACCACGCTCTCCAGCGCCAAGCGGTTATCTTCCGCAAAACGGCGCCGCAGGAGCAGGTCCTCAGGCGGGTACCCGGTCAACACCAGCTCGGGGAACACGGCCACATCGGCGCCCACTCCCCTGGCCTTCTGCACGCCACTGATGACGAGTTGGGCGTTTCCCTTGAGGTCTCCCACCGTTGGGTTAATCTGAAAGAGGGCGATCCTTAGCATTCCTGTCCTACTCCTGGCTCTGCTGACCCGCTGTGCTCGAGGTCACCGCTGCTCGGTATCCAGCGTGGGCGATCATGCGCCGCAGCCCATCCTGAACGCCATGGAGCCTCGTGGCAAGCAGTCTCTGGGCTCGCTCGGTGCACAGGCTGACGTCCCGAGGCCTGGGTGCGCCAAGAGGGACCTCCGCCATAGTGCGCTTCAGCAGCAGGGACGTGTTGTGACTCAAAAGGTGCGCCAGCTGCCAGCCGAAGGCAAAACGGTCCGTGCGCTCCGGGCCGGCAAGGTGGAGCACGCCAACAAACCCCCTGCCCGCCAGTTCCACCAGCGCTGCCGCCAGGTCGGAGACCAGAATCGGCGTGCGGTATTGGTCGACAAACAGGGGCACCGGTTCGCCTGCCGCCAGGCGCTGCTCAATCCAGGTAGAAAACGACGATCCACCGGTGCGCGGCCGCCCGTAGATGAGAGCCGACCGGGCGATAACATGATTGGCGCAAAAAGCCTGCACGGCTTGTTCTGCTTCCACCTTGGTTGCTCCATAGACATTGACCGCGTGGGGACTGTCCGTCTCCCGGTACCAGCCAAGGCTGCCGTCGAAAACCATGTCCGAGGAAAGAAAGATCAGGCGGGCTGCATTGACGCCACACCACTCCGCTATGGTTTTGGTGGCCTCCACGTTGATGAGCTGCGCCGCATCTGGATGAGCCTCGCAGTAATCCAGATCGGTGAGTGCCGCACAGTGGATCACCACCTGGGGGCGCACCGTGTCCAGCAGACGGCGCACGGCGCGCTCATCGCCCAGCCGGAGCTGAATGGCCTCCACTCCACGCAGGCAGAAGGGGTGCTCCTGCCAGGTGCCGTACACAGACCAGTGGCGCGCAGCTAAATAGGCCACATGGCCACCCAAAAAGCCGCTCGCGCCGGTGACTAAGAGTCGCCCAAGGCTGCTCTTGCCGCCTCTCATGAAGCCTCACAGGTTCGCCTTTGGTCGACGCCTGCCAAACTGCACGGCACAGGGCGCATTCTTCGGCACCAGCGCCTGCAGCTGTGCACACCAGAGCGCGGCAAAGGTGCGACAGCTACGCGCTCCGTCCAATGCCTCTTCTTTGGGGAAGGAGGCATGCTCGCAACGCAAGTCGCAAAACTTGATGCGCGCGGTGGTCACTCCTGCATTATCGTCTTCGCCCATCCTGCCACCTCACCGCCTGTCTGCCTCGCGATTCGGGTAACGTTGAGCCTTCCTTTTTAGGCTCACGGACACAAATCTGTTGACATTGGCGCGAATGTTTCGTATAGTAAAACGTCTGCCGCTGATGGCTGCCTCACTGTGCGAAGGAGGCCCCTTCGGTGCGTGTGAAGCTGATTGTCGTGGGCGCGCCAAAAAACACCCACGTCCGTGCATTGGCTGCAGATTACCTGCAGCGCCTCGCTCGCTATGCCAACGTAGAAGCCACCTACGTGAAAGAGGAGCGTCCTGGTGGCCGGTTTGGGACCAGCGCCCCCACGCGAGAGGAACGCAGGGTCCTGGAGCGCCTCACAGCACGCGACTTCGTCGTGGCTTTAGATGCCAAGGGCCGAATGATGAGCTCCCCTGAACTTGCGCAGTTTCTGGCCGCTCGTGCCAATGCGCCTGCCAGCTCCACCGTGTTCATCATCGGAGGTCCTGAGGGTCTTGGTCCCCACCTCAAGAACCGAGCTGACCTTACGTTGTCGCTTTCGCCAATGACCTTCCCCCACGAGCTCTGCCTGGTGCTGGTCTTGGAACAACTCTACCGCGCCTTCACCATCCTCAAAGGCGAGCCCTATCACAAATAGCCCTGGGAAGGGGTGAGACAAAAAAGCGCCGTCTCCGCATCGGCGCGCGCTCTTGCTCTGCCAGGACTGGCTGACTTGCGGGCCGTCGTCCCCCCGGCCAAGGGCACCCCCTGTGGAAGCACAATGCGTGGATAACGAGGATAGCCACTCTACTCGAGGATTTCCAGCGTGGCGTGCCTCCCCGACTTGCGGGCCACCGCGCTCAACAACACGCGGATGGCATGGGCGGTACGCCCATTCTTGCCAATGACCTTCCCCATATCCTGCCGGGCCACGCGCAGTTCATAGACGATCGTCGTCTCCCCGTACACCTCGGACACCCTGACCTGATCCGGGTCGTCCACCAGGTGCTTGACGATGTACTCCACGAATTCCTTCATGGCTATCCCCTTCCTTTCGACTGGTCCGTTCCGCGATAGCCGGCGAGCCCCAGACCATCGGGCGTCAGGAGAGAGGCGAGATGCCTACTGCGGGTGCACCTGCGAGTTGTCGCGAACACACCGGCCATTGTCCTTAGCGACTCTGTGCATAATATACCCCACTGCATCTACATTGTCAAGGAAAAAGTGAAGCACTTGCCTCCGCGGAACACCACCCTGTGCCTGGGCTGCCAGTCGCAGACAGCAAGACCGGAAGCCAAAAATTGCCAAATGATGGCAGGAGGTGCAGCTATCTGCCGGGAAGGGTAACTATGCTCGGCCATGTCCCAGATGGCGATGAAGCCTCCACAAGCTGAGGCAAGAGGCGTCTTGACATTTGGGCGCGGAACGTTATATTTGTAAGGCGTTTGTTAGCACTCACTACCAGGGAGTGCTAACAAGTGCGTCTCAGCTGTCCAAGTGTCAGTCTCATAGCAAGGAGGTGTAGGTATGAACATCAAGCCGTTAGCTGATCGAGTGGTTGTCAAGCCCATTGAAGCTGAGGAGAAGAAGCAAGGGGGCATCATCATCCCCGACACTGCCAAGGAGAAGCCGCAGCAGGGGGAAGTTATTGCGGTCGGCCCTGGCAAGGTGAGCGAATCTGGGCAGAAGATCCCGATGGAGGTGAAGAAAGGCGATCGTGTGCTGTACGGCAAGTACTCCGGCACAGAAGTGACCGTGGACGGCGAGGACCTGCTCATCATGCGCGAGAGCGATATTCTCGCCATCATCTGAACGCAGTGAAGACGTGGACCGATGTCTAACCGATGGGAGGCAAGGCAATGCCAAAGATCATGAGTTTCAATGCAGAAGCAAGGGCAGCGATCAAGTGCGGTGTAGATAAGCTGGCCGACGCGGTGCGGGTGACGTTGGGGCCCAAGGGGCGCAACGTGGTCATTGATAAGAAGTTCGGCGCCCCGACCAGCACCAAGGACGGCGTGACGGTGGCAAAGGAAATCGAGCTCGAAGACCCCTTTGAGAACATGGGCGCTCAGCTGGTGAAGGAGGTCGCCTCTAAGACCAGCGACGTGGCTGGCGACGGCACTACCACGGCCACCATCTTCGCCCAGGGCATCTTCCACGAAGGAATGAAAAACGTGACGGCGGGCGCCAACCCGGCTCATCTGAAGCGCGGTATCGAGATGGCCGTGGCGGCGGTGGTCGAAGAAATCAAGCGCCTCAGCAAACCCCTCCCGGGCAAGACCGAAATTGCCCAGGTGGGTGCCATCTCCGCCAACAACGATAAGAGCATCGGCGACCTGATTGCCGACGCCATGGAGAAAGTTGGCAAAGATGGTGTCATCACTGTGGAAGAGGCCAAGTCCACCGAGACCACCCTCGAGGTCGTCGAGGGCATGCAGTTCGACCGTGGCTACATTTCGCCTTACTTCGTCACCGACCCGGACAACATGGAGGCAGTGCTGGAGGAGCCGCTGATTCTTATCCACGACAAGAAGATCAGCGTCATGAAGGACCTGCTGCCCGTGTTGGAGAAGGTCGCACAGATGGGGCGCTCGCTCCTGGTGATCGCTGAGGACGTCGAGGGCGAAGCTTTGGCCACCTTGGTGGTGAACAAGCTGCGTGGCACGCTCAAGGTCGCCGCAGTGAAGGCGCCTGGCTTTGGCGATCGGCGCAAGGCAATGCTGGAGGATATCGCCATCCTGACTGGCGGCCGGGTCATCTCCGAAGAGGCCGGCTTCAAACTGGAGAACGCTACCATCGGCGACCTGGGCCGCGCCAAGCGAGTGACCGTGGACAAGGACAACACCACCATTGTCGAGGGTGGCGGTGATCCGGCGGCCATCAAGGGGCGCATTGCCCAGATCAAGAAGCAGATCGAAACGACCACCTCTGACTATGACCGCGAGAAGCTGCAGGAGCGTCTTGCCAAGCTGGCCGGCGGTGTGGCAGTGCTCAATGTGGGCGCGGCCACTGAGGTGGAGATGAAGGAGAAGAAGGCCCGCGTCGAGGACGCTCTCCACGCCACCAGAGCAGCGGTGGAAGAGGGCATCGTGCCGGGTGGCGGTGTGGTGTTCATTCGCGCCCTTCCGGCCCTGGACAAGCTGAAAGTGGAAGGCGACGAGAAGGTGGGTGTGGACATCGTCCGCCGCGTCCTTGAGGAGCCGGTGCGGCAGATCGCCGAGAATGCGGGCAGGGAAGGCTCCATTGTCGTGCAAAAGGTGAAAGATGGCGAGGGCGCCTTCGGCTTCAACGCCGAGACGGAGAAGTTCGAAGACCTGATGAAGGCGGGCGTCATCGACCCCACCAAGGTCGCGCGCGTCGCCCTGCAGAATGCCGCCAGCGTAGCCGGCCTCATGCTCATGACCGAGGCGGTCATTGCCGAGAAACCGGAGAAGGAGAAGTCTACACCCTCCATGCCGCCCGGCAGCGACATGTATTGATGCACACATCTCAGGCTGAAAACCCCTGCGCCCGTGCGCAGGGGTTTTTTGTTTGCGGCAGGGAATTGCCTTGACTTTGTGCTATTATTTTGATAAATTGAAAGCCCAAAAAAACAATGCCTCGGGCATCGGTGCGCAGCAGTGTACAATTGCTCGTGGAGTCTGCTCTCTGCTTGGACGTCATCAGGTTAAGCAACATGGTCTTCTACGCCTACCACGGCGTGGATGAGAACGAGCGCGACGCCGGCCAGCGTTTCGAGGTGGACGTGGAGCTGGCCGCTGACTTGCGCTTGCCCGGGCACACGGACCGCTTGCGCGACACCATAGACGCCCGCGAAGTGTACCGAGTGGTGGAAGAGGTGGTCATCCAAGGGGATTTTCGACTGGTGGAGGCGCTCGCCGAGAACATCGCGGCGGCACTGTTGGAGCGTTTCGCCGTACATGGGGTGGTCGTCCGGGTGCGCAAACCTTTCGCGCCCATCCCCGGGGTGTGCGACGGTATCGAGGTGGAGATTGCCCGTGAAGCCTGAGCCCTCAGAGGGCGTGCACGCCTTTCTAAGCCTGGGAAGCAATCTCGGTGACCGCCTGCGGAACCTCGCCTTAGGCATGGAAGCAGTGGCAGCTCTGCCCGCAACGTGGGTGGTGCGTACCTCCCGGCTCTATGAAACCGAGCCAGTTGGGCTCCGAGAGCAGCGGCCATTTCTGAATGCAGTGATGCAGATAGCAACCGGCCTGTCGCCTCACTGCCTGCTCAGGGAGCTGCAGGCAATTGAGCGCAGGCTGGGGCGGCAGCGCGTGCAGCGGTGGGGTCCGCGCACCTTGGACATCGATATTGTGCTCTACGGCAACGTGCTTTTCTCTGACGCGGTGCTCACCGTGCCGCATCCACGCTTTGCCGAGCGCCGCTTCGTGTTGGCCCCGCTCGCCGAGATAGCGCCCACCATGATTCCTCCCGGCACGAACGGGCGCACCGTTGTGGAGTTGCTGGCGAACTGCCCAGACAGGAGCGCGGTACGGCTCTTGGACAACGCAGAAACAAGCAGTATGGCCATAGTTCGGGGTAGAGCGTGAAACGCGACTACATCGCTATTGAAGGTGTGATTGGCGTGGGCAAGACCAGTCTGGCCACCAAGCTGGGGGAAAGGTACAACGCGCGCATCGTGTACGAGAAACACGAGGAAAACCCGTTCCTGGCGGATTTCTACCGCGACCCGCGACGGTACGCATTTCAGACGCAGATGTTCTTTCTGCTCAGCAGGTACCGTCAGCAACAAGAGATTCCTCAGCGCGACCTTTTTCACGAAATGGTGATTGCCGACTACCTCTTCGCCAAGGACAGAATCTTTGCCCATCTGACCTTGGAAGACCGGGAGCTGTGGTTGTACGACCATATCGCTTCGCTGCTGGAGCAGGACATTCCCAAGCCTGCTCTGGTCATCTATCTACAGTGCAGCCTGGAGAGGCTGATGCAGAACATCCGCAAGCGGGGGCGGACGTACGAACGCAACATCTCTGAGGACTATTTGCGCTCGCTCAATGACGCCTACAACCAGTTCTTCTTCCACTATGACGCCACTCCGCTCTTGGTGGTGAACACGACGCAGATTGACTTTGTCAACAATGACGAGCACTTTGAGGATTTGGTGCGGCAAATCGAGCGCCCGCTCTCTGGGACCGAGTACTACTCCCCTTCACCCTGGTGACCTCCGATGCTCTTCTTCCGTCTACTCCTGATTGCCCTCCTCATCTACTTGGCCGTGAAGGTGTGGAGGTCACTGTCTGCCCTGTTTGGCTCCGACAGAATGGAGGTCAGAGGGGCGCAGCGCCGGGGGAAGCCGCCTCTTGACCTGGAGGGCAAGGACGTCGAAGACGCCAAGTATCGGGAGATCCCACCTGCCGAGGATGAGCAGAGCAAGCGCTCTTCGTGAGGGGCCGAGCGGGAATTGAGGAGAAAGGCTATCGCAAGCTTATGCGCATCTACAGACGTGTCATTAAATATGTGCTGCGCTATTGGAAGGAGCTCGTGGCTTCCTGTATGTGCATGGTATTTTTCGTTGCCTTCAGCACCGTGTCCGTCGGCTTGGTGATGCCCTTCGTCAACCTCCTTTTTGGCTCACAGGAGCAGAGTGCGCCTGCGGTGACTCAACCAGCCGGCGGGGCCATCTCCGTTATGCATGCGGACAAGTCTGTGCCGAATCTGCGGCAGCAGCTGGAGAACTGGCTTCAAGGGCTGTTCACTCGCTACAGCCGGCCCCACGCGCTGCGCCTGCTCTGCGTGGTTATGCTGGTCGGCTTCTTCTTGAAAAACCTCTTCCGCTTCGGCCAGACCTACTTCATGGCCCCTGTGGAGCAGGGGGTGATCCGCGACCTGCGCAATGACCTCTACCGGCATTTCCAGCGCCTCTCGCTGGACTTTTTCCACGGGGAGCGGGCAGGGCAGCTGATCTCCCGCGTCACCTACGACGTCACGGTGATCAACGCCTCCATCACTGCGGCCATCAACAGCATTTTCCGCGACCCGCTCATGATCGTGATCTACCTGGCCGTCATGGTCATCCTCAGTTGGAAGCTGACGTTGCTGGCCCTTTTGGTCTTCCCAGGAGCCGGGTACTTCATCGCTCAGTTCGGCAACAAGCTGAAGCGAGATAGCTTGCGCCAACAGGAGCGGATTGCAGACCTGACGTCCATCATCCAGGAGGCCATCTACGGGGCGCGAGTCATCAAGGCCTTTGCCAGAGAAAGGTATGAGATTAAGCGCTTCGAGAGGGAGAACCAGCGCTTCTTTGATACGGTGGTGCGCATGACCCGCATTAGAAAGTTGGGTCCGTGTGTAACCGAGTACATCGGAGTCATCATCGGTGTTCTGGTCCTGTACGTGGGCGGCATGGAGGTGCTGCGCGCCAACCAGACACTTTCCCCGGGTGGCTTTGTCCTCTTCCTTGGCGCGCTCTTTTCCATCATGGAGCCGCTCAAGCTGCTGGGACAACTGCACAACGCCCTGAAGGAGGGTGTGGTGGCTGCCCAGCGCGTGTTCGCGGTGTTGGACACGCCCCCCCACGTTGCTGACCGACCTGGGGCTATCGCCCTCGATGGCTTCCACGATGAGATTGTCTACGACCACGTCTCCTTTCGCTACGACCGGGACGTCGAGGTCCTCACGGACGTTTCCCTGCGCATCAAACGGGGCCAAGTGGTGGCGATTGTAGGACCGTCCGGAAGTGGCAAGTCGACCTTAGTCGACCTCCTCGTCAGGTTCTACGATCCTACGGCTGGTCGCATCCTCATTGACGGCCACGATCTCAGGGAGGTTACCTTAGAGTCCCTGCGCAGGTTGTTGGGCATCGTCACGCAGGAGACCATCCTGTTCAACGACACCGTGCGCAACAACATCGCCTATGGCCTGGATGGGGTGGCGATGGAGAAGGTCATCGCCGCGGCGCGGGCCGCCAACGCCCACGACTTTATCATGGAAATGCCCAACGGCTACGACACGGTCATCGGCGATCGAGGGGTGAAGGTCTCGGGAGGGGAGAAGCAACGACTGGCCATTGCGCGCGCCATCCTCCGCGATCCGCCTATTCTGGTTTTCGACGAGGCCACTTCTGCTCTGGATACCGAGTCGGAGATTCTCGTGCAGGATGCGATCAAGAACCTCTTGCAGGGGCGAACCTCGCTGGTGATTGCGCACCGCCTGTCCACGGTACGTCATGCCGACAGGATCGTGGTCCTGCATGACGGCAAGATCGTGCAAGAGGGCGCGCACGACGAGCTAATGAGCCGGGGCGGTCTGTACCGCAGGTTGTATGAAATGCAATTCAGCGAATAGGGCCAGCGCCCGCCCATTGGGAAGAGAATGGAGATGAGCGTATCTACTGCCGGAACAATGCCCCAGGTCAGTGCCCGCCTTGCCGCGGTGACGCGAGGCGCGCTCTACGTGACGGTGGCAGCGATGCCGTTCAGCATCGCCCTGACGCAGACTGCTCTGGCAGTGGCCATCCTTACCTGGCTGGCACGCATGGCCCTGGAGCGGCGGCTTCTGGTACGTCGAACGCGCTTGGAGGTAGCATTTCTCCTTTACATGGCTGCTGAGCTCATCTCCTTGGCATTTTCCATCAATGTGCCGAACGCGGTAATCTACCTCAAGCGCTTGCTCCTCATCCCCACGGTCTACGTGGTGGCCAGCAATGTGGAGAGCGAGCGGACTCTGAACCGTCTGGTAGCCACTTTCCTTGCCGCCATGTCGCTCTACTCTCTGTGGGGCATAGGTTCTTTTGCGCTGAACCCATCGCTGCGCGTGCGGCATATTCAGAACTCCATGACGGCTGGCGGCCTCACCATGATCGCGGCGGTGGTCGGCCTGGCCCTCGCGGCGGCCAGCACGAGCAAGAAGGTGCGCCTCTGGGCAGGAGCATCGGCAGTGGTCAATGCAACCTGTCTGTTTTTCACCAACACCCGCGGCTCCTGGCTTGGCTTTGCCGTGGCTCTGGTCCTCATGGCCGTTCTCACCAACTGGAGGCTGCTCCTCGTCATCCCGGTACTGGCCGTGGTCGCCTACGTTGCCGTGCCAGGAGAGTACAAGGCGCGCGTGACGCACTTCTTCGATCCTCACTACCGCACCAACGCCTATCGCCTCACCTGGTGGAAGACGGGCTGGCGGATTTTCAAGGACTATCCCATCACCGGGGTGGGCGATATCGACACGGTGGAAATCTATCGGCGGTACCTGAGCCCCGAGGAAACCCAGGCCGTCGGACATTTCCACAACAACTTTGTGCACATCGCCGTCACCTTGGGGAGCATTGGACTTGTCGCCTTCAGCTATCTGAAGGCCAGAATCGCCATATTCATGGGCCAGACCTTGCGTGTGGCGCGCCCGCCATCCTTGCGGGCGGTGGCGCTGGCCGGTCTGTGCTCGTTTGTGGCCTTTCTGGTCAACGGCCTTTTCGAGTGGAACTATGGCGACGCTGAGGTGGTAACCGTCATCTGGTGGCTTGTGGGCATGGTGGCGGCCACGGCCACCTTGCTCAAGAGGTCACAGGCGCTGGAGACCGTGGTTGTGGAAGTCCTCAGCTAAGGCGGAAAGGCCTCTTCCCACAGGTGCCAGAACTTGTGGCGTTTCCATGAGCCGGGGTGTGCGCCGTGGGGCTTTGCCTCGGTCCGGAGACTGACGCGCGGACTCTGACGGGGCGGTTTACCTCTTTGGGGGTCGATGATAGACCTCGAGTCCTGATTTGCGAACGGAGGCGGAAGTGAGACAAATCGTCCGGGCATCGGATGCACCGAAGGCTATTGGGCCCTATAGCCATGCGGTAATCAGCAGTGGCGAATTGGTGTATACGGCTGGCCAGCTCGGCATAGATCCCGCAACTGGCGAACTGGTTGGTCCCGGCATAGAAGAGCAGACCCGGCAGGTGCTGACCAACTTGGCTGCCGTTCTGCGTGCGGCAGGCTCGGGTTTGGACAAGGTGGTCAAGACCACGGTCTTTTTGGCCGACATGAACGATTTTGCAGCCATGAACGGCGTATATGCCGAGTTTTTCACCAGCGACCCGCCAGCGCGCTCAGCGGTACAGGTGGCGCGGTTGCCCAAGGGCGCCAGAGTGGAAATCGAGGCTGTGGCGACACGTGGATAGCCCGTTTCGCGCTGCCAGGACAGCGCTGATTCTGATAATCCTATCGGTCCTGGGAGCCCAAGGGTTGCTCGGCCAGGAGACGAGGGTGCAAGGGCAGGGGCGCGACCCCGTCACCAGCCCGGCCGATTCCCAGATTGTCCAAAGACGGTCCCCGAATGGAGCAATGGTGCGCTCGTTGCTTGTGCCAGGTTGGGGACAATGGTATAACGGGAAGAGGTGGAAGGCGGCGCTGGCCTTTGGCGCGGAGGTGGGCCTGGCGGCCAACGCTGTCGTGCAGAACCAATATCTGCAGCGCGCCGAGGACCCTGTAACCCGAGAATACCACCTGAGCAATCGCAATACCTCGAACTGGTTCCTGGCAGTGGTGGTTTTGCTCAGCATGCTCGACGCCTACGTCGACGCACACTTTTCGGACTTTGACGAAAGTCCGGAGTTAGCTAACTGGCCTCCCCCGGCGCCCGAGGGTTCTGCCCGGTGTGGCTTCGGGGGTGTGCGGGTCTCTCTGTCTTTGAGCTTCTGAGGACACGGCGCTGACGCAGGAGGTCTCGGTGGTGGAACAGCACGGACAACGGGGAACCTGGGGTTCGACGGTAGGCTTCATCTTGGCTTCTGCCGGGTCGGCGGTCGGACTGGGCAATATCTGGCGTTTCCCGTATGTGGTGGGAGAAAACGGCGGGGCTGCCTTCGTGCTTCTCTACCTTCTCTGCGTGCTCTTCATCTCTGCGCCCGTGATGATCGCGGAGCTTGCCCTGGGGCGCCATACCCAGCGCAACCCCATCGGCGCCTTCTCTGCCCTGGTGCCGGGCAGCCGTTGGAAGCTGGTTGGGGCCCTCGGCGTGCTCACTGGCGTAGGGATTCTCTCGTTCTATTCGGTGATCGCCGGGTGGACACTGCAGTATGCCGTACGTTCGATAGCGACGCCCGGCTACATTCGCTACAGCCAGGCGGAGGGCGACAGCCTGTGGGCGCATTTTGTTGCCGACCCGAAGAACCTCGCGCAGGCCCTGATGGAGGAAGGAGTGCTGTCCGCCGAACCTTCCACTCGGTCCGAACAGGAGGTGAGCGAGGCGTGGCAGGCGTTCACTAACGAAGCGCGTTTCTCCGCTTACAAGGAGAAGATGATTGGGCGGCTGCACAATCTATCATTGTTCGAGAAGTTTGCCAGTAATGGCTGGGGGCCAGTTTTGTACCTGTTCTTGTTCATCCTCCTTACCGGAGCGGTGGTGGCCGGGGGCGTTGCCGCGGGCATCGAGCGGTGGTCGCGGGTGCTGATGCCGGTCCTGTTTGTCCTGCTCGTGCTGCTGGCCCTACGGGCGATTACTCTCAAAGGAGCCTCGCAAGGCCTGGTCTTCTACCTTAAGCCAGACCTGAGCAAGCTCACACTGGAATCGTTTGCGCGCGCCCTTGGCCAAGCCTTCTTCTCCCTGAGCTTAGGCATGGGGACCATGATCACCTATGGGAGCTACCTTTCACGGCGGGACAACATTCCACGTTCGGCTGCGTGGGTGTGCCTGTCCGATACCATGGTGGCGCTCATCGCCGGACTGGTCATCTTCCCCGCTCTGTTTGCCATGGGCTTCCGGCCGGATGCCGGCGTGAGTCTGGTCTTCGTGGTGCTGCCGTCCATTTTTGCGCATATGCCTGCCGGCGCCTTTTTCGCCGCGGCATTCTTCCTCTTGCTGTGCGTGGCGGCCCTGACCTCGACCATTTCGCTTTTGGAGGTACCCGTTGCCTACTTGGTTGACGAGCACCGGTGGCCGCGCCGACGGGCCGTGGTGGTGACCAGCGCAGTAGCCTTTGTGCTGGGCATCGCCTCTGCGCTTTCCACAGGGGCGATCCCCGCCTTGAGCAAGCTGCCCGGAGTGGGAATCGGCGTGTTGGAGTTCTTCAATGCGCTGTTTGGCAACTATGCGCTGTCGATTGGCGCCTTAGGCGTCGCCCTCTTTGTCGGCTACCGTTGGGGGACGAAGGCCGTGGCCGCCGAAGTCGAGCAGCATGGCAACGAGTTCTACCTTCGTCGCACCTGGTCGGCGATGATCCGCTACGTTTCGCCGCTGGGCATCGCCTTGGTGTTGGTCTACATCCTTCTCACTGGCAAGTACTTTTGAGGCATGCAACGATGATGACGCGAGAAGAGGCATATCGCCTGGCAGAGTCGCGCTTTTCCAACCGCAACCTTTTCAAGCACGTTTTGGCCGTGGAGGCGGTGATGCGCGCCCTGGCGGGGCGCTTTGGCCAAGACGTGGCGAGATGGGGCCTTGCCGGCCTGCTTCACGACCTCGACTACGAGGAGACCGCCCAGACGCCTGAGCGGCATGGTTTGCGCACGGTGGAGCTGCTGGCCGACTATGACGTCGACGCCGAGATCATTCACGCCATCAAGAGCCACAACAACCACGTGCCGCGGGAAAGCCTGATGGACAAGGCCATCTACGCGGCCGACCCGGTCACGGGGCTGATCGTGGCCGCGGCCCTTATGCACCCGAGCAAGAAGCTGGCCGAATTGGATGTGCCTTTCATCCTGCGGCGGTTCAAGGAGAAGGCGTTCGCCAAAGGTGCCAATCGCGTGCAAATCAAAGCCTGCGAGGAGTTCGGCTTGCCGCTGGACGAATTCTTGCGGCTGGCGCTCAAGGCTATGCAAGGCATTCACCAGGAGCTGGGCCTGTAGATGCGCTGCTGGCTGACAACTGTCCTGTTCCTGCTGAGTATTGCCGCGCCCATGCGGGCCCAAGGGCTGCAAAGCACGGCATCAGACACGGCCACGAAGCCGGCGGCCATGCTCACGATGCCTATGCGCGATTCCCTGCTGGGCGAGGACAAGGCCCACCATGCGCTGCTGAGCGTGTTCTTGGCAGCCGCCGGCTACTATCTGGCCAGAGACGAGGCTTCGTGGTCGAAAAAGAGCTCGGTGGCTTTTGCCGCGGGCTTTTCTTTCTCCTTTGGCGTGGGCAAGGAGGTCTATGACAAACGGAGCGGCCGCGGGCACGCCAGCATTGGCGACTTGGTTGCCGACGTTGCAGGCCTTGCTTTCGGCTTAGCGCTGTTCGCCGGGCACTTTTGAATGGAAACACGCATGCTCCTATCGTCGCTTGACAAACCTCTCTGCAACTGTGGCATCGTCGGAGTGTACGGGCACCCTGAGGCTGCGCGGCTGGTTTACCTTTGCCTCTACGCCCTGCAGCACCGCGGGCAAGAGAGTGCAGGAATAGCCGCCAGCGACTTTATGCGCATGCGCCGGCATGCGGGGTTGGGCCTTGTCGCCGACGTGTTTTCCGACGCCTCCACCCTGTCGGCCCTTGCGGGCTCGCTGGCAATCGGGCACAACCGCTATTCCACTACCGGCTCCACGCAGCTTGCCAATGCCCAGCCGATCGTGGTGAATGCCCACGACGGCCCCCTGGCTATTGCCCACAACGGCAATCTGGTCAATTCGGGTTCCTGTCGGCGCCGGCTGGTGCGGGATGGGGCCATTTTCCAGACGAGTACCGACACCGAGGTCGTCTTGCACCTCATCGCCCGCTCCAAACGGGCCACCTTGGTGGAGCGCCTGATGGAGGCTCTCGGCCAGGTGCAAGGGGCCTACTCACTGGTCCTCATGAACCGCACCCAGCTCATTGCCGTGCGCGACCCGCGCGGTTTTCGACCGTTGTCCTTGGGATGCAAGGACGACGCCTACGTGGTCGCCTCCGAGACCTGCGCCATGGATTTGATAGGAGCAGAGTACCTCAGGGAGGTGGAGCCCGGCGAGGTGCTGGTCAGCGACCGCGACGGGCTGCACAGCCTGCGGCTGCCTGAGCAGGCTCCGCGCGCGGCGTGCATCTTTGAGTTCATCTACTTTTCGCGTCCGGACAGCAAAATCTTTGACGAAAACGTCGACAAGTGCCGGCGCAAATTGGGCAAGACGCTGGCGTTAGAGCATCCGGCGGATGCCGACATTGTCATCGCCGTGCCGGACTCCAGCAACACGGCGGCCGTGGGCTATTCGCGACGCTCGGGGATCAAGTTCGAGCTGGGGCTGATTCGCAACCATTACATCGGCCGCACCTTCATCCACCCGGAGCAGGATGTGCGCGACTTTAGCGTGCGCGTCAAGTTCAATCCGGTGCGCGGGGTGCTCGAGGGGCGCAGGGTGGTGATTGTGGAGGACTCGATCGTGCGCGGCACCACCCTGAAACACCTCGTGGGCATGGTGCGCGCCGCCGGGGCAAAGGAAGTCCACGTGCGCGTCACCTCGTCGCCCATCATTTCCCCTTGCTACTACGGCATGGATTTTCCCACCCGGGACGAGCTCATCGCCTCTTCGCGCACCGTGGAGGAGATCCGCCAATTCATTCGCGCCGACACGCTCGGCTATCTCTCGATGGAGGGGATGCTGGCTTCGGTTCCCCAGGAGCGGGGCGGCTACTGCCACGCCTGTTTTGACGGCAACTACCCACTGCCGCCTGAGCGCGTCAGCAAGTTCCAACACGAGCAAGAGTGCTGGGTGCCTCATCAATGAGTGGAGATTTCCGGCTCGGTTTGACGAGGAATGAGCGATGGGGGCAGTCGTGAAACGCGCGTTGCGCTTGCTGGATTTTGTCTTTGTGCTTCGTCCCACACTCATGTTTCCGGTGTGGACCGTGTTCTTGGCTGGGCATGCGGCACAGCTCCGGTTCGGCTCTTGGCCGGTGCGCGTTGCCTGGCGCGCCGCGTGGGAGGTGGACTACCTGCTGGTGGGTGCCCTCCTCACGTTGTGCCTGGGCGCCACGTTCGTGCTCAATCAACTGACCGATGTGGAAAGCGATAGGCTCAACAACAAGCTGTTTCTCTTGGCCACAGGCGAGCTGACTGTCAGGCAAGCCATGGTGGAACTGGCGCTTCTCGCGGGCCTGTCTATCGGCATCGGCTTTGTGCTCAAACCGGCGCTGGGGGCAGCGCTGCTCCTCTGTTTCCTCGTCGCCGGTGTTCTCTACAGCTGCCCACCCTTTCTGTGCAAAGACCGCCCTTATGCCGGTCTGGTGTGCAACGGCCTGGGTGCGCTGGGCGTGTTCTCTACAGGTTGGCTGGTGCGGGGTCAGGTGGGCTCGGCCATGTGGCTGCACTCGCTCCCCTTCATCCTGGCCCTGTGGTCGCTATATTTTTTCACGACGCTGCCCGATGTGGAGGGAGACCGCGCGGCCGGCAAAATGACTATCGGCGTACTGTTTGGGCCGAGGGTGTGTGCGCGCCTGGCCTTGTTGGCGGAACTGGGCACTTTGGCCACGTCGTATCTCTTGCGCGACTGGTTCATTTTCGGCCCGGCGCTGGCCGCCTTGCCCCTGTTTGTAATCGCTGCTGCGAAGGGAACTGTCGCCGCCGGGGTGCGCACCACCAAGTTCGGTTTGCTTTTCGTGGCGCTCTCTTACTGTTTTCTTTTTCCTGGTTTCCTGCTCCTTCTGGCCCTTGTGTTTGTGGCGTGCAAGTTCTATTACCGAAAGCGCTTCAACCTCAACTACCCAAGTTTTGATGCAGGTTAGCATGGGAAGGAAAGCCATTCGACTGAAAGACGATCTGTGTGACCTGTGCGGTACATGTGTGGCTGTCTGTCCGGCCGACGCGCTGGAACTGACCGAGTGCCGGTTGCTCATCGACATGGAGCGTTGCACGCTGTGCGCCAATTGCGTGCATGCCTGCCCCCTCGGATGCCTGGAGGTCCGCGATGAAGTCCCGGTATGACGTGGTCGTGGTGGGAGCAGGGCCCGCAGGCTCTACTGCCGCGCGGTTCGCCGCTATGGGAGGAACCAGCGTGCTCCTCCTGGAAAAAGACCGCGAGGTGGGCATTCCGGTGCGCTGCGCCGAAGGCGTGGGCGAAAAGGGGCTCCGCCAGGTCGTTGAGCCCCAGGAACGATGGATCGATCGCGTCATCAAGGGTGCCTTTCTTTACGCGCCGAACGGCGTGCGCATCTGTTTGGAGACCAACGACATCGGCTTTATCCTGAACCGCAAGGTGTTCGACTATGACTTGGCGCGTTTGGCGGCGCAGGCTGGCGCCGAGGTGGTCAGCAAGGCTTACGTCACCAACCTGCTGCTCCGTGAGGGCCAGGTCTGCGGCATCCAGGTCAATCACCTCGGGCGCCCGCTCACCATCGAGTGCGGCATCGTCATCGGTGCGGACGGAGTGGAGTCCAGGGTGGGACGATGGGCCGGTCTGCGCACCCATGTGGGGCTGCATGACATCGAGAGCTGTGCCCAAGTGACGGCGAGCAACGTGGACATCGAAGACACCCACTGCCACTTCTTCTTCGGTCGCCAGGTCGCTCCGGGTGGATACGCCTGGGTCTTTCCCAAAGGCAATGGACTTGCCAATATCGGCTTAGGCGTGTCCGGCGACTGCGCGCGCAACAAGCCGGCGTGGGCCTACCTGGAGGAGTTCCTGGCCAAGCGCTTCCCGCGCGTGTCCGTGTTGACCGTGGTGACCGGGGGCGTGCCGGTGGCTAGACCCTTGAAGCGGCTGGTCGCCAACGGCCTCATGCTGGTGGGGGATGCAGCGCGCCAGGCAAATCCTGTCTCAGGAGGCGGCATCGTCTCCGGCATGATTGCGGCCAAGATTGCCGGCCAGGTGGCAGCCCAGGCCATCCACCAAAGGGATGTCTCCGAGGCGCGCCTGCAGGAATATGTGACCCGGTGGCATCAGCAAGAAGGCAAGGCCCACGAGCGCTTCTACAAGCTCAAGGAGGCCATCTGGCGGCTGACTGACGAAGACCTGAACCGCACCGCCGAAGGCTACCTCCACACGGCCCCGGAGAAGCGTTCATTGCTGAGCCTGTTCGCCACGGCCTTGGTCACTCAGCCGAAGTTGATTCTTGAGGCAGCCAAGGTGTTCGTGTGAGATCGCAAGGAAGTGGAGATGCCGTACCTCTTTGACCCCAAAGAAAGCCGTGTCCTGACCGTGCCCAACGTGCTCACGGTACTCCGCTTTATCTTTCTGGTGCCCATCTACCTATGTCTACGGCAGAACGCGCCGCGAACGGATTTCATAGCGGCAGGGCTGATGGTGGCGGCCGCAGCCAGCGACTTTTTCGACGGGATACTTGCCCGCCATCTGCGGCAGACGTCCAATGTGGGGCGCATCCTCGACCCGCTGGCGGACAAGGTGTGCGCAATCTTCGTGCTTGCCATGCTCGTGGGCCTGGGGAGGGTGTCAAGGTGGTATCTTGCTGCAGTGGTGGCGCGCGACCTGCTCATCCTTGCCGCAGGAGCGTATCTGATTCTGGGCAAACGCTTCGTCTCCGAGTCGAATCTGGTGGGCAAGATGACCGCCGCCTCCGTGGTGCTGGTCATCCTGGCCAGCACGCTACGGCTCGGCATGGTCGCCACGTTGCTGGTGTGCCTGTCGAGTCTGCTGCTTCTGGCATCCGTGGTAAGTTACGGGCTGGTGTTCGCACGACTTGTGCGCAGTGTTCCTTCGCCGGAAAAAGTGGCAAGCGCCCGCGCCATCGAGGGGGAGAGGCTATGAGTGGCGTGATTGGCCGGCTCCGCTCCGGCCTGCTGAAGAGTAGACTCGCTCTAAGCGACGGCTTGGCGCGGGTAGTGGGGACAAAGAGGCCCCTGGACAGCGAGTTTCTGGCGGAGCTGGCAGAAGTGCTCATCGCTGCGGACGTAGGTGTTGCGGCAACCGAAAAGCTTGAGGCGCAGCTGCAAGAAGCACTCCGCACTCTGCCGACATCTGACTCGCAGCGGGTCATCAAGCTCCTACAGGAACAGCTGGTCATGCTCCTTGACGGCGGTTCTTCGGATGCGCCGGCACCTGCCCACCGGCCGCACGTCATCCTGGTGGTCGGGGTCAACGGCACCGGCAAGACTACCAGCATCGGCAAGCTGGCCTTCTACTACCGCCAACAGGGCAAGAGGGTGCTGCTGGCGGCGGCGGACACGTTTCGCGCTGCCGCCACCGAGCAGTTGGCCATCTGGGCACAGCGGGCAGGGGCGGACATGGTACGGACCAATCCGGGCGCAGACCCGGCAGCACTGGCCTTCGACGCGCTGAACGCCGCCATGGCGCGAGGGGTGGATGTGCTGCTTGTCGACACCGCCGGCCGCCTGCACACCAAGGTGAACCTCATGGAGGAGGTGCGCAAGATCCGCCGCGTGCTGGACCGCCGTCTGCCTGGCGCTCCGCACGAGGTGCTGTTGGTCATCGACGCCACCACCGGCCAGAACGGCCTGTCGCAAGCGCGGGAGTTCACCCAGGCCACCGGGGTGACCGGCATCGTGCTCACCAAGCTCGACGGCACGGCAAAGGGCGGCATCGCGGTGGGCATCCGGCAGGAGCTCGCCGTCCCGGTGCGCTGGGTTGGCCTTGGCGAGGGCATCAGCGACCTCGCCCCGTTCGATGCGCGGGAGTTCGTGGAAGGACTGTTCGGATGAAGATCGCGCCGATAGACCTGGGCTGCCCCAAGAACACCGTGGACCTCGAGAAGGTGGTGGGCCTGCTTGTCCGCCCGGAGCTGCGCATCGTTGGTGACCCGCGCGAGGCAGATGTCGTCATCATCAACACCTGCGCGTTCATCCGCCCAGCGGTCGAGGAGGCGTTAGAAACAATTATAGAGACGGCCCGGTTAAAAAAGCAGGGCATCCCCAGGGTCGTGGTCACCGGCTGCCTGCCGCAGCGCTTTGGCAGGGAGTTGGCGGGCCTGCTTCCGGAGGCCGAGCTGGTGGTCACCGCTCGCGACCCAGCCCGCATCGCCGCACGCATCCGCCGCTTTCTCGGCTTGCGCGCAACCAGGCACGAGGCGACGCGCTGGTCGTTGACGCCCCCGCACTATGCTTACCTGAAGATTGCCGGGGGGTGCGACAACCGGTGTGCCTACTGTACCATCCCGCTGATCAAGGGGCGGTACCGGAGCAAGCCGGCGGAAGCTATCATGGCGGAAGCGCGGGAATTGGTGCGCCGCGGGGCACAGGAGCTCATCGTGGTGGCACAGGACACCACGCTCTACGGCGCCGAGAGGGGAAGCCCCTCTGCCTTGCCCGAGCTCCTGCGCGCATTAGGCCAAGTGGATGGGCCCCGCTGGATCCGGCTGATGTACACCCATCCGGCTCATGTGGATGAGGCGGTGATTGCCACCATCGCCGGCGAGGAGCGCATCTGCAAGTACATCGATCTGCCGGTACAACACGGCTCCGACCGCATTCTGGCGGCGATGGGGCGCAAGACCACGAGGGCGCAGCTCGAGCAGCTGGTGCACCACCTTCGCCAGCAGATCCCCTCGCTCGCCATCCGGTCTACGGTGATGGTGGGGTTCCCTGGCGAGACCGAGGAAGACTTTGAAATGCTCCTCGACTTCTTGGAAACGGTGCGTTTTGACCACTTAGGGGTCTTCACTTACTGGCCGGAAGAAGAGACCCGAGCGGCCGCCATGGCAGGGCAAGTTCCGGAGGAAGAAAAGAATGCCCGCCAGGCTCAGGTCCTCGACCTGCAGAGCCGCATCAGCAGCGCGCGCACAGCCTCATTGCAGGGAAGGACAGTGCAGGTCCTGGTAGACGAGGTCGACAAGACCCTGGGCATCTCCTGGGGCAGGACAGAGTGGGACGCGCCTGAGGTCGATAGTCGTGTGCGGATTGACGACATATTGGAACTGGGACACTTTGCAGCAGTTCGCATCACAGGTTCGGACGGATTTGACCTTTACGCCACCCCGGCGAGCAGGAGTAGCACGTCTGCTGCGGCTGGGGAAGGCGCGGAGTTGAACGTGCCGAGGGAAGTTTCTCGTGCTTGAGGAGTGGCTGGACTCATCTTGCTCAGCTTTGGCAAAGCGGCTCACTTCGTCACACCGAGCTTTCCCCGGTGGGAGGGAACGATGAGAAGGGTTTTCTCACTGTTGGTCGCCACCGTGCTCCTGGTGGCTATAGTGGCACCCCCCACCTTGTTGTGGGCCCAGACAGAGATGAGCCAGGAAGCCAACGAGCTGGGGCCGCGATTTCACTTCGACGTCTCGACAATGGCCTCGCCGCAGGACTCCACCAAGAGCCGCGTGCACGTCTACGTCAAGATCACCTTCGACGAGATCCAGTTCGTGCGCAGCGATTCCGGCTACAGCGGCTCCTACGAGGTGACGGTGGTGGTGCTCGACAAGGCGCGCGACCAGGTGGCCGGCGAGGTGTGGCGGGACGAAATGGCCACCCAGGCCTACGAACAGACCACCTCCCGGCGCGACTTTAACACCAGTTACGCCAGCTTTGACATCCCCCCTGGCGAGTACACGATGACCATCGGCGTGACCGACTTGGAGACACGCGAACGCCGCCAGGTTACGCAGCCGCTCAAGGTGCGCGACTTTCGCGCGCTGCCCCTGGCTCTCAGCGACATCACCTTCGCCTCCGTGGTGGAGAGCGACTCGCTTGGCCTGAAGTCAATTCGACCAGATGTCTCGGACAACACCATCGGCATAAGCAGGACTCTCTATGCCTGTTTCGAAATCTACACCCGGCGACCACGCCAGACTGTCACTCTTTCCTACCGCGTGGTGAACGCGCGCAACAAAGTGGTGCTGGCCCGATCCTACAAGCGCTCTCTTGCCGCCTGGCGGACGCTGGACTACTTTCCACTCTGCCCGGACAGCTTGGGGTACGGCAGGTACACCCTCCGCCTGGAGGTGAAAGGCGACGGTGTAGACGACCAGGTGGAGAAGATGTTCAACGTGCGGTGGAGTGGTTTGCCGGCAACGGTCTCTGACTTGGACTTGGCCATCGAACAGGTCAGGTACGTGGCCGAGAAGAAGGAATACGACGCGCTCCGCAAGGCACCGGAGGAAAAGAAGCTCAGCGAGTTCATGCGCTTCTGGAAGCGCCGCGACCCAACGCCGGGTACCGAAGAAAACGAGGCCATGGACGAGCACTACCGACGCGTGGAGTACGCCAACGAACGCTTCACCGTGTTCCGCGAGGGGTGGAAGACCGATATGGGCATGGTCTACATCATCTTGGGCCCGCCCAACGACATCGAGCGCCACCCCTATCCGGCCGGGGACAAGCCGTATGAGATCTGGTACTACTATCGCATCAACAGGCAGTTCGTCTTCTACGATCCCACAGGATTTGGCGAATACCGGCTCTTGAATCCGTATTCGCTTTACGACCTCAACCGGCTTCGCGAATGAGGCAGAAGGCACTGAGTAAAGGAGGCGCATGAACCCCATACGACCCCCACGACTTCGGCCTGGGGACACCATCGGCATCGTCACCCCGGCCAGCCCCATGATCCCGGAACGGCTTGCCAAAGGCGTCGCCTACTTGCAGGAGCACGGCTTCAAGGTAATCCAGGGCGAGCATGTGTACGCGCAACGCGGTTACCTGGCAGGTACTGACCAGGAGCGCGTCGAGGACCTCAACCGCATGTTCGCCGACCCAGAGGTCAAAGCGGTGTTCTGCTCACGTGGCGGCTACGGGGTGTCGCGTCTACTTGAGCGCATCGACTATCAAGCCCTGCGTGCCAACCCGAAGATCTTCGTGGGGTACAGCGACTTGACGGCCCTTGAGCTGGCCATTTGGCGAGAGATCGGCCTGGTCACTTTTTCCGGGCCAATGGTGGCTGTGGAGATGGGCAAGGGCATTCACCCGTTCACCGAGGAGCACTTCTGGCGAATGGTCACGGCCGATGACGTCAATGGGCAGTTGCCCCACCCAGAAGGACAAGTGCTCACCTGTCTGCGCCCTGGCCGGGCACGCGGTCGTCTGCTGGGCGGCTGCCTGTCGCTGATCTCCCCGCTCATGGGGACGCCCTTCATGCCCGAGCTCGAAGGTGCCATCCTTGTGCTTGAGGACATCGACGAGGAAGTCTATCGCATCGATCGCTACTTTGCCCAGCTCCGCAGCGCGGGAATTCTCGACCGCATAGCCGGACTGGTCTTCGGCACTTTCATCAACTGGGAGCCGAGCGAAACTGACAAGCCCTATCTGACCTTGGAACAGGTGATCGATGACTATGTGAGAGACTTGCCCATACCGGTGGCTGCAGGCCTTGCCTACGGACACGGCGAGGCCAAAGTGACCTTGCCCATCGGCGTGCAGGCGGAGCTGGATGCCGATCAAGGCACGTTGAGCATACTGGAACCTGCGGTGGCGTAGAATCTTTGCTCTGGAGGGAGCGACCATGCCCCACCTGCGCCTTGCCGTGCTGGCCTCTGGCCGTGGCTCCAATCTGGAGGCCATCCTCCGGGCCATAGACCGCGGAGAGCTTGACGCCGAAGTCGCGGCGGTCATCAGCAACAAGTCCACTGCTGGCGCCTTGGAGATTGCGCGCTCCCGCGGGATACCGGCCGTGCACCTGTCCGCGCTCCAGTTCTCATCGCAGGAGGAATTCGACAAGGCCTTGCTTCAGCTCTTGGAGCGACATGCTGTGAACTTTATCGCCCTGGCCGGGTACTTGAAGATGCTGAGCCCCACCATCGTGCGGGCCTTTCGCCATCGCATTCTGAACATTCACCCGGCGCTGCTCCCTTCCTTCGGTGGCAAAGGACTTTATGGCCACTACGTGCACGAAGCCGTGCTTGCCTACGGCTGCAAGGTCTCCGGTGCAACCGTGCACCTCGTGGACGAGGAGTACGACACCGGCCCGCCCGTGATTCAGGAGTGTGTGCCCGTGTTGGAAGACGACACCCCAGAGACCCTGGCGGCGCGCGTGCTGACTGTGGAACATCGCATCTATGCCCAGGCCCTGCAGCTCTTTGCCGAAGACCGCGTGGTCGTGGAGGGCAGGCGCGTGCGCATTTTGCCGGCAAAGAGGGAAGGCTGAGGTGGCGCGCCGACCGTCGCTCCTGGTCGGCCTGCTGCTCGGCGGGTTGCTGATTGGCTTCTGCGCCACGCCCCCGGCCGACCTTGTGGACATTCGTAGCCTCGATTCTACGATTGTGGTCGACCTGAAATACGCGACGGCGGACAATTTCGTGGGCGACACGCTGTACGCGGCCAACGTCTGCTTTCTGCGCCAGGCAACGGCCGAGCGCCTGGTGCGCGTGCAGCGCCGGCTGCGCCAAGCAGGGCTGGGCGTCAAGGTGTACGACTGCTATCGCCCCTTGTCGGTGCAATGGCGCATGTGGGAGCTGGTACCCGATACCCGCTACGTGGCCGACCCGCGCAAGGGTTCACGCCACAATCGCGGCGCTGCAGTGGACCTCACCCTGGTGGACAGCAGTGGGCAGGAGCTGCTCATGCCCAGCGCCTTCGACGACTTTACCGAACGGGCCAGCCGCTCGTTCACCGGGGCATCGCCAGAGGCTCTCCGCCACCGCGCCCTTCTCGAGGAGGCGATGACCGCCGAGGGCTTTCTCCCCTTGCCTTCGGAATGGTGGCATTTCGATGACCCGGAGTGGCAAAGGTACCCGGTTCTGGACATACCTCTTGAGAAGCTGCAGGAACGCCCTGCCAAGTGACGCCTGAACGGCACGAGGGAGATGATGAAACGACGAGCCCTGATTAGCGTGTTCGACAAGACCGGCGCCGTGGACTTTGCACGGGGCCTCCATGAACTCGGCTTTGAGATCGTCTCCACCGGCGGGACCGAAAAGGCACTGCGCCAGGCACAGGTGCCGGTCACCGCGATTTCTCAGATAACCGGCTTCCCGGAGATGCTCTCCGGTCGCGTCAAGACCCTGCACCCGCTGATCCTCGGCGGCATCTTAGCGGTGCGCAGCGACCCGCAGCATATGGCCGAGCTTCAGGAACACGGCATCACGCCCATAGACCTCGTGGCGGTCAACCTCTACCCCTTCGAAAGCAGCGTGGCGCGGCCGGGAGTCACTGTGGCAGAGGCCACGGAAAACATCGACATCGGTGGGCCGGCTATGATCCGCTCGGCCGCCAAGAACTTTGCCTACGTGGCGGTGGTCACCCGTCCTGACCAGTACGGCTGCGTCCTGGAGGAGCTGCGCGCAACTGGTGGCACTCTTTCTGAGGACTCACGCCGCCGCCTGGCAGCAGAGGCGTTTGCGCTTACCAGTCGCTACGACGCCGCAATCGAAAGCTACGTGCGCTCTCTCGGCGAGGGCCAGGGGGCGATGCCTGCGCGGCTATGGGCGTGCCTGGACAAAGTTGCCGAGCTGCGCTACGGCGAGAATCCCCACCAGCGGGCGGCCCTGTACGCCAGGCACGGGGCAAACGACGCCGGCCTGTTGGGAGCCCAACGGCTGCAGGGCAAACAGCTCTCCTTCAACAATTATCTCGACGCGCACGCTGCCTTGGGCCTCTTGCTGGAATTCGAGGAACCGTGTGCCGTGATCCTCAAGCACAACAACCCCTGTGGCGCGGCAGTGGCCGACGGGGTGCTGGGTGCCTATCGCAAGGCGCTGGCAACCGACCCGGTCTCTGCCTTCGGCGGCATTGTCGGCCTCAATCGCCCGGTGAGCAGGGAGCTTGCCGAAGAGCTTTCGCAACTCTTCCTGGAAGTGGTGCTGGCGCCGTCGTTCGAGCCTGCGGCGCTGGAAATTCTCGGCAAGAAGAAGAACCTCCGCCTGTTAGCCTTGGGGGACGTGCTCGCAAGGGCCAGCGACGGCTTTGACATCAAGACAATCGCCGGCGGCTTTTTGGTGCAGGACCCGGATCAGGAGCCGCCAGCCACGTTCAAGGTCGTTACCAAGCGCGCCCCCAGCGAGGCGGAGTGGCAGGCGCTGCGCTTTGGCTGGAAGGTGGTCAAGTGGGTCAAGTCCAACGCCGTGGTCTTTGTCGGCCCGGACCGCACGCTGGGGATCGGCGCCGGGCAGATGTCGCGGGTGGATTCCTCCCGTTTGGCCGTGATGAAGGCCAAGGCGGCAGGCCTGAATCTGCAAGGTTCGGCGGTGGCCTCCGATGCCTTCTTCCCCTTCCGCGACGGCGTGGACGCAGCGGCAGAGGCTGGCGCCACAGCCATCATTCAACCGGGCGGTTCGGTGCGAGACGAGGAGGTGATCGCCGCTGCTGATGAACACAACATGGCAATGGTCTTTACCGGCGTTCGTCACTTCCGGCACTAATGAACGACACGATGCAACGGATGCAGACTGGCAGCAAAGGACCAACCAGGGATCGATATCGACATGGGACTCTTCTCAAGTGACATTGCCATCGACCTCGGCACGGCGAACACGCTGGTCGCGGTCAAAGGGCGAGGGATAGTGGTCAACGAGCCTTCGGTGGTGGCGGTGCGCAGGGACGACCAGGAGATCGTCGCCTTCGGCGCCGCTGCCAAGGAAATGGTCGGGCGCACCCCCCGGGAAATTGTCACCGTACGGCCGTTGCGCGATGGGGTGATCGCCGACTTTGAACTGGCCGAGCAGATGATTCGCTACTTCATCCGCAAGGCGCAGTCCACCCTCTTGTTGCGACCGCGCATGGCCATTTGCGTGCCCTCAGGAGTCACTGAGGTGGAAAGGAGAGCAGTGCGCGACTCGGCCGAGCAGGCGGGCGCCAGGCAGGTCTTTCTCATCGAGGAACCGATGGCTGCAGCCATCGGTGTCGGCCTGCCGGTCGAGGATGCGGTCGGCAGCATGATCATCGACATCGGTGGGGGCACCACCGAAATGGCGGTCATCGCCATGAACGGCATCGTCAGCTCGGTTTCCATCCGCGTTGCCGGCGACGAGATGACCGAGGCCATCATCCAGTATTACAAGAAGAATTACAACCTGCTGCTCGGGGAAAACACCGCCGAGTACATCAAATGCACCACTGGCTCGGCGGCTCCGTATGACGAGCGCGGCACGTTGACCGTCAAGGGGCGCGACCTGGTGAGCGGCATTCCCAAGACGGTCGAGGCCAAAGGACCGGAGGTGCAGGAAGCCCTGGCCGAGGCGGTGACGCTCATCGTGGAGTCGACCAAGAAGTGCTTGGATCAAACGCCACCCGAACTGGCAGCCGACCTGGTAGACCGCGGCATCATCATCTCCGGAGGTGGGGCCTTGTTGAAAGGTCTCGATGAACGTCTCCGCCAGGAGACGAATCTGCCGGTTATTGTGGCCGAGGACCCGATGACCTGCGTGGTGCGTGGCACCAGCAAAATCCTGGAAGACTTGCCCCGCTACGAGAAGGTCCTCAGCCGGGCCAAACGCTATTGACTCTTGTCTCGTTTTCCAAGGCGATTGGAGACTGATGCGACGTCGTCTGCCCACTCTTCTGCCACCGCGCGAATACACCATCTTGGCGCTGTTGGTGTTTTTGGCCGTGGCCTTGACCACTTCCAGCACGCGCACGTCCATGGACGGCCCCCGTTTGGCGGTGCTGGCCATCGTAGCCAAGGCCGCACGGCCCGTTGCCGCCTTGGAGCAGTGGGTGGAGCTCGGCAGAGAAAACGCCGAGTTGCGGCGCATCAACGCCCAGTTGGTGCTGGAGAATGCCGTCCTGGCCGAGGCCAAGGCCGAGAACGAAAGGCTGCGCGCCCTGCTGGCATTCACCAGTCAGGCCCCGCTCAGCTTTGTGCCAGCGCGGGTGGTCGGCACGTCCACACAGGGCTTTGTCAACTGCGTCATCCTGGACGTGGGCAGTAGCAGGGGGCTGCGCAAGAACATGCCGGTGGTCTGCGCCGAAGGCCTGGTTGGCAAGCTGTACACTGTTGGCCGCGACCAGTCGTTGGCTCAGTTGCTCACCGACCGGAACGCACGTGTGAGCGCGCGCGTGCAGCGAAGCCGGGTGACCGGCATCGTGCGCAGTGTCCATGCCAATCTGTTTCTCTTGGAACAAGTGCCCAAACGGGCTGACGTGCGCGTGGGGGACGTCGTCGTCACTTCTGGGCTGACGCCCATGTTCCCCCCGGGGTTGAGAATCGGCACAGTCAGCGCTGTGTCCGAGGAGACGCCTGGCCTCTTCATGACCATCGCCTTGCAGCCTGCTGCCGACTTCAGTCGCCTGGAGGAGCTGCTGGTGGTGCGTGCTCTTGCGGAAGCGAACCGAGCGCTGCAGCCATGAGGTATCTGTCCTACATCGTGCTTCTGCTGGCAGGCGTGGTAGTGCAGGTAGGGGTGCTCCGTTTCGCCAGTGTCATGGGCGTTGCGCCGGACCTGCTTCTGCTGGCGACGGTCGTGGTGGGGCTGCGCAGCGGACAGGTTCCCGGGATGGTCTTCGGTTTTCTTGCCGGCTTGGCAATCGACCTGGTTACCGCCACCCTCGTGGGCCCTTCTGCTTTGAGCAAGACGGTCGTGGGCTTCATCGCTGGCCTGTGGCATGGTTACACCGTAAGCTTTAGCAAAAATGCCTCCCTCCTGGTGCTGTTCGTGTGCGTGTCGATACACGAGCTCCTCATGGCAGCTGTGCAACTGCTCGCGCCCGGGGCCACCTTTGGCTTTGTGCTCCTACGCTGGACGCTGCCGCGCGCCATCTACAGCTTAGCTTTGGGCCTGCTGGTGTTCCTGCTGCTTCCGCACAAGCTCTGGCGGGCGCGCGCGACACCTCTATTCGGGGGGCGTGCGTAGATGCAGTCACCAACAATCGAACATAACCGGCTGCTGTTCAAAGTGGGACTCTACGTTGCGTTCGGCGCCATTGCCCTGCGCCTGTTCCAGCTACAGGTGCTGTCGGCAGAACGCTACACGCGCGAGGCGGAACGCAACCGGATTCGCGCCGTCCCCTTGGAGGCCACCCGCGGCGTGATCTACGACGTGAACGGCACCGTCCTCGTGGAAAACCGGCCAGCATATTCGGTTTCGGTAATTCCCTACGAGGTGACCGGACACGACTCCGTGCTTACGCTGCTCGGGCAGATTCTTGGCCTATCACGCGAAGAGCTTGCCACGCGCATCCAACGCAACAAGTGGGGCACGTTCACTCCCACCAAAGTCAGCCACCAGATCGGCGAGTTAGCTTTAGCCCGCCTGGAGGAACACCGTTTGGACCTTCCAGGGGTCATATTTGAAGTGGAGCCACGGCGTCGCTATCCGCTGGGTCCGCTGGCGCCTCATGCCTTTGGCTATTTAGGGGAGATTTCTCCCGCAGAATTAACCTCCTTGCGCGATGCCGGCTACGTGATGGGCGACCTGCTCGGCAAGAAGGGGCTGGAAAGGCAGTATGAACCCCTCTTGCGCGGGCAGAAGGGCTATCTTTACCTGGAAGTGGACACTTTTGGACGCGAGATCCGCACCTTGGACAAGCCTGCTCCCACGCCGCCGCGTGAGGGTCAGAGCCTTCTCACCGGCCTGGATGCCGACATGCAAGCCCGCTTGGTGGAGGGCATGGCGGGAAGGAAGGGGGGCGCCGTTTTCTTGAACTGCCGCAACGGGGAGGTGCTTGCCATCGCCAGCTTTCCCTTCTTTGATGTGGAGGCGTTGTCAGGCATGCTCAGCCCCCAGTCCTGGATAGCCGTGCTCAACGATCCAGACAAGCCCCTGTTCGATCGTGTCATTCAAGGGGCCTTTCCGGCGGGGTCCACATTCAAGCTGGTCATCGCCGCTGCCGCCTTAGAAAGTCGGGCGCTCACTAAGGACTTTGCCGTGACCTGCAATGGTTTCACCCGCCTGGGCACCCACACCTTCGATTGCTGGAAGAAACAGGGACATGGGCGCTTGCAAATGATCGAGGCCATCGAGCAGTCCTGCAACGTCTATTTCTACAACGTGGGCCTGCATGTGGACATCGACACCTGGGCGCACTGTGCGAGGAATTTCGGGTTTGGCCGACCCACCGGGATCGATCTGCCCAATGAGAGCCCTGGCAACCTGCCCGATCGGGCGTTCCTCGATGCCCGCTACGGCAAAGATGCCTGGAAGCGTGGCATGATGTTGAACTTGGCAGTGGGGCAAGGCGACCTGTTGGTGACACCCCTGCAAATGGCGCAACTGGCCATGGCTATCGCCAACGAAGGCGTCTACTATCGACCTCACCTGGTGCGAGGGACAGTGGAACCGGCCGATGGCAGCGTCAAGTGGGTAAGCGTTGAGGAACACCGCGTCCAGGGGGTGTCGCCGGAAACTTACGCAGTCCTCAAGGAGGGCATGTGGCGTGTGGTCCAGGGCGAAAGAGGCACGGGAGCCGCATGCCGCCTGCCCAACGTGCAGGTGGCGGGCAAAACGGGCACGGCCCAGAATCCGCACGGCGAAGACCACGCGTGGTTCATCGGCTTTGCACCGTTTTCGAGTCCTGAGGTGGCATTCGCCGTCTTTGTGGAAAACGGTGGCAAAGGCGGCGCGGTTGCCGCCCCAGTGGCCAGGCGGGTGTTGGAGGTCTATTTCCAGAAGCACCCGCCGCAATCACCACCACTTGCCACTGCCCGCGCACTGCAGGAGGGCCGGTAGCTCATGGTTAGCCGCCTGGACACGCCCATACTCGCCTGCATGATGCTGCTGATGGCCGTCGGCCTGCTTGCCATCTACAGCGCCACCGCACACCACGAATCGTCTTTTCTGCGCGGCGGCTTCACCAGGCAGGCGATTTGGGTGGTCAGCGGCCTGGTGGTCGCAGGCATCGCCACCGTAGTCCCATTTCGCACGATCGAGCGGTTCGCCTACGTCATCTATGGGGCCATTCTGGTCATGCTGGTCGCGGTGTTGTTCGTCGGGCAGGGGGCGAATGCCCGTTGGTTCGCCCTTGGTCCGGCCCGCCTGCAGCCTGCGGAATTCGCCAAGGTGGGCGTCATCATCGCGCTGGCCCGCTTTCTCACCGGCCGCCGCACCGATGTCAATAGCGCCAAGGGCATCCTGATTGCGGCAGCGCTCGTGGCGGTGCCGACTCTACTGGTGCTGAAGCAACCAGACCTTGGCACGGCTTTGGTGTTCTTAGGGGCACTGCTCCCACTTCTCTACTGGGCCGGGGTTAGAGGGTTCACTCTTCTTCTCATCGTGGCACCGGCCGTCACTGCCTTAGCCTCCTTCAAGTTCATCACTTTCTTCCTGGTGACGCTCGGCCTGGCAACGCTGCTTTACTTCTCCCGGCGGGGTCGCCGCGTGCTTGTTTTCAACCTTCTGCTCAACCTGGGCGTGGGCATCGTGGCGCCGGTGCTTTACAACAGGCTAGCCCCCTATCAGCAAAATCGCATTCTGGCCTTCCTTGGCCTCAGAACAGACCCGCACGGAGTCAGCTACCAGGTCATCCAGTCAAAGGTGGCGATTGGCTCCGGTGGCCTTTTCGGCAAAGGGTTCATGCAAGGTTCCCAGACGCAGCTCCGCTTTGTTCCTGAGCAGCACACCGACTTTATCTTCTCTGTCATCGGCGAGGAGTTCGGCTTTGTGGGATCGCTCTTCGTGTTGACCCTGTTCTTCTTCTTGCTCTTTCGCGCTCTGCGCATCGCCGCCACGGCCAGAAACCAGTTCATTAGCCTGGTAGTAGCAGGCGCCGTGACAGTCATTGCGCTCCATGTGATCATCAACATCGGGGTGACCTTGGGCATCATGCCGGTTACCGGTTTGCCGTTGCCCTTTGTGAGTTACGGCGGCTCATCCCTCTGGACGTTCGCCATTTTGGTAGGCCTCATGTGGAACGGCTCGCTACATCGTCTGGACTATTAACCAAGCAAGGAGTCAACCGTGCATCCAGTTCTCTTCAAACTCGGCCC
The DNA here is from genome assembly GCA_024655945.1 of candidate division KSB1 bacterium. Lineage (NCBI taxonomy): Bacteria > Pseudomonadati > Candidatus Zhuqueibacterota bacterium. Next base: position 318,400 of record JANLFK010000003.1, read on the forward strand.
CTTGGAGATTCATTCGTACGGCCTCATGCTGGCCGTCTCGTTTGTGCTGGGCATTCTGCTGGCCGCCCGGCGTGCCAAGCAAGTGGGCATCGACCCCAATCGGATTATGGACCTCGGCGTGTTGGTCGCGGTGAGCGCCATTGTCGGTGCGCGGCTGTTCTATGTGGCCTTCCACCTGGACGAGTTCCGTGGCCACTGGACCGACACGTTCAACCCGTTTCAGAGCAGCGGGCAGGTGGGCATCGGCGGTCTCACCCTCTTAGGCGGGGTGATCCTTGCCATCATTACCAGCTACATCTACCTGCGGCTGAAAAACCTCTCCTTCCTCCGCGTTGCCGACGTTGTGGCGCCGTCCCTGGGATTGGGGATTTTCCTCACGCGCGTCGGTTGCTTTCTCAACGGCTGCTGTTTCGGCGTGCCCTCTCACCTGCCATGGGCAGTGAGCTTCCCCTACGGTGGTCCGGCGCACTACCACTATGGCGCCGTGCCGATCCACCCCACGCAACTTTACTCTTCGCTCGGCGGGCTCGTCATGTTCGGCGCCTTGCTGGCGCTGGATCGCCGTCGCCGGTTCGACGGGTATCTGTTCTACTTTTTCCTTGTCTTCTATGGCATCGGGCGGTTTCTCGTGGACTTTGTCCGATACTACGAGCCGAGCATGGTCCTTGTGCGCCTCGGCTCCGTGGCCATCTCCATGAACCAGGGCATCAGCCTATTGATGCTGGCTGCGGGGATCGCGGGGTTGGTCCAGGGGCACAAGAGACTTCAGGCTGAAGCCGCGTAAAAGCGCGAATCAGAACACTCTCTGAAAGGACTCCGTGCAAAAAACCGGTGTCCTGGGCTTACGGGGAGGTTTCTGGCCTCCTCGCCCGGGTAGGTGCCAAGAGTCCACGGGCCAGGCAGGGAGCCCGGGCGCGCTAGATTGCCACGGGGTGGCAGGTCCTTGCCCTCCGTGCCGGTGAGTGGCACGGGGCGTTTATGGTCGCTGGTGCGTGTCCAGACTGCAAGGCTGCCCCAAAGAGGGAGCAGTTGCCGGCGGAGCAGGATGGGACCTGCCCCGCGCCGGCGCGAGATCGATCGGCGCACTGGCGGCGAGGCACGGATGTTCCTTCGGCTTAGCGACCCCGGCGGCACCACCTCGCAGACGCCTGCCGTCCTTTTCCCCTGGTCTGCGCTGAACAACAAACGTCTCCGTGGCTCGAGTGGGTTGTGTCCGCGCGCAATCCACCCCTGGTGCCTTCCGGTCTCGTGCTCATGTTGGCCCCTTGCGCGGAAGCCGCCGAATTACGAATCCGCAACTGCTTCGTCTCTGTCTCCACCAGTTTTGTAACACGTCCCTTTCCAACGCCCTCCCTGGTGCTCTTGTAAGTCTTTGATTCCACGACCCCTGCTGGCGCCTCAGTTTGCTGGCACGAAGCTTGTGGGCAGCCGTGTGGGGTTATATTCCATGGAAGGATTGGTGGAGGGTCAAGACATGAGAGCAAAAGCTAGGGGCATTGCCAGAGGAGCCCTTTTTGTGTGGGGGCTCACCCTTGTGGGCAGGCTGGCAGCGGAGTCGATCACCGTGCGCTGGAACCCGAACACCGACGCAGACCTCGCCGGGTACAAGGTGTACTATGGCACCACCTCAGGGCGCTACTCCGAAGTGATAGATGTCAACCTCACCACCGTTGCAGTCGTTGACGGGCTGCAGCCGGCCACGCGCTACTACTTTGTGGTCACCGCTTACGACTCGGCAGGCAACGAGAGCGAGCCATCTGAGGAAGTTTACGCCACTACGCTGGACCAGACACCGCCCACGCTCGTCTCGGCGACAGTTAGGACTGCGACTGAGCTACTGGTTGCCTTCTCAGAGCCGGTAGCCACACCTTCGGCCGAACAGCTCAGCAACTACAGCATTGATGGCGGCGTGACAGTCACGAGGGCCACCCTCACCGCTGACCCAAAGGTCGTCCTTCTCACCACTTCTCCACATACAAACGGGCGCAGCTACACACTCACGGTGAGCGGGGTAGCCGATCGTGCAGCGCCTGCCAACGTGATACGGCCCAACAGCACGCTCCAGTACCGATGCGAATACCAGGACATTACGCCGCCACAGCTTGTAGCCGCCACGCTCTTGGACGCCACCACGCTGGAGGTCCAGTTCAGCGAGCCGGTGGACAGCACCGCGGCCGGGAACATCGCCAACTATGCCATCAACAATGGCATCCGCATTTCTGCCGTGGCACTGAACGCCACAGGAGAGACGGTGACCCTGCACACATCTCCCCATAGCGGGGGCGTGGTCTATGTCCTGACGGTGAACAACATCATCGATCGGGCCCCCGCGCCGAATTTCATCGCTCCTAATTCGACTGTGTTCTACACCTATGACCCTGGTGACACGCAGGGTCCGCGCATCCTCACGCTGACCCTGCCAGAAGCCACGCAGGTCCTCGTCAAGTTTGACGAACCACTGGAGCCGACTTCTGCCCAGGCGCCGGCGAACTATGCCATCAGCAATGGGGTGGTCGTGCTCTCCGCTGCGCTGGATTCTACCGGCTGCACAGTTAGCCTGACCACCACGCAGCACAGCCCCGGCATCCCCTACGTACTGACGGTCAACAATGTGACAGACCGTGCCAGACAGCCGAACCCTATAAGCCCGAATAGCTCTTACGGCTACCTCTTCGATCCGGGGGATATTGAGCCCCCCAGGCTTCTGGCCGCTTCTTTGCTGGACGCCACGCACCTGCTCATCAGTTTCAACGAGCCGGTGCAACAGCTCAGCGCCGAGCTGCCGTACAACTATGCCAGCAACAACGGCATCGGTGTGCGCTCCGCACTGCTCCTTGCAGATGGGAGGACGGTGCTCCTGGAAACCTCCCCGCACGTGTCCACGGCCACCTACATCGTCACGGTCAACAACGTGGCAGATCGGGCCTCGCCGCCCAATGTCATTGCCGCCAACAGTTCTATCACATACGTGTACGCCCCGCAGGACCTCACCGGTCCCACCATTGTCATGGTGACGGTCCTCAGTGCGACCCAATTGGAGGTCTCTTTCAGCGAACGCGTGGACAGCGCCAGCGCGGAGGAGGCGGGCAACTACACCATTAGCAACGGCGTCACCGTGCTGGCGGCGCGCCGTACTGCCTCCGGGCATGCGGTGCGTCTGACCACCACCCCGCACGCCACCAACCAGATCTACATCCTCATGGTTAGCAACGTCGCTGACGTGGCCAATCCCCCGAACGCCATCTTGCCCAACAGTCCCTATTCGTACCTCGTGCAGCCCATGGACGACGTGCCGCCCGTGCTGGTATCGGTCACCGTGGTGGACGAGAGAACGCTGGACGTTCGCTTCAGCGAGGAAGTACAAAGAGAGTCGGCCGAGCGCACAGGTAACTACATCATCAACGATGGCGTCACCGTAGAGCGGGCACAACTTGACAACTCGGCACGGGTTGTGCGCCTCACCACGTCGCCCCATGAGTTCGGCAAGGTCTACTTGCTGTCCGTGAGCAACGTGACCGACTGCGCAACGCCGCCGAACGCCATCGCGCCGAATTCACCGTATGCGTATGCGCTCTCGCCCGGTGACCGTACTCCACCCACCTTGGCGGGGGCGCGACTGCTGGATGCGACCACGCTGGAACTCACTTTCAACAAGCCGGTGGAGCAGAGCTCGGCTGAAACGGTGAGCAACTACCAGATCGATAACGGTGTGCAGGTGCGCAGCGCTACGCTTGACACCAGTGGCCGGGTCGTACGTCTCGAGACGACCCTTCACCAGGTCGGGCGGGTACACGTCCTCTTGGTGAGCAACGTGCGCGACCGGGCAGTGCCGCCGAACGTCATTGCGCCCAACAGCCCGTTCACCTACGTCTATCGCCCTCCCGATGAGACGCCGCCTACGCTGGTCTTGGTGCGGGCAGTCAGCCTGACGCAGATAGAGGTGCTCTTCAGCGAGCCGGTGGCCCGCAGGGAAGCGGAAAACCCCTCAAGCTACCGGATCAACAACGGCACCCAGGTGACGGCGGCAGAACTGGACGTCTCTGGCCAGTTGGTGCGCCTCACGACCACCGCACACACGCCGAACCGGCTGTATGTCCTCGTCGTCAACGGCATCTCCGATCTTGCCGTGCCTCCGAACACCATTGCCCAGAATTCCTCCTACTCGTACACCTATGAACCGCCCGCAGTGGTGGCGCCGACCATTTCTTCTGCGCGTCTGCTGGACAGCCAGACGCTGGAGGTGACGTTCACTAAGCAGGTTGACCAGACACAGGCTGAAAAGGTCGAAAACTACTCCATCAGCAACGGCGTGACCGTGTACAGCGCCATGCTCCAGGGCTTGGGCAATGTGGTTCGTCTGCGCACTTCGCCACATGTGCCCAACACCCTGTACATCCTGCTTGTCAACGGCATCAAGGACCGGGAAGTGGTGCCGACCACCATCGCCCCCAATACGCCGTGCCTGTACACCTATCATCCCGACGACCAGGAGGCGCCCTTCATCGTGGCGGTGCGCGTGGTCGACGCCTCCCGGCTGGACGTGGAATTCAGCGAGGCGCTGGAGCCAGGGTCAGCACAAACTGCGAGCAATTACACCATCAACAACGGCGTGCAAGTGCTGGGCGCAGTGCTCTCCGCAGACGGGCGAGTGGTGCACCTGACCACCTCGCCGCATGTGCCGGACCGCATCTACATCCTGCTCCTGCGCGGGATCGCCGACAGGGCGCCTTATCCTAACGTCATTGCGCCCAACACCTCCTACACTTACACCTACACTCCCCCCGACCGGAGTGGGCCCACCATCCGCCTGGTCACCGTCCGGACCGCAACAGAGCTCAATGTGCTCTTTAGCGAGCCTGTGGAGCACACGGGCGCGGAAACCGTGAGCAACTACGTCATCAGCCACGGTGTACAGGTGCTGGCTGCCCAGCTTGACAGCTCATCGACCACCGTCACTCTGACCACCACGCCGCATGCGCCCTCTGTGGTGCACATCCTCATGGTGAGCAACATCACCGATGTGTCTCCGGCAAAGAACGCCATTGTGGCTAACAGTCCCTACTCGTACGTCTTCACCCCTGCCGATCAGACGGAGCCCACCATTGTCAAGGTGACGCCACTTGATCGGTCGCACCTGGAGGTGCAGTTCAGCGAAGCGGTCGAGCGCTCTTCCGCCGAAGAGGTGGGCAATTACCAGGTCACCGGCCTTGCGGTGCAGAGCGCTGTGCTCGATCCCAGCGGAGTGACGGTGCATCTGACCACCACGGCGTGTGTGCCGGGACAAGTTTACATCCTGTTGGTGAGCAACATCACCGACCGGGCCGTCCCGCCAAATCGCATCCATCAGAACAGTCCCTATGCCTTCACCTTCCGGCCAGCGGATACGACGCCACCCACCATCACCGCCGTGCAGGCGGCCGATGCCAATTCGCTGCAAGTCTTCTTCAGCAAACCTCTCGAGCGAAACTCGGCGACGACCACGGCCAACTACACGATCAGCAGCGGCGTAACGGTCCTCGGGGCCAGCCTGGACCCCTCGGGTGCGCTCGTTCACCTGAGCACTACCACTCACCAGCCGGGCCTTGTGTACGTGCTCATGGTGAGCAACGTGGCCGATACCTGTCGCCCAGCCAATGTGATCTCCCCGAATAGTTCCTATGCGTACACCTATCACCAGGAAGACAGAACGGCACCCACCATCGTCATGGCCTCGCCGCGCGATGCCACTCACGTGAGCGTGGTGTTCAGCGAACCGGTCGACGAGCTGACCGCAGTGCAGACGAGCAACTATCGGTTGAACAACGGCATGAATGTGCTCGGCGCGACCCTGGAAAGCGCCACCACGGTACTGCTCACCACGACGCAGCACGAGCCGGGCAAGATCTACATCCTCATGGTAAGTGACGTGCGGGATCGAGCGCCGGTGCCGAACCCCATCGCCGGTAACACCCCCTACTCCTACGTGTTCACGCCGGTGGACTTGACTGCGCCAGTGATTACCGCGGTCGATGTGCGGGACGACACCCACCTGGATGTGTCCTTCAGCAAAGAGCTGGAACGGCAATCTGCGGAAACTGCCGGGAACTATCGCATCAGCGGAGGTGTACAGGTCACAGCCGCCACCTTGGATGCGGCGGGACGAACGGTGCGTCTGGTAACCTCGGCGCACACGCCGGGCAAGCTCTACATCCTGATGGTCAGCAACGTGCGCGACAGGGCCGCAGTGCCCAATCAGATCGCGGCGAACAGTCCGTATCTCTACACCTACGACCCGTTGGAGCGCAGGACGCTTGCCGTGGCGCTGGTGGAAGTGGTGGAGGAGACTCTCCTAAGAGTGACCTTCACCACCCAGGTCGATCCGGTCACCGCCAGCGACCACCGCAACTACACCGTGGACAACGGCATCCTGGTGATTCGGGCAGAACCTTCGCCAGATGGCCTCAGTGTATTGCTGGTGACCACGCCGCATGCCCCTGGGCGCGCATACACTCTCACGGTGTCGAACGTCAAGGATAGAGCTGCGGTACCGCAAGCCATCAGGCCGTTCACGACCTTTTCCTACTCCTACATGCCGGCGCTGACAGTGGCCATCCTCAGCACCATCGAGTGCGAAAAGTCTTTTGTCGGCCTGGGCAAGGAGTACTATGTGGACCGTCACTACTTCATAACCTCCTTCCCGGCCGAGATGGACGGCGCCCTTATGCTCAAGCTGGCAAACGGAGACAAAGGACGCACCGAATCGGAGTTCCTGCGCTTCGAGGTGGATCGTGACGTGGAAGTCTCGGTAGCCTATGATAGCAGGGCTACCACTTTCCCCAGCTGGCTGACCAAGCACTTCACCAAGACCAACCAGTACATTGGCGTCACCGACGGCGCCAAGCGACTTGACCTGTGGGTGCAACGCTTTAAGAAGGGGGTCATTGCCCTTGGCGCGAACATGGCCGCCGGGGCAGTGGAGCCACGCAGCATGTACTTGGTCATCGTGCAGTCGGCGGCCAGCTCCGGAGGCGACAGAGGCGGCAGCGGCCACGAGGCAGAGGGTGCAGACGACTTTGACTCGGGCGGCGTGCCGCGGCAATATGCCTTGCGGCAAAACTTTCCCAATCCGTTCAACCCGGATACTGAGATCCGCTACCAGCTTCCGCAAGCGGCCAAGGTGAAGGTGGTCGTCTACAACGTGCTGGGGCGAAGGGTCAAGACCCTGTTCGAGGGGGAGCGCGAGCCAGGGTACTATCGCGCTTACTGGAATGCGGTGGACGAGGAGGGCTTTCCCGTGGCGACCGGCCTCTACCTGTGTCGCATCGAATGCCGCAACCAAAAGGAACGGAATGGCGTGATGGTAGAGATGGTGGACTTTGAAGCAACCATTAAGTTGATGTACATGAAGTAGCCCCGTCGTCCCTTTACCCGCACCAGCCGAGGCCAGGAGGGTATGCAGCCCTTCTGGCCTTTGGCTTCCCGGGTGGGCCTCGCCGACCGTTGCGCATCCTGCCTGGCACGCTTTCGCCAGTCGGCTGTCGTTCTCTTCCACCGGCCGCCAGTAAGGGGAGAGTGACCGACCTTGCCAGCGCCCTGCCGGCGTGCGAACCAGGCGGCCAACAAGAGGCGACTGGCGTGCCTAAGGAGTGGTTCCTTAGCTGAGGCCGCCACGGCACGTCTCAAAAAAATGCGTTGACTGACTGACCATATTTCTGTATATTACCCCGGCCTGGGAAAGGACTCCTCTGACCGTGCTCCACGCGTCTGCCTGCGACATGGCACCGCCAGGCACTCCAAATTGCAGCCAAAGCAAGAATGAGAACCTTTACCGCCCTCATTGCTCTCGTTTGCACAGTGTCGCTGGGGGCCGCGCAGCAGGCGCCTGCACCGGCTGCCTTGCCTGCGGGCTACCCCTATGAGGAACTGCTCCGCAGCTTGCGCACCACGCCGCAAGCTGAGGCCTCCCCCTCTTTGCCTGGCGGGCAAGAACTGAGCCTGTTTGGGCATGACTTTTTCCGGGTGCCGCGCGAACTGGCCACCACCGCCGTCCGCCTGCCCGAGCATTATGCATTGGGTCCTGGCGACCGCCTCGGGATATTCCTCACGGGCAAGATCCAGAAGGAACTGGAGGTCACGGTCAACCTGGAAGGGAAGATCTACGTCCCCCCTGCCGGCGTGCTCACCGTGCAGGGGATGACCATGCGCGACCTTCAGCAGCAGCTGCAGAAGGTCATGGCGCACTATTTCCAGAACTTTACTCTGCAGGTGATGCTTATCGCGCCGAAACCGGTGCAGGTGACGGTGGTGGGCGAAGTCCAGCAACCCGGCCGCTTCACCCTCACCGCCTTGAACACGGTCTTTGACGCCTTGTGCACCGCAGGGGGGCCGAGTCCGCGGGGCTCCTTGCGCGCGATCAATCTCTACCGCGGCGACTCCCTATTTGCCGTGGTGGACCTCTACGGCCTGCTCACTAATCGGGACCCCGCCCAAGACCTGCTCTTGTTGGGTGGCGACCGCCTCTACGTGCCGATCGCAACCGCGCTCGTGGCCGTCGTCGGCGAAGTCAAGCGACCAGCGGCCTACGAACTGCGCCCAGACCTCAGAGAGACACTGGCGGACATCGTCGAAATAGCTGGGGGTCTCACGGACTACGCCCTTCGCAGCCGCGTGGAGGTGAGTCGGCTGCTACCCAACGGTGAACGCATCCTCCACTTTGTGAACCTGGACAGCACGGCGCAGGTGCGCGCCCTATGCCTGCGCAACAATGACCGCGTGCGCGTCTTCTCAAAGCAGGATCTCCTCCACGACCGGGTGGTCACCATTTCCGGTGCGGTCACGCGCCCCGGGCAGTACTTGCTCGAAGACAACATGCACTTGAGCGACCTCATCCTCAAGGCCGGCAATGTGACGCGGAGCGCCGATCTCCTGGAGGCCGAGGTCGCCAAGATCGACCCTAAGCAGCCACCGACGTACATCAAGGTCAACTTGCGCAGACTGCTCCTCGAGGGCGACACCTCGCAAGACCTCCTGCTGGAGGAAGACGACCATGTCTTTGTCCGCGAGATCCCCAAGTGGCTGGTGGGCCCCACAGTGGAGGTGCACGGTGAGGTCCTGTACCCAGGAGTCTACGCCATCGTCAAGGACAGCACCACCCTCGGCGAGATCATGGCCAAGTGCGGTGGCTTTACCGACGAAGCACTCATCCGTGAGGCAAGGCTCATCCGCAGGAGCGCCCCCTCGCTGGTGGACAAGGAGTACGAACGCCTGAAGACTATGACCCGCGACCAGATGAGCGACTTGGAGTACGACTATCTGGTCATGAAGGAAAACTCGCGCGACATCGGGCGGGTGGTCGTCGATTTCTACAAGCTGGTCGTCCAGCACGATGCGCGGGAAGACGTGCTGCTGGAGGACGGCGACATCATCGAAGTTCCCAAGGCACCGGTGGTGGTGGGCGTCACCGGCCGGGTAGCCAGGCCTGGCGGGGTGGTACATGTGCCCGGCGCAAAGGTGAGCTACTACGTCAAGCGCGCCGGCGGCTTTGCGTGGGATGCCAACAAGCGCAAGACCAAGGTCATCAAGGTGACCGGCGAAGTGGTGGACGACGAAGATGTCAAGCAGTTGGTGCCAGGGGACATCATCTACGTACCGAGGCGCAGGCCACGGGACTACTGGGCGCTGTTCCGCGACCTCATGCTTGTCGCCTCGCAGATTGCCACGGTGGCTTTGGTCATCGACAACGTGGTGAATCGTCGATGAATGCGGGACGCACACAGTCTCCGCCCCCTGCGGGCCGGCAACTGGATGTTGTCGGGCTGATCGGCAGAATAGTGGCCAAACGCTGGCTCATCGTGCGCAACGCCGTCGTCGCTTACGTCGCGGTGGGCGCATTGAGCTTCTTGATGCCCCGCCGCTACACGGCAGTGACTACCTTGTTGCCCCCGGCGGAGTTACAGCAAAGCGCCCTGCAGGGAATGTTGGCCGAGCTCCCTTCTGTGCCGCTGAGCCTTCCCAAAGCGACCACGCCGGCGGCCCTATTCGTTGAGATACTCAAGAGCCGCTCGGTGCGGGAGATGGTGCTCCTGCGCACCTTTGCCACAAAGAAGCGCCAGGCGCCTCTCCAGAAACTGCTGCACGCCAAGTCACTGGAAGGCGGTCTGGCTCGGCTGCAAAGGTGCACCACGGTATACCCTTCTGAACAGGGAGTGATCACCATCAAGGTGGAGATGTCGGAGCCGCAGCTTGCCGCGGACGTGGCCAACGCCATGGTCGAGGCATTGGACCGCGTCAACCGCGAGAAGAGCGTCTCGCGCGCAAAGAACTCGCGCGTGTACATCGAGCAGCAGCTTGCCTTGACGGAACAGAAGTTGCAGGAGGCCAGCCAGGCCCTGGCTGAGTTTCAACAGACCCACAAGGCCATCTCCTTGGAGGAACAGACCAAGGCGGCTATCGAGGGCGCCGGCGACCTGAAGGGGCGCATCATCGCCAAGCAGGTGGAGCTGGGCACGCTCCGCCTGACCATGCGCCCGGATAACCCCCAGGTGGTCATGGCACAGCGCGAGTTGGACGAGATGCAGGCGCGCTACAATGCACTGCAGTTCGGCGAAGACTCGGCAAGCGCGCACAACGACGAGGTCTACATCCCCATTGCCCAGCTTCCCGAGGTGGCGCGCCAGCTCGCCGCTTTGATCCGCGAGGTGAAGGTCCAGGAGACCGTCTGGGAGCTCCTGAACCAGCAGTACTATCAGGCCAAGATTCAGGAGGCGCGTGATACGCCCACCGTCCAACAGCTGGACCGGGCGGTGCCGCCAGAGCGCCCCAGCAAACCAAGGCGCCTGCTGCTCATGGTTGTCGCTGGGCTAGTGGCTGGCGTGTTGTCCATGCTGTGGGTCACCGTGGCGCCGCTGGTCTCCTTCGCACCTGGGGACAGGGAGCGATTCCGCGACATGGGCAAAGAGCTCGCCGGCGACTGGCAATTGGCCAGAGAAAGGATTGTCAGGCTCGTTCAGGTGCTGCGACACAGACGAGGACACAAGCGTCGCGTTGCCAGGCGCGCCCGCAAATGAAAGGACGCCCATCAGTGAAAGTCATCTCGATCGTCGGCGCGCGCCCCCAGTTCATCAAGGCCGCGCTTCTTTGTAAGCTGCTGCGGCAGAAACACCAGGAGGTGCTGGTGCACACGGGCCAGCACTATGACGAAAACATGTCCGAGGTGTTTTTCCGCGAAATGGAAATCCCAGAGCCGGAGTACAACCTCGAGGTAGGCTCTGGGCCGCACGGCGAACAAACTGCAGAGATGCTCGTGCGCATCGAGCGTGTGCTGATGGCCGAGAAGCCCGACGTGGTGCTGGTTTATGGCGACACCAATTCCACCCTCGCCGGCGCGCTCGCCGCAGCAAAGTTGTGCATTCCGGTGGCCCACGTTGAGGCAGGACTGCGCAGCTACAATCGCACGATGCCCGAGGAGATCAATCGCGTCTTGGCCGACCGAGCCTCTGAGCTGCTCTTCTGCCCGACACGGGCCGCTGTGGAAAACCTGCGGCGCGAGGGAATTACGGCCGGCGTGTACTTGGTCGGAGACGTCATGTACGACGCCGCCCTGCATTTTGGGCAAATGGCCGCGCAACGTTCCACCGTGCTCGAACAGCTGCAATTGCGCCCGCTGGGCTACCTCTTGGCCACGGTCCACCGCGCCCACAGCACCGACGATGCCGACCACCTGCGGAGCATCCTCACGGCATTTGCCAGCGTATCCGAGCGCATCGTCTTCCCCATCCATCCCCGCACACGCCGCTTTATCAAGGAACACGGCCTGGAGCAGCTCCTCCACGGGGCCGCCAACGTGCTGAGCACAGAGCCCGTCAGCTACCTGGACATGCTGCAATTGGAGCGGAACGCGCGCGCCATCCTCACCGACTCTGGGGGCGTGCAGAAGGAGGCCTATGTCTTCGGCGTGCCGTGCATCACCATGCGGGCGGAAACCGAGTGGCTGGAGACCGTAGCGGACGGCTGGAATTGCCTGGTGGGTACCGACACCCAGGCCATCGTCGCTGCTATCCGGTCATTTGCCCCCCATGGGCCGCGCAACAACCATTACGGCGACGGCACCGCTTGTCAACGCATCGTTACCGTGCTGGAGCAGTTCCATGCGCAGCGGTGCAAGGCCTGATCTGCACCAGGCGACTGTCTCAGGCAAGCGAGGGAGGCGAAGGGTAACCCTCGCGCTCGCGGCTTTTTCTGCTATCGTCTGCTTCGCGTGGCCAGCCCCGGCGCAGACGGTCTACGTGCCACTCCAGCACTGGGCGTACGAGTTCCTGGAACGCATGGAGACTAAGGGCATGCTACCTGGCCTCCTGGGCAATTCGCGACCTTTCACCAGGATGGAGGTAGCTCACGCTTTGGCCGCCTTAGGCAAACAGAGGAGCACCCACCGCTTGACCAGTGTTGAGGCAGAAGCCTTGGATTTTCTGCAGCGTGAGTTTGCCGAGGAACTGGGCCGACTTGGTTCTGAGGTCCCCGCTGCCCCGACGCGCCTGAACAAGCTCGTGCACAGCCGCTGGCTTGATCCTCTCCTTGCCGATGTTCTTTACGCAAATGGAAGGAACTTTCTGACCATCAGCAGTCCGCCGTTTCAGCTCTTTTGGGACCCCATTTTCGTGCGCCGACGCCTGTTTGCCAGGGCGGACTCCCTTGCTCGCCAGGAACGTGTGTTCGAAGACACCAACGGCTTCACGGTCTGGGGGACAGTGGGCAGATACTTAGGCTTTTCGGTGGATGTGCGCGACTCCCGCCAGTGGGGCACAAGGACATATCCTGCGGCCGGCACCAATTACACGCTGGAGGGATTGGGCTTTGTGCGCAGCGCCGGCACGTCTGCCGATCATGACGAGACGCGCGCCTCGCTGGTCTTCACCTGGTCGTTTCTCACCGTGCAATACGGCAAGGACAGCAACCGCTGGGGGCCAGGACGGCGCGGGCAACTTGGCCTCTCTGACCATCCGACCTCCTACGACCTGCTGAAGATCCAGCTGGCCGGCACGCACCTCAAGTTGACCAGCATGATGGCCTGGCTGCAGCACTACTCGCCCACATTCTTCCACGGTGGACATCAGGAGAAGGGACTGGCGGCCCATCGTCTGGAGTTCTCCTTGGGCAAAGGGGTGGACATTGCCGTGTACGAGACGGTCGTCTTTGCCGGTAGGCGTCTGGAGCCGGCCTACCTCAATCCCGTGATGTTCTTTCGCTCAGCGGAACACTACTTGGGCGACCGGGACAACGCCACCATGGGAGCAGACCTGGAACTCAAGGTCATCCCCAAGACAAGGCTCTACGGCGAGTTGTTCATCGATGACCTGAGCACCGGCAAGCTGGGCACCGGGTTTTATGGCAACAAGACGGCGTTTCTGGTCGGGGCACAGCTGGTGGACCCGTGCGGCTTGTCGGACGTTGATCTGCGCGTCGAATACGCGCGTGTCCGGCCGTTCACCTATTCCCACGCCCGGGACGTGACCAGCTATGTGCACTATGCCACCTGTCTTGGCCACTGGATTGGCCCCAATGCCGATGACCTCTACGCGGAGGCAAGCTACCGCCCCACTTTTTGGTGGGAGTTGCGCGTCTGGGGCGAACTGCACCGCCATGGGGCGAACCCGGCTGACCAGAACGTCGGCGGCGACCTGCGTGTCCCGCACGAGTACCCACGCGACCCAGAGTACGTGCCCTTTCTGGCCGGAGTACGTGGTCAGACAACTGCCACAGGCGTAGCTGCCAGCTACCAGCTCGTGCGCAACGCCTTTGTGTCGGTGGGTTATCGCCACTTCTGGGCCAGCGCCCAACGGCCAGGTGGCGGGCCTGGCAAGCGGGGCGAGTGGGACATCGTTCTGAGCCTGAACCCGTGAAGGCCCACGCGCAGAGGCAGGATGCCCCGGAGTGGGGATGGCTTCCTGCGGTGCATTCCCTATACGGCGACATTTTGCTCTCCACAGGTGGGCGCACAGGAGCCGCAGCACTGACTTTTGCAAAGACCGTGCTTCTGGTGAGGCTGCTGCAGCCTGCAGTATACGGCGGCATTGCGGTGCTTCTCTCTTGGGGCTCCATCGCCTCGGCGCTCGCTGAGCTCGGGTGTGGGGCGGCGTTCCTCGTGTTCGAAAGTGGTGCCAGCAGGGACGAACAGCACGCGCGCTTCTGGAGCTTTGTGCGCGGGAGAGTCGCGGTGAGTCTGGTGCTTGCGTCCATCTGGCTGGCCACCACAGCGGTGGGCCTGATGCCGCGCTCTGGCGTGGGCGGCGCCGCGCTTCTCTTTGGCTTAGGGCAGAACATCTGCCATGCGCCTGAGTTTCTTTTCCAGGCAAAGAGGCGATTCGGCTCCTACTCGCGCTTTCTAATAGCAGTGGCGCTTTTGCAGCTGCTGTGGACGGCCGCCGCGCTCGGCGTCTACCAGCGGTGGCAGCTCAGCCAACAATCGTTTTGGGCTCTGCTCGCCATGGCACCCTGGTTTGCCGCGCTGGTTACTCTGACGCCCCTGGCGCTCCCGGAGCGCTCCTTGCTCCATCCGCAGCCGACCGCCGACTGGGCCTACTTGAAGAGGATGGTGGCCTTTGGCAAGTGGGTGGCCTTGGGGGGGCTGCTCATGTACCTTTACCAAAGGTGGGCGGTGATTGCCCTGGCCCGTGGTGGAAGCGCTGAGGCGGCCGGGGCATACGACGTCGCAGTTACCTGCGCGCAGGTGGTGAACTTGGTAACTCTGTCGGCAGTGAGCGCGCTCTCGCCGCGCTTCGCCTCCAGCCACGACCCCACGCTGGTGCGGCGTGGCCTGCTGCGCCTGTTCACGCGCGGCGGCCCAGTGGTGGCGGGTGCGCTGGCGGTCTACTACGTGGTGCGCGGCCCAGTCATCAGCATGGTCTTTGGCGCGTCCTACAGCAACAGCACCGTAGCCCTGGATGCTCTGATGCCGAGTTTTCTGCTGACGCTCTTGACGGAGCCGATGGTCGCCTACGCGACCTTTGGCCTGAAGGCACCTCAGGTGGTCTTCTGGGCAGCGTTGTTCCGCACCGCGGCCTTAATGTTCGGAGCTAGTGCCGCAGTGCATTATCACGGCGTTGCCGGGTTAGCCATCCTGCAGTCGGCATTACGCATCGGCGAGCACCTGTTCATCACCCTTTTCGCCCTGTACCGACGGAGGTCATATCAGTGAGAGTCACCTTCGTGCTACCCTTTACGAGTCTTACAGGCGGGGTAAAAATCGTGCTGGAACATGCCAACTGGTTTGTTGACCACGGCCACCAGGTGACGATCGTCTATCCCCTGCTCCCGTACCGCTTTGGCGAGGGAGTGGCCAGCTGGCGTGCTACCTGGGAGCAGCTGCGCGGCCTGGCGGCGAACCTGGCCAAACGCAACCGCATCAAGTGGTTTCCCTCGCGGGCCACATTGCGCGGCGTGCCGGCAATCAAAGACAGGTTCCTGCCCGACGCCGACGCGGTGATTGCCACCGCCTGGCCGACTGCCTACTCGGTGGCGGCCCTTGCCGCCAGCAAGGGTGAAAAGTTTTACTTCGTTCAGCACTATGAGGCCTGGCGCGGACCCAAGAAGCTTGTGGACGAGTCCTATCGTCTGCCGCTGAAAGTGGTCGTGGTCTCCACTTGGTTAGAGCGCCTCATGCGCGAGCAATTTGGCGCAACCGTGGTCGGAAAGGTCATCAACGGCGTTGATCCCGCGGTCTTTTACAATGATAACAAGCGCTTCAATGAACCGCGGCGGGTGCTTCTGCCTTACAGCCGCCCGCCCTGGAAGGGCACGGCCGACGGCCTGGCGGCGGTAGCGCTCGCCCGGCGCACGCACCCGGAGCTGCAGTTGGTCATGTACGGCCTCGAGCGCGGCCCAGATATCCCAAAGGACGCCGAGTTCCACCTTCGCCCCATGGGCGAACGCCTGCGCCAACTCTACTGCTCGTGCGACATCTTCCTCTTCCCTAGCCGGACCGAGGGTTTCGGTCTGCCGCCATTGGAAGCCATGGCCTGCAAGTGTGCGGTCGTGGCCACCCGCGTGGGTGGCATCCCGGACTATACGGTCGAGGGAGAGACGGTGCTCACGGCACCGCCTGGAGACGTGGAGGGGTTGGCCGGCCACCTGGTCCGCCTCCTGGAGGACCCGCCGCTTCTGGAGAAACTCTCCTTGGCTTCGTGCAATTACCTTGCGCAATTCTCCCAAGAGCAGTCCTCGGCGCGGCTGGCCCGTACCTTACAGTCTAATCTCCCTGCCGCACGGAGGGGCCGCCCATGATTCTGCGCCTGGCCGGCACGTATGTCCATTTGCTGGAGCTCCCTCTGCTCCTCTTTCTTGCCGGGGCAGCTACCTTTCGGCTTGCCAGGACTGGGCTCCGGCTCCAGGTCACAGACCTCGGTGCGCCCCTGTTGCTCTTTTCGTCTCTCGTGCTCTATCTGTGTGCCATAGCCCTTTCCGCCTGGAATGCGTTGGACGTGAGTTTGGTCCTCAAGTCGGGCCTCAAGTGGACCGAGGTGGTGGTGCTCGTTGCCCTCGTCTTCCTGTACGTGCAGAGCCAAAAGGATTTTGCCCTCATCTATTGGGTCCTCGCTCTCTCGGGAATCTTGGCGATTATTCGAGTCGCAGCGCTGGTCATCGCAGGCCGGATCCCCCTTTTCGGCTATCGCGTCTTCCCCGGGCCGGAGGCGCTTTTCTCGCTCGCGCTGGTTCTGCCGTTTGTCCGCCGGGAAAAGGCCTGGAGCGTGGCGATCGGCGGGGTGTGCCTGCTCTCCGCCGTTCTCTCGATGTCGCGAATCGTGTGGGTTGCTCTCCCTCTCCTCCTCTTTCTTGCTCACCGCTATCGCCTGGTGGCGCCACGGCATTTTGCCTACTTGCTGGCGGGAACGATGGCCATTTTGCTCTTCATGGTGGTGGCGGAAAAAAACGTCCTCCTCTATCGTTGGTCTGAGCTTTTCGCACCCCGGCATGTCTCAAACGTCGAGCGTATGCTTCTTCTCAAGACTGCCCTCGCCTTCTTCGTGCGCCATCCGCTGCTGGGCATCGGCTCTTTGAATTTCCCACGCGCGCTGCTCGAGCAGGGGCACCTCCTTGCGCTTTCTGCGCCGGATCCGAACGTGCTGGAGCCGCACAACGCCTTTCTGCAGGTGCTGGCAGAGGAGGGGGCGCTCGGTTTCGCCTTCTTCACGTTGTCCCTGGTCGCCGTGATCGTTTTACTGCGTTCCAGCTCGCGCGCCAGCGGGGTCAGCCGCCCCTATCGGGTTGGACTGGCCGTGTTCTGGCTCACCATGGCTGTGTACCTCCTCTTCGGCTTCATTTCGGCGCAGTTCCGTTTCTTTCTGGGCCTAGGTTACGGCCTCGCTGTTGCCTCCGCGAAGGTCTTGCCAGAAGGGCCAGGCACACCCGGGGAGGCTCAGCATGGCTGAACCGGTAGCGGCATCGGTCATCGTCGTCAGCTGGAACACGAAAGAACTCACCCTTCGTTGCGTCGAGTCCGTTTTCGCGAAGAACCGGCAGGCGAGACTCGAGGTCATCGTGGTGGACAATGGCTCTGCAGATGGCACCACGGCTGCGCTGCGCAGCACTTACCCGCAGGTGCGGGTGGTCGCCAACCGCGAGAACTTGGGCTTTGCCCGCGCGGTGAACCAGGGCCTTGCGGCCGCTAAGGGAGCCATGCTGGTGGTGATGAATGCCGACGCAGTTATGCTTTCCGAAGAGCCGGTCCTTCGCATCCAGTCCTTCTTGCGCGCTCAGCCACGCGTGGGCATTGTCGGCGCCACCCTGGTCGCGCCTGACGGCAAGGTCCTCGCACGAGGGCGGCATTTTCAGAATGTGGCGAACCTCGCCAAGATGCACCTCATGTTCGCCTCAGCGCCGGTCCTTGGTGGCCGCAAGGGGATGGCCAACAACAAGCCGCTCTGGGTCGACTATGTAGACGGTGCCTTTCTGGCCGTGCGCAGGGAGGTAGTGGCAGAAGTCGGCCCAATGGACGAAGCATATTTCCTGTACGGGGAGGACATGGAGTGGTGCCTCCGTGCGCGCAGGGCGGGCTGGCAGGTAGTCGTGCTGCCCGACCTGGTCGTGCGGCACCATCAGGGCAGCAGCGCCACGCAGCACTTGGCACGCGCCCTCTGCCACAACGCCGTGAACGTCAGCCATTTCGTGGGCCAGATGTATGGCTGGCAGCAGGCACGCGTCGCCTGGCGCATCTTGCTCCTCGGCATGCTCTTGCGCATCCCCATCGCCCTTGTCCGCCGCTCTGGTCTGGCTGCTCATTACTGGCAGGCTCTGCGCAGTTGCCTGCTGCTTTCGCGCGACCTCGGCGACCTGCTCAGGGACCCTTGGCCTCAGGCTCTCTGGACTGCAGAGAAGGCCTTGCGGCCCGCTTGCCCCGGGAGTGAGCAATGAGACGGGTGGGCATTAACGCCATTGTGCTCAATCAATGGAGCGGAGGCCTGGGCGTGTACCTGCGCCATCTCATCGACTATCTTCTGCGCGAAGAGGTGCCGTTTCAGCCCGTGGTCTTCACTGCGTCGGACTTTGCGCCGCCCCCTGCCTGGCAGCAAGCCGGGGCCATCGTGCGCACTCCGGTCAAGTCGTTCCGGCCCATCATGCGCATTGCCAAAGAGGCGCTGTTCTGGAAGAGGCTGCTTGCCCGGCACAAAATCGACCTCCTCCACTCGCCCATTTCGTATGTGCCACTTGGCGTGACCGTGCCGACGGCGGTGACCATCCACGACCTGCGCTGGTTCCACCTGCCTCGCGCCTGCGGGCCGGTGCGCCATTGGTACCTGCGCGCCATGATCCGGCGCAGCGCTATGCGCGCCTGCCATATCTTCACCGTCTCGGAATTCAGCAAGCGGGACATAGTGCAAGTCTTAGGGATCCCGGAGGCGCGGGTGTCGGCCATCCCCGAAGGGTTTGACCCTACGCCGTTCAGTCGCCCCCAGGCCGCCGCCAGATGGGACACCGTGCAGCAGCGCTACGGCCTGTCCGAACGCTACATCCTCTCGGTGGGCCATCTGGAACCGCATAAGAACTTTGTCCGGCTCATAGAGGCCTTTCGGCGCCTTGTCGACCAGGAACACCAGGAGTTGCGCCTGGTAATCGTCGGCAAGAAGAGCTGGGGTACAGCCGAGGTCTACCGTGCAGTGGAAGAGCTCGACCTTGGCAGCCGCGTGGTCATCGCAGGCTTTGTAGCGGACCAGGACCTGCCGGCAGTGTACCAGCACGCGCAGCTCTTTGTGGCGCCCTCCCTGTTCGAGGGGTTCGGCTTTACGCCGTTGGAGAGCATGGCAGCAGGAGTGCCGGTTGCGGCAGCACGCGCCACTTCCCTGCCGGAGATTGTGGGCGACGCAGCTATTCTTTTTGATCCCTATGATGTGGCCGAGATGGCGCAGGCCATGGCACGGCTGCTCCACGACCAGGAGCTGCGGCGCACCTTGGTGGCGGGGGGGTACCAGAACCTTCGCCGCTTCGACTGGCGCACCTGCTGCGTGCGCACTGCCGATGAGCTGGCCCGCCTTGTGCACAGCGTGCCGGAGGTACGTCCTTGCAGATGAGAAAGAGAATACGCATCTGCCACCTACAGCTCTTGCCCCTCATGACCGGCGTGCAACGCGCCATGCTCGAGGTGCTGAAGCGCCTGGACCCCCAGCGTTTTGAAGTCTGGGTCCTGTGCAAGTCCGCCGGGGAGCTAACGGAAGAGCTGGACAAACTGGGCGCCAATGTACTTCTGGTGCCAACTCTGGTGCGCCAGATTCACCCGCTCAACGACCTGCACGCCTTGGTCACGATGATGCGCCTTTTCAAGCGCCACGGCTTCCGCATCGCCCACACGCACTCCTCCAAGACTGGCGCATTGGGGAGGTTGGCCGCGCGCTTGGCAGGAGTAGATGTCGTCTTCCACACCGTGCACGGCCTGCCGTTCCATGAGTTCTCCGGTAAGCGCGAGCGGGTCTGGTACGGCCTTGTCGAGAGGCTCGCCGGCCTGTGCACCGACAAGGTCATCTTCGTCAACCACGAGGAGAGGGAGCTTGCCATCCGCTCGCGGCTGATCCCTGCCTCTCGCGCAGTGACCGTGTACAACGGCGTCGACCACGCGCTGGTGGCGAGTGCGAATACCACCGATGCCCGCGCTTCCTTTCGACGCGCCTGGGGCATCCCACAGGATGCCTTCGTGGTCGCCTATGTTGGCCGGCTCTGGGAGCAAAAGGACCCCGTGACCTTAGCGGCGGTCATTGAGCGCTGCATAGAGCTCCCCGTGCACTTTCTCGTCGTGGGCGATGGCCCCTTCTACGCCTGGCTGGCGACGCGCTTCCACGGCCGACGCCAGGTGACCATGACCGGCTGGCTTCGTGACCCCATGGCCATGTACCCGGCCATCGACGTGCTCCTGCTTCCTTCCCTGTGGGAAGGCCTGTCCATGACCCTGATCGAAGCCATGGCCTTTGGCAAGCCGTTAGTTGCCAGTAACATCAAAGGCAATCGCGAGTGTGTACGCGACGGCTTCAACGGCTTCCTGTGCACGCCGCGGGCGCCGGAGGAGTCTATCCAGGCAATCGAGAGACTGCGCAAGGACAGGGGCTTGTATCGGACGATGAGCCGCAATTGTGTGGCAGTGAGCAAAGAGCTCTTCGACATCGAGGTGAACGCCCGTGCCGTTACTCGGCTCTACGACGAGGTCTGGGAGCATATTTCGGGCAGGCGACGCCCAGGGCGGGCACAGGATTCGCTTCAGACCGACGTCCCAAGGCCGAGCAACCGCGCAGCAGGCCGCCTCCCCTCGCGGGAAAGGCGGAGCCCGGAATGTGGCCACGACCCCAGGACTTCGCAGGATTGGCCGCTGGGCCTAGGCGACCTCAGGCTTGGCAATCCCTTGGGCGTGGAGGGGGAGAAGGAGTCTCGACGTGCGCATCGCCAAGGCCCCGACAACGTGGCAAGGTAGTTGCAGATGTGCTGGGCTGCGCGCGTGCGCACAGAAGCCGGGTGCATTTTGTATCAACCTGAACCATCTACTGGGCGGATATCGTCCGCTGTCGATCCCATGGAGTAGGTAGAGCGAGGAAGCGCCCTCATGACGCCTTGGATAGGCTTAGCCGGCTGTTCGCTGCTCATTGCGTTGAGTGCCACACCGTTGTGTCGGCGGCTGGCGATCCGCCTTGGCATCCTGGCCCGCCACAACCACAGGACCATTCACTCCGGCAGAATCTCCAAGCTGGGAGGCGCGGCCCTTTTTGTAGCCGTGGTGGTCCCGGCGCTCGTTTTGGCCTTGGCGCCAGGGCTGTGGACAAGAGAGCTCACCGGTGTGCTGCTGGCGAGCACAGTGCTCTTCCTGGTGGGCGCCGTTGATGATGTGCGCGGTCTGGGCTGCAACTTGAAGCTCCTTTTGCAGTCCTCAGGCGCTTTGCTGCTGGTGGCATTCGGCTTCAAGATCGAAACCTTGGTGCTGCCAGGCATAGGCAGCCTTTCCCTCGGCTGGGCCAGTCTCCCGTTCACCCTGCTGTGGATTGTGGGCATTACCAACGCCATCAACCTCATCGATGGCCTGGACGGCCTAGCTGTGGGCGTGGCCTTGTCCGCCATCGCCTTAGCGGGCGGCCTGGCCTTCGCCCATGGCGAATGGACGGTGGTGACTGTGGCCGCGCTGCTAATTGCGTCGCTGCTGGGCTTTTTGCCCTACAACCTCCACCCGGCCTCCATTTTCATGGGGGATTCGGGGAGCCTGTTCTTGGGACTACTGGTTGCTTGGATCACCGCGGCAGGCGCACGCATCGGGCCCGGAAAGGTGATGATCCTCCTTCCTCTCCTCTCCCTGGCCCTGCCGGTGACGGATACATTGTGGGCCATCATCAGGCGGGTGCGGCGTGGCATTCACCCTTTTGTTGCTGACCGCGAGCACATTCACCACCGCTTGCTCAATGCAGGCCTGTCGCACGGCACTGCCTCCCTTCTCCTGTCGGCGGGCAGCTTAGCGCTGGCGGTGGCGGCGTTGCTGCTGGCAGGCAGGTGGGAATCGTCGCTTCCTCCCCTCCTTTCCTCCTGCCTTGCTCCCTGAAGAAGTGCTTCCCCGTTGCGTCCCACCAGCCTCTGACCGGGGTGGTCGGGGCGTTCGCACTATGCGACGCCCCGCGTGTGCTTCCTGGCCCATGCCTTTTCCTGCTACCGCGGCGAGACGAAGTAACTGCCTGGTGGATGTGCGTGGAGCTGTTCTGGGAAGGACAATCAAAGAACTGGCCCCCAGCACAGAGAGACAAACAGGGCTGTCACGATTTTGCACATTTAGCGTGCCTGTACGCGCGCCTTGGTTGACCTCTCCAGCAATTGCAAACTTTTGACATAGCCAGGCAAGACCTTCCCAGTGGTGTCGTGGTCGGGCTGGTGGAGGAGTTGGGCGGGGGTGAGGGCAGGTCTTGCCTCATGGGGCAGTCCGTAGTGGGGGCGGTGGAGGTGAGAGAACAGCAGGTAGCTGGCGGTCTTGTCCACCAGCTCGCGCTCGCAGGTGATGGGCTCGGTCTTGTAGAGTTCCTGCTCGATGCGG